>JAVBRG010000115.1:0-20236 GCA_031548195.1 Planctomycetota bacterium | reverse complement strand
CGGTAGTCTCTGCTCTCCCCCCGGCAGGTCCACGCCGCACCGCCGCCCCGCCGAGCCAGACCCCCGAGCCGCCATGCTCAATCGGCTCGAGGAGTCTCTCCTCGTCGCAGCCGCCCCCGGCACCGGCAAAACCCCCAGCCTGGTCGTAAGAATCCTGAACCTTCTCGCCTCCGGCGCCTTATCGGGGAACGCCCGCCTCGCCGCCGTCACCTTCACCCAAAAAGCGGCCGGCGAACTCCGCACCCGTTTGCAGGAAGAACTGGAGCGGCGCTTGAACCAGCCGGGTCTATCTGCCGAGATCCGCCGGAACCTGGCCGAAGCCGCGGAAAACCTCCCCGAATGCCACATTGGCACCATCCACTCCTTCTGCGCCCGCCTGCTGCGGGAGCGTCCGGTCGAAGCCGGGGTAAACCCCGATTTCCGCGAATGCGAAGACGAGGAGGACCTGCTGCTCCGCCGTCAGGCCTGGAGCCTCTTCAGCCGCGAATTGACCGGAAACGCCGCCCAGGCGCCCCATTACGAAACTTTCCGCCTCTTCGGCCTGGACCTGGACACCCTCGGCGCCGGTTTCGAAAAATTCGCCGATTTCCCCGACATCGGCCACTGGCCGGGCCTCCACGCCAGCCTCGATCATATAAACCTCCCCGCCTTCGTATCGGGGGTGGCGGATTACCAGGCCAGCCTCGGGGGTTACGCCCGGAAGCTGGAGGAGGGGGATAGCGGGACGGATGAGCTCCTCCCCATTCTACGCCTCCTGAACCGGCGTTTTCCCCGCCTGGTCCAGCCGCTGGGATTGGACGTCGCGTATAAGCTCTCGGGACTGTTCAAGGCCAAACCCAAATTCACCCAGAAAAGCTGGCGGGACACGCTGGAACTCGACAAACAGGCCGCCGGCGAGGAACACGCCCGCTATCAGCGCTTTTTCACCGACACCGTCCGCCCCTTCCAGACCGCCTGCCTGGCCGCGGTTTACGCCCGGGCGCTGGAGGTTTTCATCCAGGCCCGGGATCTGTATGACCGCCTCCGCCGCGATGCCGGAGTCCTGAATTTCCAGGATCTCCTCATGAAAACCGCCGCCCTCCTGAGGGACTACCCCGAGGTCAGGGGGGATTTGGCCGGGCGTTACCGGCGGCTCCTGGTGGATGAAGTCCAGGACACGGATCCGGTGCAGGCGGAAATCATGTTTCTTCTCGCCGCCGAAAACAGCCGCGAACGCGATTGGCGTAAATGTCGGCCCCGTCCGGGCGCGCTCTTTATCGTGGGCGACCCCAAGCAGTCCATTTACCGCTTCCGGCGGGCCGACATTGTGGTTTATCAAGAGATGAAAAACCGCCTCCTGAGGCACGGCGGCGCCCTCCTCGCCTTGCAGGCGAATTTCCGCAGCCGGCCGGAGATTATCTCCTGGGTCAATAAAACCTTCACTATCGAGGAAGGGGAAAGCGGCGGCGACGCTTCCGACCGGGAGCGACTCATCGCCCTGAGCGGCAAATTTTCCCGGCAGGAGTCGCCTTACAGTCCCGCCTACGTCCCCCTCACCCCCGGCCGGCCGCTGGTGGAGGCGACGGCCGAACGGCAGGCGGACTGTTTCCAGGGCGTCTACCGCCTGGAATTATTGCGGGAGGACCGGGATAAAGGGGTGGCCCGGCGGGACATTCCCCGCGACGAAGCACGGCGCATCGCCCTTTTTATTCGCCACGCGGTGACCGGCGGCCTGGACCTGCCTGGTCCGAACGGACCCCGGCCGGCGGTTCCCGGCGACTTCATGGTGGTAACGCCCGGGAAGGCGGCTTCAGCCCTTTACGGCGCGGCGTTGCGGCAAATGGGGGTTCCGTGCCGGGTGTCGGGGGGGGGGACCTTGGCGGCTTCCCCGGTTTTGGCAATGCTAGGCGAGTACTTGCGGGCGCTGGCGAATCCGGACAATCCGGTGCTGCTCCTGGCCGTGCTCCGGGGCGGTCTGTTCGGTTTTTCCGACGTCGAACTGTACGCCTGGAAGAAGGCGGGCGGGGATTTTTCCCTCCTGACGGAAAGGCCGGAACCGGCGAATGCCGGTGAAGGCGCGGCAGGGACCGAGGCTATCGGCCGGGCGCTGGCGGGGATGCGCCGGCACGCGCGGCGGCTGGCGGGGGATTTGCCGGTCGCGGCGCTTCGGGAGGTGGTGGAGGATTTGGGGCTGTGGGCTTACGGGTGCCTCGGTGAGGATCCGGCGGAAGGTCCTGGGGTCGTCGAGGCGGCTTTGCAGTTATTGGAAAGGGAGGGGCTGGCGGCGGCGACTTTGGGGAGGATGCTGGAACGGCTGGAATGGCTGATTGAAAATTACGATAAGGAGGCGTTGCCGGCGCGGGAGCGTTTGGGAACGGCGGTGCGGGTGATGAATGTGCATAAGACAAAGGGGCTGGAGGCGCCGGTGGTGTTTCTCGCGTCCACCCGCGAGGTGCGTGAACACGGGGCTGTTTTCGCGGTGCGGCGGGAAGGCGGGGAGGGGTCGGCCGCGATGGTGCTGGCCGGGGGGCCGTACAACAGCATTCCGCTGGCCCAGGGGGCGGATTGGGAGGACCTGAAGGAGGAGGAGGCGCTGTTTCTGGCGGCTGAGAAGACCCGCCTGAATTATGTGGCGGCGACCCGGGCCGGGGCGGCGTTGATTGTCGGCATGCATGCGTCCAAGGGGAAAAACGATTGGAAAAGCGCCTTCCTGCCGCCCGGGACGGTAATCGACCGGGTGTTGCCGGAACCGGCGGCGGAGGCGGCGGGAGGGGCGAGGCCGGGGTCGGAGTCGGGGACCGGCGCGTCGGCGGGTGACGGCGTACTCGATACGCTTGACCCGGCGGTTTTGGAACTGGGGAAGAATTGGCGGGATCGGGTGCGCGGGGAGATGTTCGCGGAAACGTTCGCGCGGCGGCGGGCGAAAGAGGAGGGGGAGTTTTTGTCCGAGAAGGGGGTGCCGGAGGGGACGGAGGGTGACGCGTCGGAGCGGCTGGTCGCTTACGGCGAGGTGTTGCACGGTTTGTTGGAAGCTGCCGGCGGTTCTTCGGAGCGGCTGGCGGAACGGGCGGGGGAATTGTTCGCCGAGTACCGTTTTCCGGCGGAGGGGATACCCGAGGCGCTGGAATTGGTGCGGCAGGTGCGGGAGTCGGAGTTGTGGCGGCGTCTGGAAGGGGCGGAGCGGGTGTTTCGCGAGGCGCCTTTCACGGTGCGGCTGGACGCCGGCGGAGGGGGTGTGGCGCGGGTGGAGCGGGGGGTGATTGATTTGGTTTTTCGTGAGGGGGGGGCGTGGGTGATTGTCGATTACAAGTTGGGTTCTCGGATTCGTGCCGATGATTTCCGTGGGATGGCGGAGGTGCATCGTCGGCAGGTGGAGGCTTATGCGCGGGCGTGGGAGAAGGTTACCGGGGAGGTGGTGAAGGAGGCGGGGGTGTTTTTCATCCATTGGGGGAGGTATGAGAGGTTGTTCTAAAAATTGCAGAAAAAAAGCGGTTCAATAAACCACCTTCTTTACCGCCATTTTTGTGACACCCACTCGGAGCCACGCCCCAATCACCCCCTGGCAGTACGCCACCTCTCCCCCACCGGCATCTCCCCTTCCACAAACAACAGCCCGCTATCGGGATCGATCCGCCCCAGATCCCCCGTACAAAACAGCTTCCGATCCTCGACCCCCAAAGCATAAGGATTGTCGATAAAGGAACGCTCGGTCGAATCGGGGTCATTGAGGTAACCCATGGCGATCTGCCCGGAAAGGCAAACCTCGCCCAATTCGCCGTCGGCGACCCGATCCCGCTTGTCGTCCAACAGATGAATCTGCGTTCCCTCGTAAGGCTGACCGATGGGGGCGTTCAGGTAAGGCCTATCGATTTCCAGCGCCGCCACCGGACCGCACGTTTCCGCCAAACCGTAGACATTGACGATGCGGGTAAAGACGCTGAACAGCCCCCCGATCCGATTCATGCCGACGAACAGGGTTTTTAAATCGCCGTCGGCCCGGTTGAGGTAGGCGGCCGCCTCGTGGGGGACCATGCCCGCGACGGTAATGGCATTGTCCTTGATGTAGTGGATGCGGGAACGGAGATCCTCGGCGAGGCTTCCGGAAGTCAGGTGGGTGGTGGCGCCGAGAGCCACGGGGGTGAGGGTGTCGAAGACCATGCCGATGTGATTGAAGGGGAAATTGGACAGGAAGGCGTCCTGATCGCTGAAGTCGCGCGCGTTCCCCTGGATGGCGAGGGAAAGGGTACGGTGCGGGATCATCGTGCCCCGGTAGCGGCCGGACGGGTCGGGGTTGAAGAAGACCATGGCCAGGTCCTCGAACGAGGGCAGATTTTCGACCGTTCCCACCAGGGGTTCCTGATTGAGGGTTTGCCGGTCAAGCCAGGCGCGGTCCAGAATCAGCCGGGCGGAGCATTCGCTGGCGATTTGCCGGACCAGGCCCATCGGAAGGTCGGTGGCGAGGGGACAGAAGGCGGCGCCGGCCTTCCAGACGCCGATGATGGCGGCCAGGGGGGCGATGCCGGGGTCAAGATTTATGGGGACGATGTCGCCGCGGCGGATGCCGCGATTCTGCAGGGCTCCGGCGATGGCGTTGGAGAGGGAGTCCAGTTCACTGAAAGTCAGGTAGTCGCCTTGACAGACGGCGGCATGCTTGCCGCCGAAGCGGGCCACCGCATTGGCAAAGCTGTCGATGAAAAAAAAGGCCATATGCGCTCCTTCGCAAGGCGGCCGGGCCGGATCCCGAAAATTATCCGCGGATAACAATACCGCTTCACAGCCACCCTTTTTTCTTCAAATACCAAACCGAAACGATCATCGTCATCAACATCAGCGCCAGTGAAAAGAGGTAGCCGTGGCTCCAGTGCAATTCCGGCAAGCGGTCGAAATTCATGCCGTAGATTCCCGCGATCAGCATCGGCGGGGAGAAAAGCATGGTGACGACCGACAACAGGCGGATGATTTTGTTTTCGTCGATGTTGATCATGCCCAGAACCGCGTCGAGATTGAACGACAGCTTGCTCATGAAAAACGAGGCTTCGTCGGAAAGGGCGATAAGGTCGGTTTTGATGGAGTTCAAAACCAGGCGGTCCTCCCCCAGCCAGCTGTCCGGGACATAGGTCGCGGCGAAATTAACCACCATCTGCAGGGAGGTTATGGATTCGCGGATATTCGAAACGGTCTCGCCCATGCGGCCGATGAGGCGGAGCGCGACGTCCAGTTCGGGGCTTTCCGTATAGGCCTCACCGGGCAGACGCCCGGGGCGGAGAAACAGGCGGGAGGTGAGGTCTTCCATATAACGCATCGACAATTCGATGTTGTCGGCGCGATCCCCCACCGCCTCCTCCAAGAGGCGGCAGAACACCCCGACCGAATTCTGCGGCACCTCCTTGTCGGCGTGAATCAACTGCATTACCCGATCGAAGGAGTAAAAGTCGGCGTAGCGAATGGTCAACAGGAGGTTCTGCTTGAGAATGAACGCGGCGGGGCGTGGCGGCAGCGAACTTTCGGAGCGGGGCAGCAGATACGCGACCATCACCACCGCATCCGCTTCCTTGTAGAGCCGGCTGGAGAGTTCGATTTCGGTGATGTCGTGGCGATTGGGGACCTCGAAGCCCATGAGCCGGTCGAGGGAATCCAGGTCGGAATCGGTCGGGGAAAGGGCGTCAATCCAGATGATCTCCCGGTCGGGCTTGTCCAACGCCGCCGGTTCGGCAAGCAATTTACCTCCGGTGATAAGGCGGAAAGCGGTTGACATGACCAGGGCTCCGGATCCGAGCCGCTTGCAGAACGGACAAACCGCCGGTGCATAACGGCCGCAAAATACTCGCGAAACATCATAAGACAAAGGTACGGATTTCGCAAGGCCATTTAACGATGATTTACTCGACAACACCCGCCCGGCGTAAACTGGTTACTCGTAAGTAATCCTCGGATCGACCACAGCATACATGATGTCGGACAGTAAAATTCCCAGTAAAACCAATACGGTTGCTAAACCCATTTCCGTCATCAGCACCGGGTAATCCCGGCTGGATATCGCCTGCAAACCCAAAGTGCCCATGCCGGGGATATTGAACAGATATTCGATAATCACCGTCCCCCCGATCAAACTGGGGAGAAGCGCGGCGGCGAGAGTAATGAGGGGTATGAGGGAATTACGGAAAATATGCCGGAACAGGACCGCCCAGTCTCCGAGACCCTTCGCCCGCGCCGCCCGGACAAAATCCTGCCGAATCGTTTCCAGTACCGCCGAGCGGGTGAAACGGCTCAAGCTGGCAAATCCGCCGTAACTCATGCAGATGACCGGCATTACATAATGCAGCGCCGTTCTCCCCAAAGAGTGCCAATAGGTTTCGTTCGGCAAAGCGTCTTGACTGAGCCCGCTAATCGGCCACCACGGCAAATACTTCGACACCAGGAGGATCATCAAAATGCCTATCCAAAAAGCCGGCAAACTGTATAGCACAAAGAACAGCATGGAAACCGCCCGGTCCGTCCACGATCCCCTCCGCACCGCCGAATAAAGGCCAAAGGAAATCGACACCAGGTAAACGACCAGAAACGACCACAGGTTCAATTTGAGGGTGGGCGGCAATTTTTCCGATATGACCGTCCACACCGGCGTCCCGAGGCTGAGAACGATGGAGTCGCCGAAATCGCCGTGAATCACCCCGCCCCGGCCGCGTTCGCGGTCGCCCGTCAACCAGTGCCAATACCCGACATACCAGGGCTTGTCCAGGTAAAACCGGCGCCGGAATTCCCGCGCCGACGCGCTTTCCCCCGGCTTCCGGGTGCCGACCCCGCCCTCTTCCCCCCCGCCTCCCCCGGCGAGAAGACTGGTCTTCACCGGATCCCCCGGCGCCAGCCGCATCATGCCGTAACAAGCCACGGTGATGACCAGCAAGGTCGGAATCATCCAGAGCAGGCGCTTTATCAGGTACGCTCGCATTAAATACTCTCCGTTTGCGACGGCCTATACCGAACGCGTTCGGTATAAAACTACTTCATTCTGTCGCCGGGATCGTCAATCCAGTTGCCCCGGGAATACCCCCCTCCCATCGATACGCCCATCTCCCTGGCCTTGCGTCGTTTCTCCCGGTTGATCCGCTTACGATCCACCGCCTTGCGAAACGATTCGACAAACTTGCAGGACAAGTAATAGGACGGCACCGCCAACGCCAAACCCACCACCACGCAACCCAGCCATAACGGCAGCTGCATATCCCAGCCCATCGACAGCAATTCCTGGAACGCGTGCTTGACCCCGTCCCACCATAACTCGAAACGGCCCATTCCCGGCACCGGATCGGGAGGGGTGATCATCTTCTTGAGTATCACCGCCAAATCGGCCAGGGGCGGACCCCCGACGATTTTCCAGCCGATCCAATAATTGAAGGAATAAATCGGCACCATCGTCACCGGATTGGTCAGCCAAATCGGAAAGATCGGCACCAGTTTGTTCGCCTTGAAAATGGCGCAAACCACCACCGCCACAGCCATTTGTATGCCGATAATCGGCAACCAACCGACGAAAAAACCGATGGCGACCCCCATGCCGATCTGGTGCGCGGTTCCCGTCGCCTTACCCAGAGCACGCAAGGTGCGGCGAAGAAGGTACTTTAGTCGCTTGGCTGAAAACATATACGGCATTTTATCCAATCGCACCGGGATAAATCAACATGGCGTCGCCATAGGAATAGAAACGCCACCCGCCAGCCACCGCCCGCGCATAAGCGGCCAAGAGAACCTCCCGCCCCACAAGGGCGGAAACGAGCACCAGTAAGGACGACCCCGGCAGATGGAAATTGGTAATTAGACCGTCCACCAGCCTGAAGTTGAAACCCGGGCGGATAAATAGATCCGTCCAGCCCGACAAAACGCCCGTCGCCGCCCCGGCCTCGAGCGTCCGCGCCGCCGTCGTGCCGACGGCGATTATCTTCCCGCCACTCGCCTTGACCTCCCGAATCCGCGCCAGCGTCCCGGCCGGAATCCGGTACCAGTCCTCGTGCATGCGGTGTTCCGACAGGTTCTCGGCCTGGATCGGCCGAAAAGTGCCCGGTCCGACATTCAGGGTAACCTCGACAATGTCAATCCCCTTCGCCACGAGCCGTCCGTCCAGTTCCGGCGTAAAATGCAATCCCGCCGTCGGCGCCGCCACCGCCCCGGGCGATTCGGCGAAATGGGTTTGATAACGGACGCCGTCCTCCGGCGTGGGGGTTTTCCCCGGCCGGGTGATGTAGGGCGGCAGGGGTATGCGCCCATACCTTTCCAAAGCTTCCATAAAAGCTGCCCCGGATAAAGGAAATTCCAGCCAAACCATTCCCTCCGGACCCCGCCCCCGCACCCTCGCCGTCAGCTCCCCGTTGGGACCGAAAGCGATGGTCCGGCCCGCCTTGAACCGGTTCGCCGGCCGCGCCAGGCAAAGCCAGCGCTCGCCCCGTTCGCCGCAATCCGCAGCGGCGGTCCCGGCCGTAGCGGCGGCAGGGGAATCGGCCTGGGGTGAGGCCTCCCGGGGTAAAACCTCATGGGCCAAAGCCTCGCCCGGCGTCTTCTCCCGCCGCACCAAAAGCGCCTCCGCCGCCCCGCCCCCGGCGCGGGTTCCCAAAAGCCGGGCAGGAAGCACCCGGACATTATTCCTGACAAGCAGATCTCCCGGGCGTAAATAGTCCGGGAGATGCTGGAAAGTCGTTTCGGCCCTTCCTCCGCCGGTTCCCAGGACCATCAGCCGGGATTCGTCGCGTCGCGGAGCCGGCGTTTGGGCAATCAGCTCGGGAGGGAGGGTGAACTGGTATGAAGACAGCAGGTGGTCAAGTGACAAGGCGGCGTTCGCAATTCATGCTGGAGGACAGGAGAAAATACCAGTACAAAATCACACCCCCTCCGACCCCCCGCCGTCGGTGTAAACCGGCCCGTTGAATTCCCCCGGCTCCGGCAATTTTTCCCGGTTGGAGCGTTTCGAAGCCTGCAGCGTCTGTTCGTTGATGAAGTCGCGCACTTGCACCAAAACCTCGACCGTCAGCCCGCCGGGGATCAGCCGGTCGATGATGTCGCGAACCTTCCGTTTTATGCTGTCGATACGCTTCAGGACGTCGTCCTGCCGGCGCAATTTCAGTTCGACCTCGCACAGCATCGGCTTTCCCTCCCCCCTGGGCTTCAGGGTCACCGCCGGATCGAGGATGTCGGGTTCCGCCTTCAGGTCGCGGAGGATCATCATTTCCATCGACGGCACCGAAAACTCGGCGATCCCCTGCTCGGTGGTAATCCGCAGGTTCGACCTGAGCCCCCCGGTTTTCCATTCCCGCACCAGGAGGCGCAGGTTAATCCCCACCAGGAAAACGCCAATCAGCAGGAACAGGATGCGCGGACCCCACGCCTCCACCAGCCCCTCCGGAACCTGGAGAAGCCCGTCGGTGGCGAAAAAGGTCAGGAGGACCAGGTAGGCGCCGGTCAGGACGGTGACGGTGACATTGGCGAAATCGACGATTTTACGCATATTTCCTCCCCCGCTCAGGAATAAAGCTTGTCGACGAAATTTATGTCGAAATCGGCGTTGACGAACGCGATGTTTTCCAGCATGGCCAAATGGAAGGGAATGGTGGTGGGGATGCCTTCCAGGATGAATTCGCGCAAGGCCATTTTCGCCTTTTCGATGCACAAGGTGCGGTTTTCGGCGTGGACGATAAGCTTGGCGATCATCGAGTCGTAATAGGGCTTGACCTGGTAGCCGGAGTAGATGAAGGAATCGGTCCGCACCCCCGGATACTCGGGATGCACGAACAGTTCGACCTTGCCGGGCCGGGGCGCGAATTTGTGGTCGGGGTCCTCGGCGTTGATCCGGAACTCGATGGCGTGGCCGGCGTGGCGGATGTCCTTCTGTCGCCAGCGGAGGGGTTCCCCGGCGGCGATCCGGAGCTGCTCCTCGATCAGGTCCAGCCCGGTCACCATTTCCGTCACCGGGTGCTCGACCTGGATGCGGGTGTTCATTTCCATGAAGAAGAACTGCCCCTTTTCCAAGAGGAACTCGATGGTGCCGGCGTTGGTGTACTCGGCCGCCTTGCAGAGCTTGACGGCGGCGTCCCCCATCGCCCGGCGAATCGACTTGTCGATGGCCGGCGAGGGCGATTCCTCGATAAGCTTCTGGTGCCGGCGCTGGGTGGTGCAGTCGCGTTCCCCCAGTTGAATGGCGTTGCCGTGTTCGTCGCAGAGGACCTGCATCTCGACGTGGCGCGGCTGGGTGAGGAACTTCTCGATGTAGAGGCTGCCGTCGCCGAAAGCCGCCTCGGCCTCGGCCCGGGCCTGGGACATGGCGATGCGGAGGGCCGCGTCGTTGTGGGCGACCCGGATGCCGCGGCCGCCGCCGCCGGCCGAAGCCTTGACAATCACCGGATAACCGATCTGCCGGGCGACCCGGAGACCCGCCTCGTCGTCCGGGAGAATCCCCTCCGATCCCGGCAGGACCGGAACGCCGCAGGATTTTGCCAGTTCCCTGGCTCCCGCCTTGTCGGACATTTTCGCCATGGCCTTGGAGGACGGTCCCACGAAGGCGATGTCGAGGCTGCGGCAGATGTCGGCGAAGTGGCCGTTTTCGGACAGGAAGCCGTAACCGGGGTGGATGGCGTCGACGTTCGAGATTTCCGCCGCCGAGATTATCGAGGGGATGTGCAGGTAGGAGCGGGAGGATTCGGGGGGGCCGATGCAGATGGAGACGTTCGCCATGCGGACGTGCAGGGAGTCGCGGTCGGCCTCCGAGTGTACGGCGACGGACTCAATCCCGAGTTTCCGGCAGGCGCGGATGATGCGACAGGCGATTTCGCCGCGATTGGCGATGAGGACACGTTTGAACATATACGCCTTAGCCCTTCCGCAACAAAAACAGCGGTTGCCCATACTCGACCGGTTCGCCGCTTTCAACCAGGACTTTTTCAATCCGGCCGTCCATTTCGGCGCGGATTTCGTTCATGATTTTCATGGCCTCGATGATGCAGACCACGGCGTCCTTCTTCACCACATCGCCCTCCTGCACAAAGGGGGCGCTTTCCGGCGACGGCGAGCGGGAGAAGGTGCCGACGATGGGGCTCTTGACCGGCACGAGGGCGGGGTCGTTTTCCTTTACCGTGACCGGGGCGGGTGCCGGCGCCGGCGGGGGCGGGGGGGGCATCATCCCGGCCAGTCCCGGCATGCCGGCGAGGCTCATCATCCCGGGCATGGATACCGTCGGCGGGGGAGGCGGGAAGGCGCCCTGTTTACGCAGGGTGACGGAGAAATCCCCTTCTTGGAGCTCCAGTTCGACGACTTCGTTTTCCTTCATCATGGCGAGAAGGGCGTTGATTTTTTCCAGGGTGTCACTCATAAGCGAATCCGATATAAAGGTGTCTGATAGGGTAAATTAACTCCACAACACGACGTTTGCGGTAACCGCATCCGCAAATGCCGCCTGAAGTTAAGGTTATAGGTAATTCATGGGGCGGCGGCGAAAAAATGGAGGTTTGCTCGATTTTCGCAAAAAGTCCGCTTGCAAATCTTCAGATATAAGCCGCTACATTCAATTCGGCATTATAACGATACCGCTTCCCGGCACAAGCGGCATTCGCGCCGGTTGCCGGATCGGGATTTCTCATTGCCGGTAAAGGTCGAGCATTTGAAACAGAACCGGCCCGGCCCGCAGCTTCCGTTCCAGCGCGTGCTGGCAGTAATCGACCAGGAAGCGGAGGAGCCGCTGTCTTTCCCCGGCCTGCAAAGCCAATTCCCCGCTTTCCGGCGCATTTCCCCGGTCGCTGAGGGACAGGACCCCGGCCGCGCTCAACGTGGTCACGCTCCCCCGGCTCCCGCCCCGGCAGCGGGGACAAAGCAGTCCGCCCTGCCGCACTCCCAGGCCCCACCCGCCGGACGGTCCGGCGTTGGACAGGTCGCCCCCCCTGTCCGGTTCCGGAGAAGCGCTCCGGGGGACCGCGCCGCAAAGGACGCAACGCTTCACTTCCAGTCCGAAGCCGAGCCAATTCAGCAGGTCCAGGATGGTCAGTTTGAGGGTGCGTCCGACCAGGATGTTTTTTTCACTTGGGGAAAAGGGTTGCGGCGCGGACAAGGCGGCATGGGCGGAGGCGTCGCCGAGGCCGGAGAGGATGCCGAAAGCGCCGGCTAGGGTGGAGTAGAGCTCCCGCTGGTTTTCGCCGGGGAGGACGGCTTCGCAGACCAAATCCGCCAAAAACCCGGCCGCCGCGAAGGCGGAGGGGAGGAAGCGCAGTCCCGCGTGTTCGTCGGCGTAGGCGGCTTCGATGAGGAGGTCGAGGCCGGCCTGGGAGCGCTTCAGGACCAGGACCTCCTCTTTCTGATACAGATCGAGGTGTCCGAACATGGGGCTTTTTTCGCGCCGGCAACCTTTGGCCAGGACGTCCAGCCGCCCGTAATCCCGGGACAGGAGGGTGACGATCAGGCTGCTTTCGGAGAAGCGGCGGTTCCGGAGGACGATGGCTTGGGTTTTCAGGGCGGTCATGGCGGCGCGGATTCCTTTTTGCGCTCTTTGAACAGTCGGCCGGCGGGGATGTCGAGCCCTTCGGCGATGCGGCGGATCAAGGCGAGGGTGATATTCTCGTCACCCTGGATTATGCGGGAAAATTGCGGATTTTTCATACCGATCCGCTGGCAGAAGGCGATATTGGTCATTTTCTTCGCCTTGAGCGATTTTGCCAGATTGCGGGAAAAGTTCAGGCGGAATTCATGATCCTTTCCTTCAGGCGTCTCGGACCATTCCTCGCTTTGTCGGACAATGCTTTTCAAAGCGCTCTGCAAGTCGGCTATTTCTTCCGAATTTTTTCCCATTTTGCGTTCTCCCTGACCAACTCGACTTTCTCATAAATCGCCTGCATACGACTGTCGTTTCGTTGGGTCTTTTTTATGAAACCGTCAATGGCAATAAACTCCGAGTGGCCCTGATTGAAAAACCCCGCCAAACGATGTTGTCGCAAATGAATGCCGAAAGTTTTCCCGCATTCGCGTTTTACCGCCTCCGGCATGAAATTTTGAAAATTACCCTCACAGAACGAAGCCAATTTGCGGGTAATGGCATTGACTTCCTGGGCATCGCGGAACAGCGCGGCGATTTTCCCCGATGCCCAAATCGTGGTTCCGGTTTTTGCGTACGGCTTTATGAACAACGCCACCTGAATATTTTCCATTAGTGATCCACAGTCACGAGAAAGTAACTTATAGGTTATTATACAATAACGCCTCGCCGTTACCTAATAAAATATCTGCCCCTCCGAATATACGCATCGCGCCTCGCCAATACCCCGGCAAAGGCGCGCTTACGGAAACGCCCTCCTTCTGCACCGGATGCAGGAACTCCGCCCGCCGGGCGTGGAGGAGTATCGCCCGCCCTCCGAAGACCGCTTCCGGCCGGGCGGGTTTAGCGAAGGCGCCGTAGCGGAAATCGCCGACCACCGGCAGGCCGGCCTGGGCGAGTTGACAACGGATCTGGTGCTTGACGCCGGTAAGCAGGTCGATTTCCAAAAGCGCCCGCCCGCCGGCGGCGGTCAAGGAAGAGTCGCCGGCGGCGGCTACGGAAGGGTCGCCGGCGGCGGCGCCGGCAGGCGCGACCGCCAGGGTCCGGTAGACGAGCCGCGCCTCGCGGGCGGCCGGGGTTTTGTGCCTGACTGTCCGCATACTGCCGTTTTCGGCGGGTTCGAGGTAATTTTCCAGGGTCGCCGTTTTCTCCGGCCGGCCCGGGCATTCGACCACGGCCAGATAGGTTTTGGCGATTTCCCGCCGGCGGAAGAGATCGGCCATGCGGCCGGCGGCTTTTTCGGTGCGGGCGAGGAGGACCAGGCCGCTGGTGGGCCGGTCCAGGCGGTGGAGGAGGGCCAGATAGACGTTGCCTTTTTTATTGCAGGTGATCCGCAGCCATTCGCGCACCGTTTCGTCCAGGCTGACATCGCCGGAGGCGTCGGGCTGGCTGGGCATGCCGCCGGGTTTATTTACGGCCAGGAGATGATTATCCTGGTGGAGGACTTGCAAAGCGTCGATATTTACGATATGTTCCTGCACGGGTGTGGTCCTGGTAAACAAGCGTCAATATTAATCCGATTTTGCAAACACATACGCGCCTCTTGCAGGAAGAACCGCCATGTCCAAGAAAAAGCAACCTCGTTCTGCCGGAGCCGCCCGGGGTGGAAGCGGCGTTACTGGAAGACCGCCCCGCCCCGGCCGGCCGAAATCGCGCCAAGCGGAGGCGGGTGGCCAAACCGCTTCCCGCATCACCCCGAACCGCCGCCACGGTTTCGCCGGCGGCGAACGCCCCTACGACTACGCCCGCTACGAAAAGGAAGCCGCCACCCCCGAGTATATGGCGCGGCTGTTCGCCGAACACTCTTTTCCGGTGGACGACCGCCAGCTCCGGCGGTTCTGGCAATACTACGACCTGCTCCGCACCCACAACGCGGCCTTGGACCTTACGCGACTTATGGGGATAGACGCCACGGTCCTCAAGCATGTCGTGGACTCCGCGATAATTCTTCGCTGGTTCCAGCCGGTGGGTCCGGTTCTGGATATCGGCAGCGGCCCCGGTTTTCCCGGCCTGCCTTTGGCGATTATGCGCCCCGATCTCAAGTTCATATTAGCCGAAAGCCGTGGGAAAAGGGTTACTTTTCTCGAGGAGGCGATTAATAAACTCGCCCTCGACAATGTGGCCGTCTTCCCAAAATCGGTCCGCGAAGATTCACCGTTGGGCGAGGACTTCGGCCTGCCGGTCGGGGACATCGTCACCCGCGCCTTGGAGACCATGCCGCCCACCTTGACCCGGATCCTGCCGTTTATCCTGCCCGGGCGGCGGGCGGCCTTTCTCAAAGGCCCGGGCTGCGACGAGGAGATCGCCGCCGCCGAGGAGCAATTCGCCGGCGTTTACCGTCTGGTTTTGGATCAAAAATACGACCTTCCGGGGACGGACCAGCTGCGACGATTGGTGATTTTTGCAAAAACCCCGCATCAAAAATAATGCCATATTGTATGTTTTAGCGATAAAACCACCATTTTCCGACTGACACAAATAATGCGACATTTTTTCTTCAATTTTTAAAACCCCGCGGGTAAGATTACTTTATAATAAACATGTGCAAGCGCCGTGTGCCCCACCCACACCTTTTCATGAAAAGGAATATTTTATGCGTCTCTCTATGGCCAATAAAATTTATGCGGTGGTAGTGCTGATGGTGGTCATCACCCTGGTCATTGTGGGCATGGCGCTGTATGGAATCGGCGCCTTGAACAAGTCCATGGATTACCTCGGCAGTCTCTCGCGTTCCGCCGCCGATTTGCAGACCATGGACAAGCTGGTCCTGCTGCGGCGCGCCCTCACCACCAACATCATTTCCTCGGTGGATGAACCGGAAATGCGGGGGATGATCGACAAGGATATGAAGAAGAGTGACGAAGACATGGAAAGGGAGATCCAGAGCTACCAGGAGGATCTGCCGCGGCCGCACACCCAGGAACAGAGCTCGAACATCGAGACGCTGCGCAAATATTGGTCCGACTACGCCGGCATCACCCGGCGGATTGGCGAATTGTCCTATGAAAACGCCAACCAGAAAGCCTACCTCATGAACGAGGACATGGTCGATTTCTGGAACAAGATGGACACCGACATCGAAAACATGGCCCAGTTCATTACCCAAAGCAACGAGCAGCCCATCTGGAGCGTCTACACCCCCCTGAGCCGCCTCATCCGCACCAGTATGATGCGTTACCGCCTGATAATCGCCAAATTCATACCGGAAACGGACCCGGGCCGTTCCGACGCCTACGAGAAGGAACTGGCCGATCTGGTCGCCGGCATCGGCCGGGATCTGGAAAGGATCCAGACCAATGTCCCCGGCGCCAACGGCGGCCAGCAGGCGGCGGACATCATCCGGCGCTTCCGCGAAACCGGCCTCACCGGCTACGGCAAAATCATGGAACTCGGCCGGCAGAATTCGAACGTCAAGGCCAATAATCTCCTGAACGGCGACGGCCGGGTCGCCCGCCTGCGTTTGGATGAATTCACCAACAAAATCGTCGACCAGGCCATGAACGACATGAATAACGCCATCCGCCACGGCCAGGAACTGGGCGCCTGGGTCGACCGGCTGATGATCATCGTCGGCGCCGTCGGCATCGTCATCTCCGTCTTTCTAGCCTACATGGTCATCTCCCGCATCATCCGCCGCCTGAACGGCATCATCGCCCACCTCGAGGACAGTTCCGCCCACGTCAACCAGGCGGCGGGACAAATCTCCTCGTCTTCCCAAAGTCTGGCCGAAGGCTCCACCGCCCAGGCCGCCAGCCTGGAGGAAACCTCCTCCGCCCTCGAACAAATGGCTTCCATGACCCGGCAAAACGCCGACAACGCCAATAAAACCAACAACACCACCCAGAACAACAACAAGCTGATCGCCACCGGCGCCACCGCCGTCAAGAACATGTCCCAGGCCATGGGTGAAATCAACGATTCGGCCGAACAAATCAACCGCATCATCAAGACGATTGAGGACATCGCCTTCCAGACCAATCTGCTGGCCCTGAACGCCGCGGTGGAAGCCGCCCGCGCCGGCGAAGCCGGCAAAGGCTTCGCCGTCGTCGCCGATGAAGTCCGCAACCTCGCCGGCCGTTCCGCCCAGGCCGCCCGCGACACCACCCAGCTCATCCACACCACGATTGAGCGGGTGCGCCATGGCTCGGAAATCGCCGGCCAGCTCGATTCCAGCTTCAAGGAAATCGAATCCGGTTCCCACTCGGTCGCGCGGCTGATTGGGGAAATCACCTCCGCCACCAACGAACAGGCCCAGGGCGTCGACCAGGTGAACACCGCCGTCGCCCAGATGGACAAGGTCACCCAGTCGAACGCCGCGACCGCCGAAGAGGCGGCCTCGGCGGCGGAAGAACTCTCCGGCCAAGCCACGGCCCTGAAGGATATGGTCGGCGACCTCATCGGCATGGTCGAAGGCGCGGATGAAAAGGCCGCCGGCCCAGTCATGCCGCCCCGGAGTGGCGGCGGCGGCGCACCCGGCCACGGTTCCCAAAGGGTGATGCAGGTGCGTAAGCTCGAGACGGCCTCTCCGGCGCCCCGGAGCGGCGGCGGCAACAGCGGCGGCGGAAAGATGAAAATGCTGTCGGCGTCGGAAGTGATCCCCCTGGACAAGAGTGACGATTTCTAAATATACCGAATCCTCAGGGACTCAGTGAACCTCTGTGCTCTCTGTGCCTCTGTGGTAAATAAGCCTTTTCACAATTTCAATACGCGTTCGGTATAGTCCAACACCGCGCTCCCGCTTGGGGGCGCGGTGTTTTTTTTTGCCTCAGCGCACTGTACCGGGTGACGCCGTCCGGTTTTGTCGCCGCGGTCCATCCCTTTGGATATTGTAAATAAGTGACAGTACACCAATGAAGAGCTTTTGTTATTGTGAAGATGAAGAATAGGAAAATTCGTAACCTGTTAACATGAAGGGTGGTTTATCAACTTCAGTAGTCGGTTAGACGGCAATGAGTTGCATAACGTTCAATTTATTTTATTAAGGGCAATTAAGCTTATCAACAATATTTACTTTTTTTATAGCTGTTCTATTAGACGTTAAATCCGAAATAGGGCTTGCTTCATAACGGTAAATTGGTATATAGCAAGACTTAAAATCTCAGCATAAAAATTCGGACCGGAAAAGGCCGGCCAAACTACAAGAAAGGCTGCAATACTTATCGAAATATGCTATAGTTAGAATATATAAGCATTCGAATATTTGTATATTGACAGAAAGTGCTCTTTTTGGTATATTTTGGGGGTGGTTGTCGCACTCCCCGAAAAAAGTCCAGTCGTAGCGCTAAATCTGCCGAATCTCCGCAAATTTACCGATAGCAGGCGGCTGCGAGCCGCATATGCAGAGAATAAACTCTGGGAAAGGAACAGGCTATGCAAATGTCCATGGCAAAGAAAATTTACGCGGTCGTATTGTTGATTGTATTAATCGCACTGGTTATTCTCGGCATCGGCTTGTACAGCATCTGGTCCTTGAACAAATCGATGAATTTTTTGGGGCAATTGTCCCAGGCGGTCAACCATCTCCACATGATCGACAAAGTGGTCCTGAACCGGCGTATCGCCACCACTTCGATAATCGACAGCAACGACGAAGCGGCGATGAAAAAAATCATGGACAATAATTTCAAACAGCTCGAAGCGGATATGGACAGCGAAATCCGCGGTTACGCCGACTCCCTGCCCAAACCCCTCACCACCGCCCAGGAAACAACCATTGAAACCATCCGCCGTTATTGGGGCGAATACGTCAATGTTTCCGCCAAAATCGCCGCCCTTTCTTACCAAAACACCAACAACAGGGCGGCGGCGGTGAACAACGGCGTCGCCGATTTTTACACCAAGACCGACGCCGATCTGGAAAGCCTGGCCCAGTTCATCAACAGCAACAACGACGCTTCGGTTTACAGCGTATACACCCCGATGGTGCGGATTATCCGGGTCAATTTGATGCATCTGCGCCTGCAGCTGGAAAAGTTCATCCCGGAAACGGACCAGGCCAAGTCCGACGCCCTGGAAAAGGGCATCACCGAAATCATGGGCAGCATCGACCGGGATCTGATCACCGTCGCCAAGAATGTCCCGCCCGACAAGGGCGGCGCCATAGCCGCCGAAATCGGCCGTCGCCTGGTGGATATCGCCGGCCCCGCCTACAAGCAAACCATGGAACTCGGCCGCCAGAACACCAATACCAAAGCCGGCATCATGCTCGCCACCGAAGGCGTGCCCATCCGCACCAAATTCAACAATTACACCACCGACGTCGTCAACAGCGCCATGGCCGACATGAACGGCGCCATCACCGCAGGCCACACCCTCGGCAAGCGGATGAATTACCTGATGTCCGCCGTCTCGCTCGTCGGCATCGTCGTCGCCATCATCCTCGCCTACTTCATCATCTCCGCCATCATCCGCCGCCTGAATTCGATTATCGCCAATCTCGGCGAAAGCTCCCAGCAAGTCAACCAGGCCGCCGGGCAAATCTCCTCCTCCTCCCAGAGCCTGGCCGAAGGCTCCACCGAACAAGCCGCCAGCCTCGAGGAGACTTCCTCCGCCCTCGAACAGATGGCGTCCATGACCCGGCAAAACGCCGACAACGCCAATAAAACCAACACCACCACCCAGACCAACAACAAACTGATCGGCACCGGCGCCACCGCCGTCAAGAACATGTCCCAGGCCATGGGTGAAATCAACGATTCAGCCGAACAAATCAACCGCATCATCAAGACGATTGAGGACATCGCCTTCCAAACCAATCTGCTGGCCCTCAACGCCGCGGTCGAAGCCGCCCGCGCCGGCGAGGCCGGCAAAGGCTTCGCCGTCGTCGCCGACGAAGTCCGCACCCTCGCCGGCCGTTCCGCCCAGGCCGCCCGCGACACCACCCAGCTCAGTCAAACCACCATTGAACGGGTCCGCAACGGCTCTGAAATCGCCGGCCAGCTCGATTCCAGCTTCACGGAAATCGAATCCGGCTCCCATTCGGTCGCGCGGCTGATTGGGGAAATCACCTCCGCCACCAACGAACAAGCCCAGGGCGTCGACCAGGTCAATACCGCCGTCGCCCAAATGGACAAAATCACCCAGTCGAACGCCGCGACCGCCGAAGAGGCGGCCTCGGCCGCCGAGGAACTCTCGGCTCAGTCGACCGCCTTGAACGGCATGGTCCAGGATTTGGTCGGGATGGTCGAGGGCAGGAAGGTGGGACCCGGCGACGGCAATGGCGGTTCGTTCACTGGCAGCCCCCGCCGTCTCCAGGCCCGTCCGGCTCCGGCCCAGTCTCCCCGGCGGGTAATGCAGGTGCATAAACTCGAGGCTTCGGCGCCGGCTTCGCGCAGCAACGCCGGGAACGGCGGCAACGGCGGCGCCAAAATGAAGATGCTGCCGGCTTCGGAAGTGATTCCGCTGGATAGTTCGGATGATTTCTAACACGACGCCGCATGGCGTTGAAATAAGGACAGCCCGGTGAAAACGGAATAACGGGGACATGATATTTAATTGGCCGGCGGTTTGGCCAATTAAATCTCGTGTCCCCGTTATTCGGCGCCAAAAGACAGCTTGCTAGAGCGGTTCTAATAATTATATGGCATTTTGAGCACTGCTATTTTGCCCTCAATCGAGGCACGAGGAGCGCGCATCCCCTACGGGCTGTAAGCGACGAGTAACGAAGAGTGAGGGCAAAAGAGCGGTGCTCAAAATGTC
>JAVBRG010000039.1:0-32073 GCA_031548195.1 Planctomycetota bacterium | reverse complement strand
GGCATTTTGAGCACTGCTATTTTGCCCTCAATTGAGGCACGAGGAGCGCGCATCCCCTACGGGCTGTAAGCGACGAGTAACGAAGAGTGAGGGCAAAAGAGCGGTGCTCAAAATGTCATAGAATTGTTAGAACCGCTCTAGTCAGGGTCATTTGCCAAAATCCGCATAAACGAAAGTATGATCCGACGGCCGCTCGCCTTGCCGGGGCTTGATGTCGACCGCACAGGCGGAGGAGGTATCGGCCAGAGACGGAGTCGCCAGAATGTGGTCGATACGCCAGCCCCGGTTGCGGTCGAGGGAACCGCGTTGCCGGTAGTCCCAAAAGGTGAAGTTGTCCCGGTCCGGGATATGCTTCCGAAAAACGTCGACAAAACCGAACGAAGTCACCCCGGCGAAGGCGTCGATGACCGGCTGGCAGTGGCAGACATGCGGCCAGACCGCCTTCGAATCGTAGACGTCGATGGGGGTCGGGGCCACGTTCAGGTCGCCGGTCCAGACCAGCTTATCCTTTACGGAAAAATGCGTGTCGAAATAGCGTCGCAAGCGTTTGAACCATTCCAATTTGAACTGGAATTTATCGCTGTCGAGTGCCTGACCCTGCGGAACGTAAGTGTTGACCAGGTGCACATCCCCCAGTTTGACCCGCACCAACCGGGTTTCCGACGCACCCTCGTCGTCCCCGAGTCCGAAGGAAACGTCGTCCGGTATCCTTTTACTGACGATCGCCACGCCATTGTAGGATTTCTCGCCCCGGTAGAAGACCTGGTAACCGTGGTCGGTGAAAACGCTCGCCGGAAAATCCTTGTCGACGACTTTCGTTTCCTGCAGGGCGAGGAGATCCGGGGAATAATCATTCAGCCAATGGACGACGGCTTCGGCGCGAATGCGAATGGACTTGCAATTGAAAGTTGTTATGCGCATAATGATAGGTTTCCCGTTGAGCCAGGTTATCAAGACTGTCTTTTCATCTGGAGATTACCAATATTATAAACAGAAAAACGTCCCGCCACAAGGTTCCTGACCATACGACGGGAAATGCCAGGGAAAATGGATGCGCATTTTTAACCGAAGAACCCTTACACAATTTGGGCTTATATTTCATGAAATTGGAACTCACGGCCAGACGGCCAGTATGACCGCATTGATGTGGAGACGGTGGAATGGAACCCAAAATTTTAAAAACCGAAGCGGAATATCAGGCGGCTTTACTGCAGATGCAAAAATTGATGAATTCACGACCCGGTAGTGCCAAAGCCGACCAACTGGAATTATGGGCAAAATTGATTGACGAATACGAAAATGCGCAGCATTCCATACCGCTCCCAGACCCAATAGAAGCAATTCTGTTTCGGATGGAACAGGAGAACCTTCGGCCTGAAGATCTCGAAGGCTCTCTTGGCGACAAAACCATTGTGGCGGATGTCCTGTCCCGTAAACGAGAATTGACCTTGCCCATGGTCAAAATCCTCCATCAAAAGCTGGGTATCCCCGCCGATGTCTTTTTAAACGAACCCGTCGAAACTACCTGACAGTTTCCGATCGTAACGCAACCCGTTTCCCAACGGCAAAGACCCCCATGACTAGCCTTGACCCCAACCCCACCCCCTGGGCCGCATCCCTCCGCGAAGCCCTCGACCACAGCCCCGCCCGCATCCTCGGCGCCAAAGGTTCCGCCCTAGCCAAATGCCTGGCCGAAGCCCGCCGCCATCTCCGGCGGCCGCTCCTGATCGTCGCCCCGGATCCCGAAATCGCCGGCGACATCCATAACGACCTGAAATTGTACCTGGACGACGACCTCCCCTCCCCCCTCTTTTGGCCGGCTTGGGACATCCTCCCCTTTGAAACGGATCACCCCGACGTCGAAGTCGCGGCCGATCAGGTGAATGTCCTCAGGGCCTGCCTGGACGCGACCCGCGACGGCGGCAAAACGGCGGACAAACTCTGGATTGTCGCCCCGATCACCGCCCTTTTGCAGCCGACCCTGTCCCCGAAAATAATCTCCGCCGGCGGCCTCAACGCCACCGCCGGCACCGAAGTCTCGCCGGAAGCGCTGATTGCCCACCTGGTCGAAGGGGGCCTGGAACCGGTCGCCATGGTCGACGCCCCGGGACAGTTTTCCCGCCGGGGGGGAATTCTCGACATCTACCCGCTTCTCGGCAACGTTCCTTATCGCATCGAATTCTTTGGCGACGAAATCGACACCATCCGCGCCTTCGACCCCGCCACCCAACAAAGCGGCCCGGCCCTCAACGGGCAAATCACCCTGGTGGACGTATCCAGGGAAGCCTTCAAACATATCGACGGTTCGCACTACGGCCTCCTGGATTTTCTGCCGAAAAATTGCGCCGGCGTCATTTACCACCCCGAACGCATCACCCGGGTGTCGGGACTCTACACCGGCGGCTTTTCGGGTGGACCCCTGTTTTCCTTCGAGGAAACGGCCGAAAAATTGTCCCGCCTCCCCCTGGCGCTAGTCCCCGATCTCGACACGGACGGCTGGCCGGAGCCGCCCTGGAAACAGGCCGAAAACCCATTCTCCGTAGACCTCGGCGCCACCGGTTGGGAACGCCTCTCGGGCGGGTTTGAAACGGCGGTGAACGAACTGTCGATACTGGTCAATAAAAACGTCGCCCTGACCCTGGTGTGCAACAATGAAGGCGAGGAAACGCGGCTCAGGAAAATGCTCGCCGACAAACGCCCCATTCTTCTCGAACGGGCGACGTTGCGAATCGGCCGGTTGTCCCGGGGCTTTGTCCGCGAGACAGCCTCGGGCGGCAGCGCCTTCGTGTCCGACCACGAAGTCTTCAGCCGGAACGCCCCGGTCAGGGTCGCCCGCAAACGCTTCGCCGGCACCCCCATCGCCGATTTCGCGGAACTCCGCGAAGGCGATTATGTCGTCCACGTCGCCAATGGCATCGCCCGCTTCGAAGGCATCCAGACCCTCGAACAAAACGGTTCGACCCAGGATTTCCTCACCCTCAGATTCGCCGAGGACGCGCGGATTTACGTCCCCCTTTCCCACATCGATCTGGTACAGCGTTATATCGGTCTCGGCGAAGCCAAGCCGCAACTTTCCAAACTCGGTTCCGCCGCCTGGAGCCGCCGCAAGGAAGCGGTGGAAAAAGCCGTGCGGGACATCGCCCAGGATCTCCTCGCGACCCAGGCGAAACGCCTCTCCTCGCAAGGCATCGCCTTGCCGCAGGACGACAATATGGTGGAGGAATTCGACCTCTCCTTCCCCTACGACGAAACGCCGGATCAATTGACCGCCCTTGAGGACATCCGCCGCGACCAGCAGTCCACCGCCCCGATGGAACGCCTGCTCTGCGGCGACGTCGGCTTCGGGAAAACCGAAATGGCGGTCCGGGCCGCTTTCCGGGCCGCTAACGCGGGCTACCAGGCGGCGGTTTTGGTCCCGACCACCATTCTCGCCGAACAACATTATCGGACCTTTTCCCAGCGTATGGCCGACTATCCGGTGCGGGTCGAATGCTTGTCCCGGTTCCGTGGACAAACGGAACAGAAACGGATTGTCGAACTGCTCGCCGACGGCAAAGTCGACGTCATCGTCGGCACCCACCGGATTTTGTCGGAGGATATCCATTTCAAGAATCTCGGGCTGGTGGTGATTGACGAGGAACAGAAATTCGGGGTCGAGGCGAAGGAGCGCCTGAAACGCTTCCGCGCCGATGTGGACATCCTCACCATGACCGCGACCCCGATTCCCCGCACGCTCCACATGTCGCTCCTGGGTTTAAGGGACATCTCGAACCTGACCACCGCGCCTCGCGAGAGGCACTCCGTAAAGACCATGGTGGTGCGCTGGTCGAAGGAGGTCATCCGCCGGGCGATTCTCCGCGAACTCGCGCGCGGTGGGCAATGTTTTTTCCTCCACAATCGCGTCCACAACATCGACGAAATCGCCGGCGAGCTCCAGCATTTGGTGCCGGAAGCCCGCTTCGGGGTCGGCCACGGGCAGATGGCGGAAGGGGAACTCCTGGAAGTCATGCAGAACTTCCTGGACGGCAAACTGGACGTGCTGGTCTGCACCACGATTATCGAGTCCGGCGTCGACATCCCGAGCGTGAACACCCTGTTCGTGAACCAGGCCGACTACTTCGGTTTGTCGGAACTGCATCAATTGCGGGGCCGGGTCGGCCGCTACAAACATCAGGCCTACGCCTACTTTCTGGTGCCGGAAAAGAGGCCGATTTCCCCGGAGGCGACCAAACGTTTGCAGGCGCTGCAAGAGTATACGGAACTCGGATCCGGCTTCCGCATCGCCATGCGGGATTTGGAAATACGCGGTGCCGGAAATCTCCTCGGGGTCGAACAGTCGGGGCACATCCACATGATCGGCTTCGACCTTTATTGCCGGCTTTTGGAACGGGCGGTGGCGGCACAGAAGGGCGAGGAGGTGAAGGAGGATTACGAAGCGGAATTGGATTTGGGGACCCGTTCCTTCATTCCCCCCGAGTACATTCCCTCGGAACAGCAGCGGATTGAATTTTACCGGCGGTTGACCCGTATCCGCAGCCTTGAGGAATTGGCCGAAACCCGGGCCTATGTCCGCGACCGCTACGGCCCTCCCCCAGCCCCGGTCGAACGCTGTTTCGAGGATCAGCGCTTGCGGGTCCGCATGGTGGAAATGGGGGTCGAGTCGATCGGCCGTATCGATGGCGCGCTGGCGATTGGCTTTGGCGAAGGTAAAGCCAGGCGGGCGGTGATGCTGTTCCGGCACGCAGGCTTAAGGGCGACGCCGCTACGTAAGAACCAGTGGCGGGTGGAGGTTCCGGGGGTGGAAATGTCTCCGGAGGCTGGGGCGGAAGCGGCGGCGATGGCGGACAAGGCGCTGGCGGTTTTGGAGGCGGGGGCGTCCCGTAAAGGCGGCGGAGGCGAAGGCGAAGCGCGGGCGAGCGGCGAATCCGGCCGTTTGTCGGCGCGTCGCGAGGCGAAGAAATCCCGTAAGGAAGCGGAGGGAGCGAGGAGCACGGCGGCGTCATTCGACGGAAAAGCCGTGGCGGAACCGGGGGTTAAACGCGGACACCAGACTGTGAAGGCCGGGGGCGAGAGCAAGGGGAATTACGATAAGACTTACGATAATGATAATCCTGATCTTCAGGATATCGAGGCGGATATAATTCACGATATCAACAATGACATTGATATCGATTATGATTTTAATTACGATAACAATATTCCTAATGATTACGATAATGATTACCGTAATGATAATGATATTAATAATGATACTGATAATGCAAATAGTTTTGATAATAATCAGGATAATCTAGACTCCCCCGCCGCGCCCCCCTCCCCTCCCCTGGAATTCTTCAGTTCCGACATGCTGGACGAGGCGGAGGAGGCTGACACGCTTCCGCCGCCCAGGCCGAAACCGCCGCCCTTAATGCCGCCCCCAAAATCGGAACCGGTAACCGAACCGGAAAGGGAAACGGACAGCGCCGACCCGGCCGCGGGACCTTTAAAAAAGAGGAAAAAGGGCAAATCCGGCACCCTCGCCGCCCCGACCCTGAAAGCGCGCCTTTTGGCGCAACGGGAGGAGACGGTCGCCGGCGGCGCCAGGCTGGTCGCCAAAATGCCGGGCGCCCCGACCCGCCCCGGCATAATCTCCATCGGCGCCGCCAAACCGGAGGCGGAAAAGCTCCAGCCCTTCAAAAAAAAGGCGGTGAAGAGTCTCCTGGAAATCTCGGAGGAAAACGCCGGCGATTCGGAGGTCGGGGCGAAAGTCTTCGGCATCGAACCAAACATCGCGGACGCGAAAGTCGGGGTGGTGGTGATGGCCAGCGCCTTCAATCCGATTCGCTCCGACCGGATGACCCTGGTTCTGGCCACCGGCGACGGTGAAAGGCGTTTCGTCCTCCCTTGCGTGGGTTTGGCGATGGGCGCCCGAGTCCGGGCGGTTCTGTGGCTGGGGGTGAGGAGTTCCGACGAGGCACGGCTGGTGTCGGACTTGTTCTTGGCGGCGGACGGAGGCCGGCTGTTTGACGGGGAGGCGTGAATGGGCGGATCGAGAAAATCGAGCGCACCGCCGCTTGATTTTCATGATAGACAAACCTCAGTTATTTAGCTCCCGCCGTTTCCCTGTTTTTCCGCTTATTAGGCAGGTGAGTGGCCGGAGATTTCGCGTTGACGAAAACAGCCTTCCGCTTGGGGGATTTTGCTTTCCCGCTGGAAGCGGGATAAGCGGTCGCAAGAGTGCTGACAATCATATCATTGGTGCTGTGCCCTGCAGCCTCCGCCGCCGCAGTGATACGGCTGTAAATATCGCCTGGGAGTTCAAGCTGAACATCGAAAATGCCGGGACGTTCCGGTTCCTCGTCGTATTCACGACAAAAACTCAGATAAGATTCGATGGCATTGTGAAAGTCTTGCCTTAATTCCTCAATGCTGGCGCCTTCAAAACTAATCATGGCGCGGATACCGAGAACATCACCAATGAAGCAGCCGTCTGCATTGCTATATTCGATTGATGCAGTATAACCTTTGTAGGTCATGGTGTTATCACTCATGCTGTTACCCCTATTTCTTCGAGAAACGCCTTGATTTTTTTGATTTGATAATCTTTGACTTCTTTGCCGGGATGAGGGCGATGTAACAATACTTTTGACGTTTCTCGCGCAAAGACCACCCGCGATCCTTCCGCCTCGAACTGTATACAGTCGAGGGCTTTCAAAAGCGCCGCCACATCCCGGTAAGCAAGACTCTTTGGAATGGGTTGTGCGAACAGCGCAGCCAAGGTTTTTTTATGTTTAGCATTCATGGAGGCATCTTACCACTTGTTGGCAGCGAAGTCAAAGCCGAGAGTACTCCCATAAGTTGTTTTTATCCTCGCGAGGGAAATCCTCCCCTTTTCGACATTTTTCTATATCACATTCCCTAAAAAGCCGTATTATAGTATAAGTAGCGAATCGCCCCCACTCGGGGGGCGTTTTTTTAACCAGGCGGTGTGTGCGGGGTTCATCCCCGCCGAATCCTGCCGCATTTATCGGGCGTAGGCTCGCCTCGGGGGCGTGTCCACGCAGGGAGAAGTGAAATATGGTCAGGCCAGGTAGATATGCGCTTGTAAACAACGTTATTTCCGACGAAGATCTTCAGAAGGAACTCTCCGAGGCGATGGGCGGGCAGACCCAGATGGACGAGGGCTTTGCCGTCCGCAGTCTCGAACCGGGTTCGATTGTCAAGGGTCGCGTCACCCGGGTCACCCGCGAGGACGTGGTCGTCGACATCAACTACAAAGCCGAAGGCATCGTCCCCATCCTCGAATTTTCGCCGGAGGAAATTCCCGAAGTCGGCAATGAAATCGAAGTTCTCCTCGAAGAGATTGACGAAGAGAACGGCGAAATCGTCCTTTCGAAACGGAAAGCCGACCGGATCCGCAATTGGGAACGGATCATGGAAAAGCACGATGTCGGCGACATCGTCAAGGGTAAAGCCATCCGCAAAATCAAGGGCGGGCTCTTGGTGGACATCGGGGTCCCGGTCTTCCTGCCGGCCTCACAGGTCGATATCCGCCGCTCCGCCGACGTTTCCGAATATATCGGCCGCGATCTCGAGTGCAAGATTATCAAGATCGATCGCGATCGCCGGAACATCGTCCTGTCCCGCCGCAAGATGATGGAAGAAGAGCGCGAACGCCGGAAGGCGGACGTCCTCGGCTCCCTCGTCAAAGGGGAAATCCGGAAGGGCGTCGTCAAGAACATCACCGACTTCGGCGCCTTCGTCGACCTCGGCGGCATCGACGGCCTCCTCCACATCACCGACATGTCCTGGGGCCGGGTCTCCCACCCCACCGAAGTGGTCAAGCTGGACCAGCAAATCGACGTCAAGGTCCTGGACTTCGATCTCCAGCGCGAGCGCATCTCCCTCGGCCTCAAGCAGGCCCAGGAATCGCCGTGGGAAAACATCGAGGAACGCTTCCCCCTCGGCTCCCGCCACACCGGCCCGGTCGTCAACATCATGCCCTACGGCTGCTTCGTCAAGCTGGCGGACGGCATCGAGGGCCTGGTGCACATTTCCGAAATGTCCTGGACCCGGCAGGTCTCCCACCCGTCGGAACTGGTCAACGTGGGGGACAACGTCGAAGTCGTCGTCCTCGACATCAACAAGGACAAGCACGAATTGTCCCTCGGCATGAAGCAAACCGAAGAGAACCCCTGGACCCAGGTCGAAGCCAAATATCCCATTGGCACCATCATCGAGGGTAAAGTCCGCAACATGACCAATTACGGCGCCTTCATCGAACTGGAAGAAGGCATTGACGGACTTCTCCATGTCAACGACATGTCCTGGACCAAGAAATTCGCCCACCCCTCCGCCCTCCTGAAGAAGGGGGACACGGTCCGGGCGGTCGATCTGGCCGTCGACCAAGAGCGTAAGCGGGTCACCCTCGGCATCAAGCAGCTCGAGGACGATCCCTGGTCCAAGCGGATTCCCGAGAAGTACCACACCTCCGACATCGTCACCGGAACCGTCACCAAACTGACCAATTTCGGCGCCTTTGTGGAGATTGAACCGGATCTCGAAGGCCTCCTGCACATTTCCGAAATGGCGGACCGGAAGATTGAAAAGTCCGAGGAAGTGGTCAAGGTCGGCGACAGCATCACGGTGATGATTATCAACGTCGACTTGAACGATCGGAAGATCGGCCTGTCCCTCCGCGCCGCCGAAGGCGTCGCGGCCGGCAGCACCCCGGAAGAGCAGATTGCCAAACGTAAGGATCAGGGCGGCAGCGATTCGAACGAAGCCAGCCGCGAGGACATCGACCGGTACATCAAGCGGGATTAAGGGTTAAGTGAATTACCGATGTTACACAGCAAATCCGCCGCTTCTGGGCAAGCGGCGGATTTGTGTTATCTGACATTTTTCATATCAACGGTTCTTGTCCGCGACCTCCGCCTCCCCTCCCTTCCCCTGCACCGCGCGCGTCCATTCCCCGGCGGGATATCCTTCGTTACGCAAAGTCGGGCCCTTGAAGCCGGCGTCCTCCAGAGCTTCGGCGAGAAAACCGTTGCCGGCGGTGAGGATGATGCGGAGCTTCTTGCAGCCGTGTTTGCCGAGGACCTTGCCGATTTCAACCAGCATCCAGGTGGTCAAACCCGAACCCCAGCGGCGTCTGGGGACAGCCAAAGCCACCACATCGCCGACGCCGTCGGGGTTTCCGGTTATCCACAAGGCGGCGGCCAAGGTACCCTTGACAAACACTCCCCAGCCCTTGCCGGCGCGCAGGGCCGTTTGCGGCAGCGGCACTCCCCATGCCTCGCAGTGGGGGTCGTCCAAGCCTTCGATGGACTCCGCCAAGGCCAACGCCGTTTCCAAATCCTCGCCTGCCAAGAGCTTCATTTCCAGATCGTCGTGTGCCGCCATGGCTGTCATCCTTCCGTCGGTTTGTCAAGAGCGAATGTTTTGTAAAACTGTTTTGCTCGCGGGATTTGACGCAAGTTAAACGAGAATATCCTCGATAATAATTACATACCCCAGCGACCATTTCAATCATAATCACCAGAGGAGACGCAATGCTAGAAGTTCGGCCGTTTACACAAGGCGACAGGCGCTTCCTGGCCATGCTGGCGCGGGATGGCGGCGGCGGGGCGAATTTGGAACAAATGGAAGCCCGCGCCGGTGAGAAGACCCGGGCGATTCGCACCGGCGGCTGCGAGGCTTTGGCTTCGGTTTGCGGCGTGCCGCCGGAAAAACTGCGGGTGAGTCGGGCTGAATTGACGGCGGCGCGGGACGGCGTTTCGGATCAATTCCTGACTTCCTTGTCCCTGGCCCGGGTGAACATCAGAAAATTTCACGAGAATCAGCGTCGGCGCGGGTTTATTCACGACGACCACGACGGCGTCCGCTTGCAGCGGCGCACCCGACCGTTGACCCGGGTGGGAATTTGCTGCGGCTCTTCCTTCTCGGCCCTGCTTCTGCACGCCGTTCCGGCCCAAGTGGCGGGAGTGGGGCAGATTTGCATCGCGGCCCAGACCGGTGCGGACGGGGAAATTGACCCGCATGTCCTGGCGACGGCAGAAGTCCTGGGTCTGGAGGAGGTGTACCGCCTGAGCGGCGCGGCGGCGGTGGCGGCGTTAGCCTACGGAGTGGAGCCGGTAGGCAGGGTGGACAAGATTGTCGGGCCGGGCGGCATCGAGGCGGAGGCGGCGAAGCGTTTGGTGGCGGGATGCGTGGGTGTCGATTTCGGTCTGGGTTTGGGTGAATTGGTGATTGTGGCGGACGGCGGGGCGAAAGCCAAGCTGATTGCCCGCGATTTCCTGGCCCAGGCGGAGCACGATCAAAACGCGCATTTATTGGTATTATTGACTGACGATCGGATTCTTGCCGAAGCGGTGCGGATTGAACTTGAGTGCCTGGCGGAGAAAATCCCCGACGGGGCGCGGCTTCTGGAACAGATTGGCCGAACGGCGACTTTGTACCTGTGTTCCGGCATACCGGAGGCGATTAAAGCGGCGAACGCCCTGGCGCCGGCCCGCTTGGTACTGGAGACCGGGGACAACCATTTCTACCTGGGTGAAGTGGAGACGGCGGGAGCGGTGTTTTTGGGTCCGTGGTCGGGCGAGGCGGCGGGGGACGGATTTGCCGGCTTAAACCCTTATCTACCGATGGGGGGGACGGCCCGGTTCCATTCGGGTTTGGGGGTGGAAAGTTTCACCCGGGAAATTTCCGTGGTGGAATATGCGCCGGAAAAACTGCTCCGCACCGGCCGGCATGTGGCGGTTCTGGCCGAAAAGGAAAACCGGGTGGCGCGGGTCGAGACGGTCAAGGAAAGGTTGGAGTTTATTCGTAGACAGTTGACTGTTAGAACGAGCTAAATCGCGAAATCGTGTATAAACGCATGAACTTTGGTATTAGTAAAGGAGGATGGGCCATGCCTGGCTGGATGGGGTTACGCGGCATCAAAGCCAACAATCCTCACGAGCAGGAGCGCCAGCGCCGCGAAAGCCAGCGCCTCAGCGCCGCCAAGAAAGAGACCCAGATCCTGCACCGCTCCCAGGAAAAAATCCAGGAGATTCTGAAGGATCAGGATGGCGACATGTCCGACTATATGGGACACCCCGAGCGCGAGTCCCACGGAAACCCCTTCGACTGCGACCGGATTGCGCTTATGCCGGTCCGGGAGATAATGTCCCGGCGGGTGGCGGTGTTGAACTTTGACGATACCGTCCTGACTATCCAGGGCATATTCGCCAAGGTCAGGTTTCATCATCTGCCGGTGGTCGGGCCGGAGGGTGAAGTCATCGGCATCATTTCGGATCGGGATTTTCTCCGCACGGTCAGTCCGTTTTTCGGCACCATTAACGAACAAAACCGGGACAAGGAAATCATGGCCCGCAGAGCCGGGATGATCATGACCCGGAATCCTGTTTGCCTGGATGAGAGCGCCAGCCTCCTGGCCGCGGTCAAACTCATGAACAGCCGGAAAATATCCTGCCTCCCCATAGTTTACGACGGCACCATGCGCTTACTGGGTATTGTCACCTGGAAGGATGTGGTGCGGGCGTTTTGCCCCCAGGGGTTTACTTCTGACACCGACAGCCGGCGGTTGAAAAGCGGGGTGAGCGCCGAATCGCTCAAATCCGAAAGTCAACGCCTCAAGGCGGCGGCGCATCCGGAAACACCTGCCGTCCACCACTCCGACGCCACGCCGGGGAGCTCGCAATCCCCCGATACGAGCGACCTTACCAGTGCGGTCAATTCCCACGAGCAACACCCCGTTTCCCTGGACCACCCGACGCCCCACATCGCGGCACAGGAGAAACTCGCCCCCAGAAACCTCGGCCAATCCGGCAGCGATCTGGCTTCGCGGCAAATGGAACGGATGCGTAAACAATACGGCGGCAAGAGCGGCGAATAACGATTATGGCTTTTCACGGCGCGTAGCCGACGTGAACGGTTTGGTTGCTTCCGCCTTCACATCCCATAGTCGACTCCAGCTTCAACTCCCACCGTAAATATCTCCCGGCACCTATTACCACTCCTAGTGTAAACTTTTCGTCGGATGAATTTATTATGTCAAATTTCCCAGGCGAAACCGTGACCTTTTTATACAAAATGCGCAAAAGGAGTTAAAATACCAAAGAGAAATGTGTTTAGATTAACAGTCATAATTTGTATGCTGTTTCATTTTTATTGACAGTTAATCTAACCTCTTTGGAATGGCGGTGTAACATGCGAATACACCAATATACAACCTTAACGGTTTTAAGTATTTTCATATCGGTTTGGCCATGTCAACTAAACGCTGGTGAAGAAAAAAACGCCGCTCCGGCTGCCAGAACCGTACCGGTCGTCGTCGCCAAAGTGCAAAAACTCGACATCCCCCGCAGCATTGAAACCTTCGGACGGGTCATACCCATGGCCACCGTCTCGGTACAAGCCCAAGTCAGCGCCAAACTCCTCGAAGTGCACGTCGATGACGGACAACGGGTCAAAGCCGGCGACCCGATGTTCGTTCTCGATGAACAACCCTTCCATATCGCCATCGACAAAGCCCTGGCCCAGCTCGACCACGACAACGCGCAAATGGACTACGCCGACGTCGAGGATCAACGCAACTATCGCCTCTCCCAACAAGGCGCCGTCAGCAAGGAAATCTACGACTCCAGTCACGCCACCTACCTCGCCGCCGTGGCCACCCGCGACCTTTCGGCCGCCGCCCTCGAGGACGCCCGGCTGCAACTCGGCTACTGCCGCATTGCCGCGCCCCTGGACGGCGTCATCGGCCGGGTGCAAATCAAGGCCGGCAATCTCATCACCGCCAACACCCAGGAACTCGCCTCCATCAACAGCCTCTCCCCGGCCCGGGTCAGTTTCTTCATCAGTGAATCGCGGCTCCACGAAGTGCGGCAGGCCGAAACCAACGGCACCGCGGTAATAAAAGCCTACCCCGGCGACGGAAGCGGCCAAACCGCCGTCGGCAGCCTCGCCTTCATCGACAATCAAGTCGACTCCGCCACCGGTTCCATCACCGCGGAAGGGGAATTCCCCAACCACGACTTCGCCCTCTGGCCCGGACAATACGTCCGGGTCTCCCTCACCGTCGCCATCGACAAAGGGCAAATCATCGCTCCCGAGGAAGCCCTCCACCCCACCACCGACGGCACCTACCTGGCTGCCGTCGTCAAGGGAACGAACGGCTTTGAAATGCGCAAGTGCAAGGTTTCCCGCCACTACGAAGGCTTCGCCCTGGTCACCGAAGGCCTGTCCGAAGGGGACCAAGTCATCCTCGACGGCTACCTCCGCCTCGCGCCCGGCAGTTCCATTTCCATCACCCGGGGCAAAAACTCCAGCCAGGACGACCACAGCCAAAAGGGGACCAAGCCATGAGCATCCCCGAATTTTGCCTGAAGCGTCCGGTCATGGTGGTGCTCCTCACCATCTCCGTCACCTTCTTCGGCGCCCTCGCTTTCCGGGGGCTGCCCGTATCATACCTCCCCAACGTCGACGTCCCCACCATCACCGTATCCGTAAACTATCCCGGCGCCAGCCCCGAAAACATGGCCACCGCCGTCGCCGCTCCCCTGGAAAAACAATTCGCCACCATCGACGGCGTCACCTCGATTATATCCTCCAGCCAACTCGGCTACACCACCATCACCCTGCAGTTCGTACTCAGCCGGGACATCAACTCCTGCGCCCTCGACGTCATGACCGCCATCAATACCGCCAACACTTATCTCCCCTCGAATCTGCCCAACCCCCCGACCTTCAAGAAAACCAACCCCGCCCTCACCCCCGTCCTGTACTTTTCCCTGCACTCCAAAGCCCTCCCCCTCACCGAAGTCGACTTCTACGCCGAAAGCCTCATCGCCCAGCGCATGGCCATGGTGGAAGGGGTCTCGGAGGTGCTGGTCTACGGTTCGCAAAAACGCGCCGTGCGGGCCAAACTCGACACCAACCGCCTGGCCTCCTACGGCCTGGGACCGAACGAAGTGGCTTCCGCCATGTCCGATTCGAACGTCAATTCCCCGGTCGGCGTCATCTCGGGGGACAAAATCGCCTATACCCTGGAAGCCGACGGCCAACTCACCTACGCCGCCGATTACCACAACCTCATCCTCGCCCGAAACGACCAACGCTTTCTCCGCATGACCGACATCGCCCAGCTTGGCGACCTCCCCGAAAACGACAAAACCGGCGCCCGCCTGGATGGCGAAGCGGCCGTGGGCCTGGCTGTCCAGCGCCAACCCGGCGCCAACAGTATCGCCGTCGCGAATGGTATCAAAGCCATCCTCCCCGAACTCCGCGCCATCGTCCCCGCCGCCATCACCTTCGAAATCCTCCACGACGACAGCCTGCCCATGATCGAAGGGGTCCAGGAGGTCCTCTTCACCATCTTCCACACCGTGGTGGTGGTCATCATCATCACCTACCTGTTTCTCGGCTCCTTCCGTTCCACCCTCATCCCCTCGCTGGCCTTACCCGTATCCCTCTTCGGCACCGGCCTCATCTTCGCCTACTTCAACTATAGCGTCGACACCCTCTCCCTCATGGCCCTGATGCTGGCGGTCGGCTTCGTCACCGACGACGCGGTGGTGGTGATGGAAAACGTCTACCGCCATATCGAACAAGGGAAAACCGTACCGGTCGCCGCCGCCGAAGGCTCGGCGGAAATCTCCTTTCCGGTAATCGGCATGACCCTGTCCCTGGCCGCCGTCTTCATCCCCTTCCTGCTGATGGGCGGGGTCATCGGCCGGCTCTTTTCCGAATTCGCGGTGGTCATCACCTCGGCGGTTCTAATCTCCGGGCTCGTCTCCCTCACCCTCACCCCCCTCCTCTGCGCCCATTTCGCCAAGCCCGAAGACCCCAACCACCCGCCCTGGATCGTCGCTACCCTTTGCTCCAGGGGCATCACCGCCCTGACCGACATGTACGCCTGGACCCTCCGCCTCGCCATGAAGGCGCCCCTCCTTATCCTCTTTATCGGCATGGCCATGATTGCCGCCACCGGCTGGCTCCTCTACATAGTCCCCAAGGACTTCATGCCGCCCAATGACACCGGGGTCATCATCACTTTCACCGAATCCACCCCCGGCACCTCCTTCACCAATATGCTGGCTCTCCAGGAAGAGGCGGTGGGAATCATCCGGCAAAACCCCAATGTCCTCAAAGCCCTCTCGGTCGTCGGCACCAGCCAAAACCCCATGAACAACGGCATCATCATCATCACCCTGAAACCGTTCAAACCCGAAGGCCCCCGGGTCCTGCACCCCACCGCCATCGCCGACGACCTCCGCCGCAGTCTGGCGGTTCTCACCGGTCTAATCTGCTACCCCTCCGCCCCGCCGGCGATTCGTTTCGGCGGCCGCTCCACCAAAAGCACCTACCAGCTCACCCTCAAAGGCGAGGACATCAAAACCCTCTACCCCGCTTCCGAAGAACTACTGAAGGAACTGCGAACACACCCCGAACTCACCGACGTCACCACCGATCTGAATCTCGGCAATCCGACCCTCTCCATTCACATCGACCGGGACAAAACCTATTCCCTCGGACTATCCGCCGCGCAAGTGGAAAACGCCCTGGGGAACCTCTTCTCCGCCACGCAGGTCTCCCAGATTCTCGGCGAAACAGACCAGTACCAGTTGATCATCGAAGGCTCCTCGGCCATGCAAAGCATCCTGGCCGGCATCGAACAAGTCTACCTTTCCGTCAACAGCAGGGCGATTCCCCTGGGGAGCGTGGCGGAATGGCAGGTCCTCTCCGGCCCCCTCACCGTTAGCCACTCCGAACAGCAGCCGGCGGTGACCCTGTCCTTCGATTTGGCGGAAGGGATGGCGCTCGGGGACGCGACGAACATCGTCAACGCCGCGGCGGAGAAAGCCCTCCCCGACAGCATCCACCACGAATTCCAGGGCACGGCGCAAATCTTCCAGTCCACCATGTCCGACATGTTCACCCTACTCCTGCTGGCGCTGGCGGTCATCTACGTGATTCTGGGCATCCTTTACGAAAGCTTCTGGCACCCGGTGACCATTCTCTCCGGCCTTCCCGCCGCCGCCGCCGGCGGGGTCCTCGCCCTGATTCTTTTCCAACGCCCCCTGGACATCTACGGCATGACCGGGCTGGTCCTCCTCATCGGCCTGGTCAAGAAAAACGCCATTCTGGTGGTGGACTTCGCTCTGGAGGAAATGCGTAAGGGCAGGGACATCAAGCCGATGGAAGCGGCGGTGGTCGGGAGCGTGCAACGCTTCCGCCCCATCATGATGACCACCCTGGCGGCTCTGGCGGCCGGCGTCATCATCGCCCTGGCCGGCGGGCAAAGCGGCGACACCCGGCGGGGCCTGGGGCTGGTCCTGACCGGCGGCTTGATTCTTTCGCAAGTGGTTACCCTGTACTTGACCCCGGTGATGTTCCAATATGTCGAAAGGACGCGAGAATGGCTTTCAGGAAAAGGGAAAGCTGCTAAAACCGCCCAAATTGAGCAACCTGCTCATGAGTAATTGATTTAACTTTCTTATTGTATCCCGTGCGCGCTACGCTAAAAATAAATGCAGTGCAAAGTGGCGATTGAACTCCAATCGCCGCTTTGCATTTGGTAATGGCACCGGTATAATATAGAAAAGGAGTAGGTCATGACCCAAACCTTAACCATACCATATCCGGATTCGCTTCCTGATGTTTTACGGATGTCGAAGGAAGAGTTTGAGCAAGAAGCCCGCTTATTATTAGCGGTGCGGCTTTTTGAAGAAAAAAAAATAACTTCCGGTCAAGCCGCTGAAATGGCGGGGATAACGAGAGTTGCATTTCTCACCAGGACCGGTGAATTCCATCTGTCGGCGGCAATGCCTTCACCCGAGGAAATACTGGAGGATGCCGGTGTCTCCTGAAAACATTACAGTTGATACCGGTGTTTTAATCACTATAGCGGCAGCTACGGATGGGTGGGATATATTTGATTTTCTTGGTGTGCCGATTGTCATTACACCTGTGGTTTGGAGGGAAGTGCGGCAAGGAGGCGTTGGGCGCCCGGGCGTTAACACCATCTTACGCCCAAGCATGGAAATATGGGCGGGAGAAATTAACATCCCCGTCTGGTTGAATAACGTACTTGATGCAGGAGAAGCCTCAGTCATCACCCTGGCGTTGGAACAGAATTGGCGAGAGGTGGCAATTGACGAAGCCACAGGAAGATCGGTAGCTCGCATCTGTGGTTTACGACTAACTGGTTCGCTTGGACTGTTAATCCGCGCCAAGCGAGAAGGGTACGCAATAATACTGGCTGATGCTGTTAATAAAATACGCGCTGCAGGCATTTGGATAAGCAAGGAAGTTGAAGAAAGCGCACTCAAAGCTGCGGGAGAAATTTAAACTAAGAATCAAAATAAAGCAAAATACGCCATCCCCTATCAGGGATGGCGTATGAAAATACCACAAACTATATCGGTCGCCGCGTTATTTCCCCAAGGCCGCCTTGGCCTTCTCCACCACCAGCTTGAACGCTTCCGGTTCGTGAATCGCCAATTCGGACAGGGATTTCCGGTCCAGGCCGATTTTCGCCTTGGTCAGGCCTTCAATGAAACGGCTGTAGGAAATACCCAATTCCCGCACCGCCGCCGAAATTCTGGTAATCCACAAGCGCCGGAAATCGCCCTTCCGCTTGCGGCGGTCATAGGTCGCCCGGGCTTCGGCCTTGATCACCGCCCCCTGGGCGATACGGCGCAATTTGGAACGGCCTCCCACATAACCCTTGGCCTTTTTCATCGCCGCTTTACGCTTCTGGTGTTGCGCCACACCTGTAGTGGAACGTGCCATTGCAGTCACTCCTCAAATCAAAGCAACAACAGGGAAGGAAACCCCCTTCCGCCATTGTTCATTTACGAAAGTAGCTTATTAAATCAGCCCCAACCCCAATAGGCACTGCTTCACCGCCGCGCCTTCCAAAGGACGTACCTTGCCCAAACGACGCTTCTGGGACGGGCTCTTCACCACCTTCTTGTGGCGGCAGCCCGCGCCCTTGGCCATTACCTTGCCATTGCGGGTAACCCGTACCCGCTTCACCAAACTCTTGACCGGTTTCTGCTTCGGCATTTCCCATTCCTTTCGCTGTCACTGCATCCGCTTATTATTAAGAATTTTAAAACCACAGAGACTCAGGGCTGCTCCGTGGTTTAATAAATCCTTGACCATTCCACAATTGCCTCACTCCTCCACTTCGTCGTCCAATTCCAGGTCGTCCGTATCGTCCTCGTCATCCCCCTCCAGCCCCTCCAGCGCTTCCTTGGGGATAATCCTGGTGATGCGTTCCAAATCCTGTTGCGCCTTTTGCTCGGCCGCCAAACGTTCCGCCTCGGCCTTGCGCTTGCCTTCCTCTTTTTCCCTGGTGATGAGAATCTGGCGCAGGTTCGGCAGAGGCGCCAGGGTCATGGTCATCTTTTTACCGTCCTTGCGCGGGGTGGCGTCGACCTTCGAGACGTCGGAAAGCGGTTTGGCGAATTGCTCGACCAAAAGTTGCTCCCCCAAATCCGAGTGGGAGTGTTCACGCGCCCGGAACATCATGATAAACAATACCCGGTGTCCCGCCTCGATGAATTCCCGCGCCTTCCCCCGCTTGATGCCGACATCGTGCGATTCAATGCGGAATGACTTGATGCGGATCTGCTTCAACTCGGAAGCCTGATGTTTACGCTTTTGCTCGTGTTCGCGCTTGGCCTGCTGGTATTTGTATTTGCCGTAATCCATCACCCGGCAAACCGGCGGTTTGGCGGAGGGGGAAATTTCCACCAGATCCAATTCCGCCGCCCGCGCCTTTTCCAGGGCCGCCTGCAAAGAAACCACACCCAACGCTTCGCCTTCTTCGCCAATCAGACGCACCTCGTCCACATTGCGAATCTGTTCGTTAAGCCGTAGCTCCTTCTTGTTGCTGCCGACGCTGTTGGTCATCAGACCTCCCCTGTTCGAACGAAATTTATTCGCCATGGCGATTAAACCGCAAATCGCCTTGGAGAATAAAACGTTTCTCCCAAAGAATGGGTGGTTTTCTCACCCACTCACCCTGATTGTTTCTATTTTACAGCCACTTTGTCAACCGCTTTCGGCGGCAAGCGCCGTTCCTTGATTTCAGCCGCTAATTCCGTCAGCAAGGCGTCGACCTTGCGGCTGCCCAAATCGCCCAGGAGGCGTCGCCGTACCGCCGCTTCACCGGATTCCTTCTCCTTTTCACCAATCACCAGGAGAACCGGTACCCGGGCCAATTCGCCTTCGCGAATTTTCGCGCCGATTTTGTCGCCGCGGTCGTCCAGGTGACTGCGAATGCCCAAAGCCGCCAGCTTCGCCATAATCTCCCGGCCGTACTCAATCGCCGCGTCGGTGACGGTCAGGACCCTGACCTGCTGCGGCGCCAGCCACAAGGGGAAGTCGCCGGCAAAATGTTCGATCAAGCCGCCGATGAAACGTTCCATCGAGCCGAGAACGGTGCGGTGCAGCATCACCACCTTGTGCCGCTCGTTATCCTTGCCGACATACTCGACCTTGAACCGCTCCGGCAAGTTGAAGTCCAATTGCGTGGTCGGGCCCTGCCACTCGCGGCCGAGCGCGTCCACCAGCTTGATGTCGATTTTCGGGCCGTAGAAAACCCCGCCGCCGACATCGACTTCGTAAGGCATGTTGCGCCGCTTGAGGACGGCTTCCAGGGCGTTCGTGGCCATTTCCCACTGGGCGTCGGAACCAATCGACTTCGCCGGCCGGGTCGCCAAAAAGGCCTTGTAGGTATAACCGAAAGTGCGCATCATGTGATCCATCAAATCGAGAATGCCGTTGATTTCGGCCTCGACCTGATCCGGCGTGCAGAAGACGTGCGAATCGTCCTGGGTAAAGCCGCGCACGCGCAGCATCCCATGCAGTGTCCCGCTTGGTTCATAACGGTAAACCGTCCCCAGTTCGCACCAGCGGAACGGGAGTTCGCGGTAGCTGTGCACATTCGCGTTATAGATAAGGATGTGGCCGGGACAATTCATCGGCTTCACCCGGTAAGGATTGCCGTCGATGTCCATCGGGCTGTACATCATGTCGCCATAATTTTCGAGGTGGCCGGAACGCTTGTAAATCTCTTCCGACGCGATGTGCGGAGTGTAAAGTAGCTGATGGCCCCGCTTCAGGTGCTCCTCTTTCCAGAACGTCTCGACCTGGTGCCGAAGTATCGATCCGTTCGGATGCCATAAAATCAGCCCCGGGCCCACATCCGGTTCGGTCGAGAACAAATCCATCTGTTTGCCGAGCACCCGGTGGTCGCGCCGCTTCGCCTCTTCGAGTTTCGTCAGATAAGCCTGGAGTTCCTCCTGGGAGGGGAAGGAAGTGGCGTAAACGCGGGTCAGCTGCTTATTTTTGGCGTCGCCGTGCCAATAAGCACCGGCCAAACTCATCACCTTCACGGCGCCGATTTTACCGGTCGAGGGGACATGCGGTCCACGGCACAAGTCCGAGAATTCGCCCTGTTCGTAAAAACTGATGACCTCGCCCTCGGCCCGTTCTATATTGTCGAGCTTGTATTCGTCCGCCGCATACTTCGCCTTCGCCTCGGCGCGGCTCAATTCTTTTCTGACAAACGGCCGGTTCGCCTTGATAATCTTCTGCATCGCCTTTTCGATTTTCGGCAAATCCTCGGCGGTAATCGCCGTCGGGGCGTCGACATCGTAATAAAAACCGTCCTCAACCGCCGGACCATAGGCGAATTTGGTCCCGGGGAATAACGTCAATATCGCCTCCGCCAGCACGTGCGAGCCGGAGTGGCGCATAATGTCCAGACCTTCAGGAGTGTCCGGAGTGATGAAAGTGACGGACGCGTCGCGGTCGATGAGGCTGGTGAGGTCGCGGAGCTGGCCGTCGACTTTTGCGGCCAAAGCCTTTTTCGCGAGACCCTGGGAAATTTTGCCCGCCACTTCCGCTAGGGGAAGCGGGGCGTCGAAGGGAAGTTTTTTGCCGTCCGGCAAGGTGATATTGAACATCCGTGCATTCCATTCCTAGTCAAGCCGGCTACGGCCAGACAATCGCCCAGAAGGTCTTCGGGGAAAAAGGGGAATGCAGCAATAAGGAATGATATGCTTAAGCGGAACCAAGGCCGAAGCCAGGTTCCGTTTCAGGTCGGCAACCCGAACCTGTCAATTTGGGGTCAACCATCGCCCCACCTATTGTCTGCACCCTTTTCTTCAGACATTATTGCCTGAGTGAGCCGGAATAAAAAAAGGCTCTCGATTCAACCCGCTGGAAGGGAGGGCGCTCCCACCTCGGGCGGCCTTGAGGCTTGAAAATGGTGGGCGACACTGGGCTCGAACCAGTGACCCCCAGCTTGTCGAGCTGGTGCTCTAGCCAACTGAGCTAGTCGCCCACTCCTCTAAGGCAGAGACGCATCATAAAGATATCGGCTTTTTTGTCAAGGCTTTTTCGTTATTTTGTTATTTTCAAGAAAATGCTTCACCGCTCATTCGCCACCCGGACCACCGTGCGGAGCAGGACCTCCGCGCCGGCTCCCGCGTCCTCTTTCGTAATCGATTCGGCGGGATGGTGGCTGAGTCCGCCCTTGCAGGGGATGAAAATCATCGCCACCGGCAGAACCCGGTTCATATAAACCGCATCGTGTCCCGCCCCGGATATGATGTCGCAATGGCTGACCTGCATTTCTTCCGCCGACTGCCGCACATTAGCCACCAGATGCCGGTCGAAATGCTGCACCGGGGCGTTGCCGAAAACCTCCCGTTTCACTGTGTAGCCGCGTTTCCGTTCGGCTTCAATGGCCATGTCGAACCAGCTTAGGACCCGCTGGATCGCTTCCGCGTCGGGATTGCGGAAATCCACCGAAAAGCGCACGGTGTGGGGAATGGTGCAGTAGGACGAGGGGTCGGTGAAGATCCTCCCCACCGTCCCGAAAGTGCCGGGTTCTTCATGCGTCGCAATTTTTTCGACTTCCAGTATCAGGCGCGCCGCCGCGCAAGTCGCGTCGAGGCGGTATTCCATGGGCGTGGTACCGGAATGGGAGGAACGGCCCTGCACCGTCACGTAGCTGAAATTCATGCCCTGGGCCCCGGTGACCACCCCGACCTGCACCCCCTTCGCCTCGAGAATCGGCCCCTGTTCGATATGTAGTTCCAGGAGGCCCTGGAAGGATCGGGCGCCGACTTTCTCCGCCCCGAGGTAACCGATTTTCTCCAATTCCTCCTTGAACACTTTCCCCTTGACGTCGGTCTCGCGGTAAACATCCTCCAGCTTGAACAAGCCGCTGTAAACGCCACTCGCCATCATCGAAGGGGTGAAGCGGGAGCCTTCCTCATTGGTCCATGATATCAAAGTGAGCGGCCGCTCGGTAACGATATTCCGGTCATTGAGACTCCGCATCACCTCCAATCCCCCGAGAACCCCGTATACCCCGTCGAATTTGCCGCCGGTCGGCTGGGTGTCCAGGTGGGATCCGAAAGCCAGGGGCTTCAATGCATTGTCCCGACCGGGGCGGGTGGCGTATATGGTGCCCATTTCATCCCAGGCCACCTCCAGCTTGGCCTCGCGACACCATCTCACGAACTGGTCGCGCCCTTCCTTGTCGGCCGGGGTGAGGGCTTCGCGGGAGACGCCGCCGTCGGGCGTGCCGCCGAATTTGGCGTGCTGATGCAGGGTGTCCCAGAGCCGGTCGCTGTTAATCTGCATGCGGGTTCCTTTTTCTGAAGTTTTGCACATCTTCAACCAAACTTCGGCGGCCGTTTTTCCAAAAACGCCCGTACCCCCTCCTGACCGTCCGGCGCCTGCCACAAGTCGGCGCTGCGGCGTAAATTTTCCAGAAACACCTCTTCGGTCCCGCGATTGAGGAAGTCGCGGACGCCCCGCTTGATACGCCGGAGCGGCTCCGTCGGCTTTGCGGCGATTTTCTCGGCCAGGCCCAGGGCCGACGCCAAGGCTTCCCCGGCCGGAACGAGTTTATTGACGAGTCCGATACGGAAACATTCCTCCGCCGAAATGAACTCGCCCAGGTACATCATTTCCAAAGCCCGGGCCATGCCCACCAGCTTCGGCAGGCGGAACAGTCCCCCTGAGGCCGGGAAAATGCCCAGGTTGATTTCCGGCATGCCGACCTTACCCTTTTCCGACAAAATGCGGATGTCACAGGCCATCGCCAATTCGAGGCCGCCGCCGCAAGTCGTCCCCTCCATCGCGGCGAGGGTGGGGCGGCTGAAAAATTCAATGCTGTTGAAAGCCTCGTTCTCGCGGCGGAGCTTTTTCTCGACCACATCGTCCCAAACCGCGGGGAATTCCCTGACATCAGAACCGGCCGAAAAGGCTTTCCCTCCGGCGCCGGTAAAGACGGCGACCTTGACGGCGGGATCTTTTTCCAATTGGGTCATGGCGTCGTAAAGCTCGTGGGCAAGTTTAACCGTCACCACATTCAGGGGGGGGTTCGACAATTTCACCACCGCCACGCCGTTCTCACGCGTTTCTGTCTGGATGAGTTCGCCTTGATAAGCCATGGCTATAGTTCCTTCCGGTAAAAAATTCTTCGGTCCGGGTAATCCCCGTTATGATACTTCAAGGACCGCCCCGCCACAAGTCGAAAGCCGGCCGAGTTTTTCCTTGCCGCTTCCGGTTCCGTTCATACACTTTAGGAAATTCGGAATAAACCATTGGCACTGCCGGTGCGACGCATTGCCAATTGCCGTGGAATCGGGATTGTATGATAAAAATTACCAATCTGCAGAAGAATTTCGGCGCCAATCAAGTGCTCAACAGCATCAACATGTCGGTGGTGAAAGGTGAGGTTTTCGGCATCGTCGGCCACTCCGGCGCCGGCAAATCGACCCTCCTCCGCTGTCTCAACGGACTGGAATCCTACCAGGCCGGCAGCGTCAAGGTGATGGGGCGGGAAGTGAAGGATTTGGAACGGACGGAACTCTTGGAACTCCGCCGCGACATGGGGATGATTTTCCAGAACTTCAACCTCAGGGCCAGAAAAAATGTTTTCGACAACATCGCCTTTCCCCTGAGGGTGTGGAAGACGCCGGAAACGGACATCGAGCCGAGGGTGATGGAACTTCTGGACATGGTCGATCTGAAGGAAAAACGCAACGACCGGGTGCAAACCCTGTCCGGCGGACAAAAACAGCGGGTCGGCATCGCCCGGGCGCTGGCGCTTGGCCCGGAGATTCTCCTCTGCGACGAAGCGACCTCCGCCCTCGACCCGAAGACCACCACCTCGATTCTGGAACTGCTCGAAGACATCAACCATAAACTCGGCATCACCATGATTGTCGTCACCCACCAGATGGAAGTGGTCAAGCGGCTCTGCCACCGGATGCTCCTGCTGGAAGGGGGGGTGACCCAAGCCCTGGGCGCGACCGAAAACCTCTTCCTCTCCCCCCCGGAAAACTTCAAGCGGCTGGTAGAGGAGGAATACACCCTCATCCCCGGCGGGATAAACATCCGGCTGATCTTCCCCAGGCACATTTCCCAGGAGGCGGTGATTACCCGCATGGCCCGGGAGCTCAACATCGACTTCTCGATTGTCGGCGGCACCCTCGACCGCTATCTCGACGACATCCTCGGCATCTTGATTATCAACGTCCAGCCGGAACAGTTCGACCAGGTTTCCAAATATCTGGATGGCAAGAAGCTGTACTGGACGGTCCTGGACGGCGGCGGCGCGACGGAGCGCCAGTACGCCGAGACGCCGGGACAGGCCTTCATGGAAGGGAAGACCAAATCCGGCCGTCTGGCGGCGGAGGTGAAGTGGGAGGAGATTAGGCATGACTGAGGAGGCGGGCTGGTTCGCGCGGTGGTGGGAGCGTTTTCAGGACATCGGGCCGGAATTGTGGCAGGCCAGCCTGGAGACCTTGTACATGGTATTCGCCTCGACGGCATTTTCGCTGCTCCTGGGCTTCATCCTGGCGGTATTCATGATTCTGTACCATCCCCAGGGCATCCGTCCGAAGCCGGGTGCGTACCATATTATCGACGTGACGGTGAACCTGCTGCGCTCATTTCCCTTCATAATTTTACTGATTGCGATTCTTCCCTTCACCCGGCTGGTAATCGGCACGACTATCGGCAGCACGGCGGCGGTGGTGCCCCTGACCATCGCGGCCGCGCCCTTCGCGGCGCGGCTGATCGAGGGCTGTTTCCTCGAAGTGGACAAAGGGGTCGTCGAAGCGGCACGGTCGTTCGGGGCGAACGACCTGCAAATTATCCTGCGGGTGCTTTTGCCGGAGGCCTTGCCGGCGATAGTCCTCAACGTGGCGGTCCTGGCGATTACCCTTTTGGGCTATTCGGCGATGGCGGGGACGGTCGGGGGCGGGGGTTTGGGCGATTTGGCGGTGAAGTACGGCTCTTACCGTTTTCAGGGCGACGTGATGCTTTACGCCGTGATTATCCTGGTTATAATGGTACAAATCATGCAGTCGGTTTCCGGATTTGTTTACAAGCGCCTGCGCTGAACCGGCGTGGACGCGGAATGTTCCTATGCGGTTCCTCTTTTTGGGAGACGAAGATCATGAAGAAGCTCTGCCTGGCATTGTGCCTCTGCGGTATCTTTAGCCTGCTTGCCGGCCCGGCCTCGGCGGCAGAAGACCTGGTCATCGGGGTCACCCCCTTTCCCCACCACGACCTCATGAAAGTGGCCCAACCCCTTATGGCGAAGGAAGGCTACAACCTGGTGATCAAGGATTTCACCGACTACGTGCAACCGAACACGGCGCTGGCCGAGGGAAAGCTGTTCGCGAACTTTTTTCAGCACATCCCCTATTTTGACAATATGAACAAGGAACGCGGTCTCGGCCTGGCCTGGATCGCCAAGGTGCACATCGAACCGATGGGTTTGTATTCGCGGAAGATCAAGAAGCTGGACGAGCTGAAAAACGGTTCGAGCATTTCCGTCCCGAACGACCCGACCAATGAAGCGCGGGCCCTGCGGCTGCTCGAAAACAACGGCCTCATCAAACTGAAGGCGGGCGAACTGGTCACCGCCCGGGACATTGTCGAAAACCCCCGTAAACTGGTCATCCGGGAAATCGACGCCGCCCAATTGCCCCGCACCCTGGACGACGTCACCGCCAGCGTCATCAACACCAATTTCGCCGGCGAGGCGGGTTTGAACCCGGCCCGCGACGCGATTATCATCGAAGGCAAGGACTCCCCCTACGCGAACATCGTGGCGATTCGCAAGGCCGACGAAAATTCCCCGGCGGCGAAGGCGCTTCAGAAAGCGGTCAATTCGCCGGAAGTGAAGGCGTACATTGTCAAGGAACTCATCCCCAAGGGGATTGTGCCGGCGTTTTGAGGTTTTTACCGATGGCGGTAATAATCTCGAGATACACCTGAAGTTTTGCAAAAGTCCAGCTGCACCAGTAAAACGATTTCTCCCGAGTGACGATTGGCGGTTCAAGCGTCACTCGGGAAAACTTCAGTTAAAAATCCCCGCATAGAAACCCCAAACCCGCCGCCACCTCGCCAATCTCGCAAGCCGCACCGTAACAATCCCCCGTCGCCCCGCCGAGACGTTTTCTCAAATACCACACCCACACCAGTTCAATAATCAGCCACACCGCCAGCCCCACCCCCAAAAGCGCCCAGCCGCCAAAATAGAGGAATCCCGCCGCCACCCAAAGCGTGCCGAAGAAAATCTCCCGCCAGCCCGCCTGAATGGCCTTCCCCAAACCATCCGCCCGGGCATAAGGCAGCAGGCCCATGCACCACAGCATCCCCGCCCTGCCGCACAAAGGCATCATGAACGCCATACCCCACTGCCCCATGCCGTTGCCGGCCGAAGAGAGACAGGCGAACTTGAGGAGCAGCACCAAACCCACCGCCATCGCCCCGTGCGCCCCAATCCGGCTGTCCCGCATAACTTCGAGAATCCGCTCCCGCCCCCGGCCGAGGGACATCAGGCCGTCGCCGCAATCCGCCACGCCGTCCATGTGCAAACCCATCGACACCTTGACTAAAGCCGCCACCGCCAGGGCCGCCGTCACCATCACGGGAAACAGCGCTCCCAAACCCCAAACCATCAGCCCCATCGCCGTCCCGATAATCACCCCCACCAGGGGAAACATCAGGGCCGAGCGCCGCAAGGCTTCCGCTTCATCCGCCCCGGGCTTATTGAAGAACGGCAATACGGTCAGGAAGCGCCACGCCGCCCCCAAACGTTCCATCGCATCGCGGAGCATTTCCGGCATCGGCATATCCTCGCAGAAGGTTTGCAGGCGTTCGCCACTGCAAACTTGTGATGTGTCAGTCAAAACGGTATAATTCCCTGTTTTCTCAACCTCATAATATCGGAACCCCCATGAACACCGCCATCCTGCTCTGCTCCTGCACCGACCGCACCGGCATCGTCGCCGCCCTGACCTCCTTCGTCGCCGAGTACGGCGGCAACATCATCGACCTCGATCAACATACCGACAACACCAATCAGCAGTTCTTCATGCGCCTGGTCTGGGACATTTCCAAATCCGCCCTGTCGCGGGATGACCTCCCCAAGGCGGTGGGTTTTGTCGCTAAAAAATTTACGGACATGCGCTGGAGCCTGTCCTTCACCTCGCCCCTGCCCCGCATCGCCATACTCGCCTCGCAAACCCCGCACTGCCTGGCCGATCTGCTCCTCCGGCACCAAATGGGTGAACTGGCCGGGGAAATGGCCCTGGTCATTGCCAATCACCCCGACCTGGGCGACCTCTGCCGGCATTTCAAGGTCCCCTTCCACCACCTGCCGGTGGAGAAGGGCCAGAAGGCTGAAGCCGAACAGAAGCAACTGGAACTATTGGCGGAGCAACAAATCGACCTGGTCGTTCTGGCCCGCTATATGCAAATTCTCAGCCCGGTTTTCGTAAAGGCGTGGGAGGGGCGGATAATCAATATCCACCACTCCTTCCTCCCCGCTTTCGTGGGAGCGAAGCCGTACCACCAGGCCAAGGAACGGGGCGTGAAAATTATCGGCGCCACCGCGCATTATGTCACCGCCGAGCTCGACCAGGGCCCCATCATCAAGCAGGACGTGACCCCCGTCAGCCATCGCGACGAAGTGGAGGATTTGGTCCGGAAGGGCCGGGACATCGAGCGGCAGGTCCTGGGCGAGGCGGTGCGGCTGCATTTGCAGCGGCGGGTGCTGGTCAGCGGGAACCGCACGATTGTTTTCTAACTGAACTTTTGCAAAGTGGCGATTAAACCGCCAATCGCCACTTTGCAAAAATCGTTTTTGCCCGAATTTCAAGGGTTTTTGATTTTACAAAATCGCCATTCGGCGGTTTGAATGGTGATTTTGCAAAAGTCCAGTTCTAACAATTCGCTACTCAATAGTAATTTTGTCCAAACCTTCCTCTTCTTTGGGAAACTTCGGATCCATCTCTTTCAGGGTTTGCAGGACGATACTGGAAACGGCCCAGTCGCGATACCACTTATTGTTGGCTGGAATCACGTACCAGGGCGCATAATCGTGGGCGCAGTTGTCCAAAACCAGTTGGTAGCTTTCCTGATAAGCGTCCCAGTACTGGCGTTCGGCCAAATCGCCCTTCTCGAACTTCCAGCGCCGTTCCGGGTCGTCCAGCCGGGCCTGGAGGCGTTTCTTCTGCTCGTCCTTGGAAATGTGAAGGAAAAATTTAATGATGACGGTTCCATTGGCGGAGAGGAATTTCTCGAAGCCGCCCAATTGTTTATAGCGTTCCTCGATCACTTCCTTGGGATCGAGCTTGTGTACCCGGCGGATCAACACGTCTTCGTAGTGCGAACGGTTGAAGATGCCAATCATGCCCTTCCCCGGCGCCCGGGCATGAATCCGCCAGAGGAAATCGTGGGCCAGTTCCAGGTCGGTCGGCCGCTTGAAGGCGCTCACCACCACGCCCTGGGGGTTCAAGGGGCCGAAGACTTTCCGGATGACGCCGTCCTTGCCGGCGGTGTCCATGGCTTGGAAAACCACCAGGAGGGCGCGGCGGTTTTCGGCGAAAAACTGGTACTGGAGGGCGTCCATTTTGGCGGTGTTTTCGGCGAGAATTTCCCGCGCCTCCTTCTTGTCCTTGACGCCTTCGGTCGAGTCGGGGTCAATCTTCGCCAGCTTCACGGAATTCTTCTTGTCCACCCGCATGGCGGAAAGAATCTTGTCGGGGTTTTTCATAACTACCTTTCTAGAACCGCTCTTATGCTCAGTCAAATTTCCCGGTCAATTCTGCCGCACCTTTTCCCAATTCCATTCCGGTGCACGATACTTGCGGCGCGCCAAGTCCGCCGCCGCCGGCGGCAAATCCTCCGGCGGAACCAGTACCGTCCAGCCGGACTCTTCCGCCGCCGCCCTGACCGCTCCCGCCACCCGATTGAAACAGGCTTCCTTTTCCGCCGGAGAGACTCCGAGAATCTCCCCCACCGTCAGGCAGAAGTCCCGGTGCTGGCGGCCGCCGCGATAATCCGGCTGAACGCTGGGGAAAGCCAGATACCTGGACAAAACCGCCACCTCGGCCGTCACGAGGAGGGCGCCATGCACCAAAACCCGGTCGCGTTTACGGAACTGGGCCGTGCCGGCGACTTTTCTGATCGCGCCTCCCGGGTCTGTCCGGTACGACAAATCCGATACTCCCGCCGCAAACACCTCGACCCCAAGGCTGGACAAACCGCGCCGCACCGGCAGGGTCAAGACGGCATAGGCTTCGTGAATTCCGCTGCCGGAGTTTACGGATAAACGCGCCAGCGTCTCCAGCCCCACCCAGGCCTCCCAGCATAAAACCCCAGGGTAAAGCAGCACAGCCCCACCACCAGACTGTCGGCGCAACAGCCCCACGCCGTCGCGGCGCAGGGCAGCGCAATCGAGTTCCAGCTCCGGTTTCTGGCTAATCCCCAGGGCGGCCGTCACCCCCAGCGGCTGCCACAAGGCAAAATACGGACCGTCCAGATCCCCGTGACCGTGGTCGGGGTAGCCTTGGAGTTGTTCCGTCAAGGATTCGCTCCAAGCCAAAACCTCCGCCGGTTGGCGGCAAGGCGGGCTGACGCCGGCGGGGGTGATGCCGGGGGATCGTCCACCGGGCGGTATTTCGTCCGCAAAACCCGGCCCATCAGGCATGCGCATCGCCTTCGCTCGCGGGGGCGATGCCGGTCAGGTTTTTTATCGGTATGGTGAAGGCGATGCCCTTCCCCTTTTCATTGACCCGGCCCGCTTCGACCGCGACCGCCAACAGTTTTTGTACCTGGTCCTCAGGCGCGATAATCAGGATGATTTCCTTGGAGGACTCCACCTGGAGACTGCGGAAGAAGGAAAATATCTGTTCGCCGGAACCGCGTCCGTAGGCGATGGTGGCACCTCGGGCGCCGGCTTCGGCGACCTTCTTGACGATGCCGTTGGCTTTGCCGCGCTCCACAATCACCACGATTGCTTCATGATTCATTGACCAATCTCCTTATCGGCTCTCAGTGACAGTTGAGTCTGGGTGGATAAAATCACATGTTTCCCGCCGCCGCGTCAGCCGCGTCACATGCTACGCAAAACTCCCGCCGTCATGATGGACACGGATACGCCCAGCACGGTGAGGCCGATGATGCCGAAGCCGGCGGTCAGGGGGTCGACGCCTTCGATAGAGCGGGCGAGTCCGAGGCCGATGGCCATGTTTACGGGGATGTTTACGGGTCCGGTGGTGGCGGCGGCGCAGTCGAGGGCGATGGCGGCGAAGGTTTGCCCGCTGAAGAGGGAAAGGACGGCCATGAGGATTAGCCCGGGCACGAGGATATAGACGAAGTTGATGTTGTACATGATTTTCGTGACGCCGATGGCCATGCCGCAGGCGAATCCGAAGGCGGTGAGCATGAGTATGCTTTTGGAGGTGATGGCGCCGACGGAGATGTTTTCGGCTTCGTGGGCGACCGAACTTAGGGCTGGTTCGACCAGGGTGGCGACGAAGCCGATACAGAAGCAGATGACGACGATGAGGGGCCGCCTCAGGCGCACCAGTTCGGCCCCGAGGGATTCGGCGGCGGGGATGAGGCTCATCTGGGCGCCTTGGAGGAATAGGAAGAGGCCGATGATGGCGAACACGACCCCGACCGTGAATTGCCGGTTCGATTCGAGTGGGGAACGCATGACGACGAGTTTGAGGACCAACAGAATCACCACCAATGGCGCGACGCTGACGACCACGCCTTTCAATTCCTTGGCGATAAAGACCAGGAGTTCCATGTATATCCTCTCTATAAGCGATTGCCTAAAGATGTGCACTCTTTTCGCGTTACGATTTCCCGAATTTAATTCAGACAATATCTTCTGACTGCGATATTTCCTTTGGTTCTACTACACGGCGGTTGCGGGAACCACCACAGCCGGGTGATCAAAATGTTGCATGAAGAACGGAAAATCTGGCTGTTTTTAGCTAGTGTATTGTGCCTTATAAACAAATAAGCTTAGTATACGATGCAATAGCGTCCCATGTTTCTCCGATAATCCTAACTTCATTCGGCATTTGCGGATGCGGTTCCCGCTACTGCCGCGTTGTCCAGATAGTCAGCCCCTATTATAATATCGGCCAGAGTTGAAGCAACGTTATAATGGCATTTGGCGAATTCGCGTCTGAAGCGGCGCGGTGGTAAAAATACCTTGCCTTGGCGTGAAATAAATGTAGAGTAGTCCTGCTACGCGCTTGTTGTGTGAACCGCCTCCACAACAGCCTTGTGATCAAAATGTTGCATGATGAACGGAAAATCGAGTTGTTTTCCGCCACCATCCCCTGGATTCCCGATAACGAATGCGGCATTTGCGGGAAACACATCCGCAAATGCCGAGTTGTAGAGGTAGTAAATGTTTTTTCCGCCGCCTTGGCTCAGTGGTAGAGCAGCGGTTTTGTAAACCGCAGGTCACCCGTTCAAATCGGGTAGGCGGCTCCAATATAACGACCGCAACCTCAAGGGGTTGCGGTTTTTTTGTCTATATATAGAAAAGGACGGCCCAACTTATTTGCCCATATTATGAAAGGATTAGTTCTACTACGCGACTGTTGTGGGAACCGCCTCCACAACAGTCGTGTGATCAAAAGGTTGCATGGTAAAAGGAATTGCGAGTGGTTTTTCGCCACCGCCCCTTGAGTAGCCGATAACCCTAACTTCATGCGGCATTTG
>JAVBRG010000128.1:0-5284 GCA_031548195.1 Planctomycetota bacterium | reverse complement strand
GTCAGACGAGGAAGCGAAGGCGGAAATCACTTTTTAGGCCGGCGGCTAGGCATAAAAAGTTATTTCCGACTGAGCTGACGAAGTATGACCGGACGAGACACGTTTTCACAATTTCAATACGCGTTCGGTATAGCACGGGATTTACGTGGACTTTTTCTGGCATCATAATTGATTGGTTGAAGTTTTCAACGATAAAATGCCCCGGGCCGCCAGAGCCGCCAATTGGCGAAAACCGCCGGCGCCAGCGAATTTCCCCTTGGCAGTTTGGCGTCGGCGTGACAAAATTAAGGGAGAGGAAACGGGTTCCTCCTGATAGTGGACGGCAATGGGAGAAAAGGCATGGGTAAGATGGGTATTGGGAAAATCGGCTGTGGATTGACGTTCCTGGTTTTGTTGTGCATCGGCTGGCCGGCTCCCGCCGGCGAGGAAGGCGGAAGCAACTGGCAGAAATTCAAGGATGGCGCTTGGCAAGCCGGCGCGGCGGCCTGGGACGGCGCCAAGAAGGTCACCGAGGAAGCGGGCGAGGCGGTGGCGGAAGGCGCCAAAAAGACCGGCGAATTCATGGGTGAAACCTACGACGAGGCCAAGGTGTACGCCAAGGAGGCGGGCGAGGCGGTGGCGGAAGGCGCCAAGAAGACCGGCGAATTTGTGGAAGAAACCTACGATGAGGCCAAGGAATACGTTCAAGAAACGATCGAGGGCCAACAGGCCGAAACGGCTGTCCCGGCTCCGGTCGCGCCGAACAGCCCATGAGCAGATGGGGGACCTTGACCACCGCGTCGTCCCGGCGGATGCGGAGAGTGTCGCCGGTCGGTAAGTTCCTGCAGCGCCGCAAACGTAAGGTCGGCCGGGCCTGGCCTTTTCTACTGCCGGTCGTTTCCTTCGCGGTCACGATTTTCCTAGGCGCCCTGATCCTCTGGTGGGACCGTTCCCTGACCACGCCGGGCGGGCTCCGTTTCATCGACGCCCTCTTCACCGCCACCTCCTGCGTCTGCGTTACCGGCCTCTCGACCGTGGACATCGCCGCCGTATTCAACCGGCAGGGGCAGACGGTGATGATTGTCCTGATGCAACTGGGCGGGCTGGGGATTGCCACCTACAGCTCCCTCCTGCTGTTTCTCTTCACCCGGAAGGTGTTTCTCACCGATCGGATTGCCGTCGGACAAACTCTCCTTCAGGACCAGTCCTTCCACCTGGGCCGTTTTTTGATTCGGATCGTCGCCCTCATCATCGGCATCGAACTGGTCGGCTTCCTGGTCTTGCGGCTGTGCGAACCGGAATTGATCGGCCTTTTTGACGCTGTTTTCCTTGCCGTCTCCTCTTTCTGCAACGCCGGCTTCGCCCCCTGGTCAAATAACCTGATGGATTTCCAGCAGCACGCCGGGGTCAATATCACCGTCATGCTCCTGATCATCATGGGCGGGCTCGGGTTCGCGGTGGTGGATGAACTGCGGCATCATTTGTGGGAGTGGCTGCGGGGCTGCCTGGCCCGCCTCGCCGACCGCCACAGCGACGTCCCCAATCCCAAGCTGCTGACCCTCCACAGAAGGCTCAGCCTCCCCGCCCGGCTAGCCATCGGCACTTCGGCGGGCTTGATTATCGCCGGGGCGGTGTTTTTCTTTTTTGTCGAATACCTGATTAACCGCGAGGATTTTTTCGAACCGCTGAAAGTGATTCTCCCCTCCCTCTTCCAATCCGTGACCTGCCGCACCGCCGGGTTCAACACCGTCAATATCGGCCGCCTCACCGACCTCACCCTACTGATGCTGATGGCCCTGATGTTCATCGGCGGCTCGGCCGGTTCCTGCGCCGGCGGCTTCAAGACCGGCTCCTTCAGAATCATCCTGGCGGTGATCAAGTCGGCCGTCACCGGACGTTCGCAAGTGGTGGTGTCGGGGCGTTCGGTCGGGGCCAAGGATCTTTCCAAGGTGTTTCTGTTGCTGGTGTTTTCGCTGGCCAGCATCATCCTCGGCGTCTTTATCCTGACTGTCACCGAAGGGGGGATGCACGTGCACGGGCAAACTCCGTTCCAGGTCATGGACGTGGCGTTCGAGGTGATTTCCGCTTTTGCGACGGTGGGGTTGTCGACGGGACTGACGCCGGAATTGACCGACGCCGGCAAGCTGGTGATTTCCGTCCTGATGTACATTGGCCGCCTGGGGCCGGTCTGGCTGGTCGCCACCTTGGACAAATTCGGCGGCAACGTTCCTTACCGCGTACCGGAGGCGGTGTATCCCATAGGTTAACCGGCAGGTTGTTTCAGGAGAAGTCATGACCAAGGAAATTGGCGTCATCGGCCTGGGGAAGTTCGGCCTCAGCCTTTGCCTGACCCTCAAGGAATTGGGACACCGGGTGGTGGCCCTGGAACGGGACGACAGCCTGGTGCAGCGGCACAGCAACGACTTGGACACCATCTACAGCGGCGACGCCACCGACAAGAGCGTCCTGGATCAACTGCGCTTCCAGGACCTCGACCAGGTCGTGGTCGGGGTCGGCTCCATGGACAGTTCCATCATGATTGTTCTCAATCTCCAGGAATTAAAGGCGGCTAATATCATTGCCAAAGCCAATACCAGCCAGCACGCCACGGTGCTGGAACGCCTGGGGGTGCGGCAGGTGGTCCAGCCCCAGGCGGAGATTGCCCGGCATCTGGGGCATCAGATCAACAGCCCGGGTTTATTGGATTACCTTCCGGTCGGGGGCGGCATCCTGCTGCAGCAGGTGGTGGTGGATAAATGGGCCGGCTCCTGCCTGGCGGATTTGAAATTACCCGGCGCCCACCGGGTGATGGTGGTGGCGGAGAAGCGGGCCCGGGACCACGATTTCCATTTCGTGCCCGACCCCCTGGAGCCCTTGGAGGCGGGCACGGAACTGCTGCTCATCGGCCCGGCCAAGAAAATCCTGCAACTGCGAACCTGATCCGGCGGGGGATTTATCAACCGCCTTAGCCGCCGCGTCCCAGGTTAATCCGCAATTTTTTGCAGCGCCGGTCCAGGGCCGCCCAGGCAATCCCCAATTCACGCGCCGCCGCGCCGCGATTGCCATGGTTACGCGCCAGCGTCTCGACAATCAGCCGCCGTTCCGCCTCCAGCAGGGTCACCGGTCCCTTGTCCTCCACCGCCGCCGCACCTCCCGGGGCAAAAGCCCCCGCGGTCAAATCCGGGCAATCGTCATTCAGGGCAAAACGCACATTGTTGAGCCGACGCCGCACCGCCTGGTAATCCACCCGGTCCAGAGCCTGAACCACCAATCCGGAGAAATGCCGCAGCATGTCCACTTCGACCGGGCTCCATTCCCTTTCGGTTCCGCAGCTGTCCACCCCGACCATGCCCGACCAGAGACCGTCGCGGATGAGCGGCACCAGGAGTACCGAGGCAACGGATTGCTTGGTCAGAACCTTGTGGAGGTCGGGCGCGAGCTGATGCGTGTGGGCGGTAAAATACGGTTTGTCCTGCAACAGCGGTTTCAGCGAGGGGATGTCCTTCTGGTAATCGTGCAGCGGCCAGGACGGCAACGCCTCCTTGACCTCGCCGTTGATCCATTCGTAGGAAACGCGAAGGAAACGGCCGCTGTCCTCGTCGCACATCACGTAGGCCCGCGACGCCCCAAGAATGACGCCCACCTTGGCCAGGGCCTGCTGCAGGCGGCGATGCGTATCATTCGTGCCGGCGAAGAGCAGGTTGGGCAACTCCGCCATGTGACGCACAGACTGGCGCAGCGACTCTTCAATCGGGGGGGAAGGCGGAGCATTTTCCGGGGTTTTACCCTGCCGGGGTTCGTTGGATTCTTCTTTGTGGGTACGCATGATCCCTTCTTTTGATCTTGAGGTTAATTAAGGAAACGGTAACGATTATTATCCTCGCCCAGGCAAATTTAACAAGATATTTATCGTAAAAAAGTGCCGCCGCCAATGACATCGGCCCGGAGATGTTCTCCGGGCCGAGTGATTTTGGCCGTTTATCCGGGCTGGCCCGCTGTCCAGGCCGGGCCGGAGGGTGGCTTCGGTAAAGCTACTTCTTGGTGTAAATTTCTTCACGTTTCAGGTAGCCGGAATCGATCAGCACCTTGTCGATGTTTTCCTTGTCGACCACTTCGGCGGCGAGGAGAATCGAGGGGACTTCCATATAGCCGTTGTCGACTTCGCCGTTAACCATGTCGGCGATGGACTCGCCCTTGGCCATGCGGACGGCGGCGCGAACCGCTTCTTCGCCGAGTTTACGGGTGTCCTTCAGGACGGTGATGGACTGGGTCCCGGCGGCGACGCGCTGGGCGGCGGACAATTCCGCGTCCATGCCGGTTACCGGAACCTTGCCCGCGAGACCCTGGGCGGCCAGGGCGGCGATGGCGCCGCCGGCGGTGCCGTCGTTCGGGGCGAGGATGGCGTCGACCTTGTTGTTGGCGAGGGTCAGGGCGTTTTCGACAATCTTCTGGGCGTTCGAGGGCTGCCAGTCGATAACGGGCTGGTCGAGGATGACCTTGATGTCGCCCTTGTCGATGAGGGGCTGGATGTAAACCATGTGGCCCTGCTTGAAGAGCTTGGCGTTGTTGTCGGTGGGGGCGCCGGACATGAGGATGTAGTCGCCCTTCGGAACGCGCTTGGTGATCCATTCACCCATCAAGTCGCCGACTTTCACGTTGTCGAAGGACATGTAGACGTCGACGTCGGTGCCCATGATCAGGCGGTCGTAGGAGATGACCTTGACGCCGCTGGCGTGGGCCTTGTTGACCGAGGTGGCGGCGCCTTCGCCGTCGTGGGGGGCGATGATGAGGACCTTGACGCCCTGGGTGAGGAGCTGGTCGATCTGGTTGTTCTGCTGGCCCTGATCGTTACGGGCGATGGCGACGCGGAGGTCGACGTTCAGCTTTTTCGCTTCGGCTTCCATGGCGTGCATGTCGCGGACCCACCGTTCTTCCTGCTGTGTGGGGAGGGCGAGACCGATTTTCAGCCTTTCACCGGCGGTGGCCTTGGCGACCAACATGGGAAGCAGCATTGCCGCGGCGAGTAACAGTACCCATTTCTTCATGTTCTTTCTCCTTGGGAAAATGGACCAAACCAAACAACACCCTGGTTTTACTTGTAAATATCTTCGCGCTTGAGGTAGCCGCTGTCGATCATGATGGCTTCGAGATTGGTCTTGTCGACGCCGATGGGGGCAAGAAGAACGGCGGGGATTTCCTTGTATTCATTGAATTGGGTCACGCCGCCGGTGTCGATTTTTTCGCCCTTGGCCAACTTCAGGGCGAGTTCCATGGCGTTTCTGGCCAGGATTCTGGTGTCCTTGAG
>JAVBRG010000158.1:0-4268 GCA_031548195.1 Planctomycetota bacterium | reverse complement strand
AGAGCCCCTTCGACAGGCAGAACATCACGCTGTCGGCGTAGGCGGCGATTTCCCGGGCTTCGACTCCCAGGTGCAGGGCGGCGTTGAAGATTCTGGCGCCGTCCAGGTGGATTTTCAAGCCGTGCTCTTTGGCGGCGGCGTGGGCGGAGCGCATTTCCTCGATGCTGGCGACGTCGCCGTTCGAGAGGGCGTTTTCGAGGCAGAGGAGGGTGGTGCGGGGATAATGGACATTGTCGGCCCGAACCAGGCGGTGGATTTCCGTCGGGCTTATCGGGGCCGAATCGGTGGGGGCGGACGACACGCCGGAGAGACGGGCGGCGCCGCCGGCTTCATTGACGTAGACGTGGCAGTTTTTGGCGAGGATGATTTCGTCTCCGGGTCGGGTTTGGGCCATGACGCCGATTTGGTTGCCCATGGCTCCGGTGGGGACGAAGAGGGCGGCTTCTTTGCCGATGCGTTCGGCCGCCATGGTTTCGAGGCGTTTTACGGTGGGGTCGTCTCCGTAGACGTCGTCGCCGACTTCGGCGTTGTGCATGGCTTGGCGCATGGTGTCGGTGGGGGTGGTGACGGTGTCGCTGCGGAGGTCGATGTAGTGCATGGGGGAGGCTCCTTTGGCAGGCGGAATCGGTAATAAAAGAGGCGGTATAAGAAAAATTGTCGGTAAAACGGCGGTCCAGTTGAAGCACTTTTTTCCGATAATAATATAAACACGTTCACTGAGGCAAAACAAAAACAAAAGGCCCCCGCATGCCGTGGCACGCGGGGGCCTGCTTCATACGCATATGAAGCGCGCAAGTAGTTTCTTTATCTGGACACCGCCTGAATCCCGCCCATGGCCTGCAACTCCCGCATCCCCTCCTGACGGACCCACGGTTGCACATCCGCCGGAAGATTGGCGAGAACCTCCCCGGCCGAATGCAAAGCCGTGCCGTAGCCGCCGTTTCCAGGCAGATTGATGCGCACGCCGCGTTTTTCGGCGAGGTCCAAAAGCGCCCACGCCTTCGCCGCCTGAGTCACATCGACCGGATTCGCCACATAGGCGTCCCAGGCGATTCTCCCCAGGCAGTATGCCGCCAGCCGATTGCCGCTGTCGAGACCGCGCCGGGCCAGTTCATAGGCCTGTTCCCGTTCGCCGGCGTCGCCGGATTCGTAATACATGTTCGCGAGCAGGCCCAAAGCCCAGGGATCGTTCCGATCCGCCGCGTATTTCGCGAGGAACCGGGCGGTTTTCTGATTGTAGTCGTTTTTCGGGATGGCGTCGGAATCGTAGTACATGTGGGCCAGAAGGGCGATGCCTTCGGTGATGCCGTTCCGGGCCGATTCGCGGGCGTTTTCCAAGGCCATTTCATGATTCCGCCCGACGCTGGTGTCGCCGAAATAGTAGAGGAAGCCGGTCAAAGCCAGGGGAATCGCGTAGGCGCCATCCTCCATGGCCTTTTCGGCCAGGACCAGGGAACGGTTCGGATTATAGGGGAATTGCCCGGCCCGGCCCTGCATGTAGAGGGCGGCTTCGTAGGACAGGAGGCGATTGTCGGGATGCCGGGAACCGGGGCCGACCCGGGTGGAATTATTCGCCGCCTGCAGCAGTTGGGCCGCCTGCTCCCGGGTGCGGAGGTTGTGCGAACGCGCTAGGACCGCCGCCAGACCGGCTCGGTAAAGATAAGCGTTCGCGTTGTTGGGGTCCCGGTTCAGGGCCGCGTGCAAATAACGCGCCGCCGCCTCGTGGTCGTGGGGGAAGCCGCCGTCCCCCAGGAAGGAAAAGAGACCGGCCAGGGCCAGGAAATTCGCGTCCCCGGCTTCGGCTGCCCGCATGATGAAGGAACGGTAGTCGTTCGCGTTCGGCTGACCGGTGATGAAGCCCCGCTGGCGCACGAAATTGGCGAGGTCCCCGCCGGACAAGGCGAAGGAAATGACCGTGCCCTGGGCATCCGCCTCGGCACTCCAGGTCTGCATGCCGACGACTTCCCCCCGGGCATTGACCAAGGGTCCGCCGCTATTTCCGAATTTCGACAAGGCGTCGTGCATCACCAGGCGGGGGGCGCCTTCGATCACCTGCCGGACCCGGCCGGCGGTGACGGTGACCGGAGTGGAGGAGAGGGAATTGGAACTATACTGCTGCCAGCGGTGTTCGCTGGGCTGATCCGCGCCGGGGTAACCGATGGCGTAGACGCTTTCGTTGGGAATGGCCTGCTGGGAAAAAGCCAGCATGGGGAGGTTTGCGGCGGCGTTGGGGTCGAAGGTCAGGAGGGCGACGTCGTAACTGGTGAAGGGATTGGCGAGGCTGATGCCGCTGATTCGCGCCCGTTTCATGATGCTGTGGGCGATGTATTCGACGATGTCGCCCTTGTCGACGTCGTTCGTGTCGTAGCGGAAAGCCGCGACCCGGGCTTCGGTGGGCGGGAGGTAGTCGTTATGGACAAAAATGCGGGTGGGAATTTTGTCGGAGACGACGTGGGCATTGGTCATCACCAGGCCGGGTCCGACGATGAAGCCGGTTCCCCAGCTACTGTTGTTTTCGAAAGGCTGAGCGTACTCGACCTTGACCTGCACGGTAGCGGTTTTAAGCCGATTCAGGGTGTTTTGGCCGATGTTTTCTCCGGCATTAGTGGAAAAGTTCAGACAAAAAATAAGGCAGGAAACCAAAAGCGACAGAAAGAACCCTTGCTGCATACTTTGCGGCATGCTTTTCATGGCGTCTCCAGAGCGGGGAAGCGCGGGGCGGCTCTAAAACAACTTTTAGAGCCGCCCGATATTAGTTTTCACGATTCTTGTTATTGTCGCGGCGCCGGAATTATCCTTTGCGAAAAGTTCCATATCTATATATGCGTGCCGGCGGCGGATGGGGTAACATTTATACGAACGAAATATGCAAACGAAAAACGCTCCGGAAAACTGGTGTCCGGAGCGTTCGGCCTATGGTCCGGAAGCGCCGTTTTTTTTAATCGCGGCGCCGGATTCATTTGCAGAGATTGTAGGTCTCTTCGGCAATCCAGCCTTCTTCGTCGGTGGGAACGACCAGGATTTTCACTTTCGAGCCGACGATGGAGAGGTCTTCCTCTTTGCCTCGGGAGACCTTGTTTTTTTCCAAATCCATCACCACGCCCATGTTTTCCATGCCACTGAGGGAGGAGGCGCGGACCCAGGCGTCGTTCTCGCCGATGCCGCCCATGAAGCAGACCGCGTCGACCCGCCCGAGAATGGCCATATAGGCGCCGATGAAGAACTTCACCCGGTAGCAGAACATGTCCAGGGCCAGTTTGGCGCGGGAGTCCTTGCCGGCTTTTTCCGCTTCGGCGTGGAGGGCGCGCATGTCGTTGGAGACGCCGCTGATGCCGAGAAGGCCGGACTTTTTGTTGAGGAGCTTGTCGATTTCCGAGATTTTGCTGTATTCCGGTTTGGAATTCAAATAGGGGATGATCGCCGGGTCGATGTCGCCAGAGCGGGTGCCCATCATCAAGCCGGCCAGGGGGGTGAAGCCCATGGTGGTGTCGACGGATTTGCCGCCCCGCACGGCGGTGATGGAGCAGCCGTTCCCCAAATGGCAGGTGACGAGGTTGACTTCGTCGACCGGTTTACCGAGGATGGTCGCGGCCCGGTGGGTGACGTAGGCGTGGCTGGTGCCGTGGAAGCCGTATTTGCGGATACGGTATTTCTCGTACGTTTCGTAGGGCAGGGGATAGAGGAACGCCCGCTTGGGGAGGGTCTGGTGGAAGGCGGTGTCGAAGACGGCCGCCATGGGGACGCCGGGCAGGGCGGCGCGGCATTCGTTGATGCCGATGAGGTTTGGGGGATTGTGCAGGGGGGCGAGTTCGGAACACTGTTCGATGCAGGACAGGACCGAGGGGTCGATGCGCATGGCGTCGGAGTAGTTTTCGCCGCCGTGGACGACGCGGTGGCCGACGGCGCTGATTTCGTGGGGACTGGCGATTACCCCCATTTCCTTGGAGGTAAGGCAGGAGAGGACCAATTCGATGCCGACTTTGTGGTTGGGGATGGCTTTTTCCAGGACGAATTTTTCCTCGCCCCGACGGTGGGTGAGGATGGAATCGCTGTCGCCGACTTTTTCGGCCAGACCTTTGGCGAGAACTTTCTTTTCCGGCATGTGGTAGAGCTGATACTTGATGGACGACGAGCCGCAGTTGATAACCAGGACAATCATTGGTAAAATCTCCTCGCTAGTATGAATGACGGCGACAAATTTCCGCTTGAGTTGCCCGGGTGTATACGAAAAACCATCTCTGCCGGAAAATATGTTCCGGGCGGGTTTT
>JAVBRG010000161.1:0-18369 GCA_031548195.1 Planctomycetota bacterium | reverse complement strand
GGAGCGCGAATCCCCTCCGGGCTGTAAGCGACTAGTACCGAAGAGTGAGGGCAAAAGTGCGGTGCTCAAAATTTCATATATTTGTTATCACCGCTCTAGTATATTGTACCTTAAACTGGCAAGCACCGGGGGGAAGGTGATGAGAGTGGGAGTCAGGTTGGGCGCTTTAGGGGTTGGGCTGCTGCTCGCCGCCGCCGGATGTGGCGGCGGAGGCGCTTGGCAGGAGCCGCCGCCGGAGTGGGCGGCGATGGGACCGGGGCCGAATAATGTGGGCGCGGGGGCCCAGCAGGGCGAGGTAAGTTTGTATCGGGACGTACAGTTTGCCGATCTTCCGGTCCCGCCGGGTTTTACCCTGGTACCGGAAGAGTCCTATACTTTCCAGGGTTCGTTGTTTCGCACTGGTACCTTGGTATACGAGGGCGGGCTGGATTGGCTGGAAGCGTTGCTGTTCTATCAGCAAGCCTTGCCTGCCGCCGGCTGGGTGTTAAGCAAGGATGAACGCGGCGGCGGCGGCCGGGTGTTTTATTATGACAAAGGCCAGGAACGGTTGATCGCAGCGGTGATCCAGGCCCCATTTGGAACCCGGGTCGAATTGCAGCTGATGAACCGCGAGAAAAACGATCTGCTCCTCAAGGGCAAGCTGACCGATTTGGGTTATAGATGACGGTATTGTCAAGTGGGCCAAACGCTATTTCGAAGATGACAGCGGCAGCAACTTGGCTTCTCCCCGGTGTGAATTCCGGGCTACCTGGGCCGATACCATTGCTGGAGAAGCCGGGCTGGCGCTGGACAAGCCTTTTGCATCCCGCCGCCGCATTTTTTTCTCCCGCCGCTTCGATTTGATAAAATCGGTCAATTCCAGGGTCATATCGGTCAAGTCGTCGGACAAATCCATCAGGTTGTCGGACGCTTCCGCCATTTCTTTGGCGTTCGAGGCATTGCGCTGGGTTAATTTGTCCATTTCCGAAACCGCCCCGTTGATTTGTTCCATGCCTTTGGCTTGTTCGTTGGTTGCCAGGGAGATGGATTGAATCAGCTGCCCCACTTCGTGGGCCTTTTCATCAATGACCTTGAAATCTTCCGCCAAACCGTTGGCGATGGTCGACCCGTTTCTGACATTGGTGACCGAGCGGTTGATTAAGCTGGAGGTGTCCCGGGCCGCCTGGGCCGAGCGACCGGCGAGATTGCGGACTTCATCGGCGACCACTGCGAAGCCTTTGCCTGACTCCCCTGCCCGTGCCGCTTCGACGGCGGCGTTGAGGGCGAGGAGGTTGGTTTGGAAGGCGATTTCCTCAATCGTTTTGATGATGCGACTGATTTCTTCCGAGGTGGCGCTGATTTCACCCATGGCGGAGGTCATATTGTTGACCGCGTCCGAGCCTTTGGCGATGGCGGCGATCATTTCCTGGGTATTGTCATTGGTGCGGTCGGCATTTTCGGCGTTCTGGCGGGTGCCGGTTGACATTTGCGTCAGGGCGGCGGAGGTTTGTTCCAGGCTGGAGGCTTGGCTGTTGGCGCCTTCGGAAATTTCCCGGCTGTTAGTGGCCAATTGTTGTGCGGTTTGGCTGACCGAATCACCGGTCACGCCCAAGCCTTCGGCTATTTTCCCAAGCGCTCCGAACACCCGTTTTCTCAGCCAGATAATTGCTCCAATGACCAAAATGGAGGAGAAAAGCGTCAAGCCCACCAGGGAAAAACCTACCGTGTCGGCCCAACGGTGGACCTCGTTATTGCGCTTGGTGAGCCGGGCGGTGAGAATTTGGTTGAACTGATCCACCGGTTCCTGGATGGACGCGGCGGTCCGGTCGTATTGGTCGCCGTAGAGGAGTTCCATGGCTTCTTCGCGGGCTTTTGACTCCAGTCCCGCCTTGGCGTTTTCGACCTTGTCCATGGCGCTGATTTCCAGCTGTGCCAGGTTGTCGGAGAGCTGGTTGGCTTTTTTCAGGAGCGCTTCCTCTTCGGGGGTGAATTCGGCCTCTTCGAAGAGTTTGGCCATGTGTACGGTCGCGCCGGGGGCGACGTGGGCATTGGCGGGACGGGCTTTCGCGCCGGTTTGCACGTCGAGGATGTGCATATAGGCGTCTTTGTATTTCTTTTTACCGCTGGATATATAATCGCGCACGTTAGAGGTGAGCGCAAAGGAATTGCTGGAGGTTTCATTCGCCAGGTAAATGGAACGCAGCTGGTTTTCCTGTACCGTCACCACATCCTTGAACGCGAAGTACATGAAGGTGAGCCCAATCAGATATACGACAATCACCACCATGGCCACAATGAAAAGGCGCCCGATATCTTTGTTGATGTTCATAATCGATCCTCGAAAAAAAGGGCCGCACCTCGCGCCTGCCAAAAGGTCAATTGCGTAAATTATCGTGCACTTCACCCCCTTCGACTGGTGCGTATACCCTGTCGAAGCGGAGGGAGGGTCCGCTTGGTATCAATGAAATCCGCGCAATAAGGAAGATTATTTTGGAAATGGTGCCGCGTCTTGCCACGTCGGGATGGTTATCTTTCAACCCCCAACAAGTCATACAAAATCTAGCCTACCATACCACACCCACCGCGTTTTTGCTACTGTTTTTTACCGGCAAATCGACAAAAAAAACGCGTCAATCCCTGATTAAACCGGGGATTGACGCGTTTCTGGCAAGCTGTCACGCCGACTCCGCAGCGTGCGGCGGTTTTTTACGCTTCCGGAAAGAAAAACTCAATCGGGATTTTCATCCACGCCCGCCGTCGTGAAAGTGGCCATTTCCGCCATCATCCGGCAAGCTCCTTCCACCACGTTCATGGCCAGGGCGGCGCCGGTGCCCTCGCCCAGACGCATATTCAAACGCAACAGCGGTTCGACCCCCAGCCAAGTGCACATCCCCCGGTGTCCGGGTTCGGCGCTGGCGTGCGACACCAGCAGGTACGGCCCCACCGCCGGGCAAATAAGTTTGGCCAAAAGCGCCCCGGCCGTCGAGATAAAGCCGTCGACCAATACCACCCTTCGGCAAGCCGCGCCTCCCAGGATCAAACCGGCGATTCCGCCGATTTCAAACCCCCCGATCTTGGCCAGGATATCCAGGGCATCCTTGGGATTCGGCTGGTTGAATTCAATCGCCTTTTCGATGACCGCGATTTTGTGTTTAATTCGCTCCTGGCTGAGGCCTCCGCCCATTCCGGTCAAAGACGCCACCGATTCGCCGGTGATCACCGCCGCGATCGCCGTCGACGGCGTGGTGTTGCCAATGCCCATTTCACCGGTGCCAAACATGTCGAATCCAGGCGCGTATTGTTTCGCCAGTTTGATTCCGTTCTCTATCGACTTGACCGCCGCTTCGCGGTTCATTGCCGGGCCATTGGCGATATTCTCCGTCCCCTTCCCCACGTTCGCGTCGATAAGCTGGCCCGCCCGCACCAATTCCTCGTCCCGACCCAACATGCCGAAATCCGCGACCGCAACCCGGGCCTGGTTCATCCTGCCGAGTACATTCACTCCCGCCCCGCCCCTGGTCATGTTCACCACCATCTGCTGGGTGATGACCGAATCCTGCAAACTCACCCCTTCCGCCACCACCCCGTGGTCTCCCGCCATCACCATGATAAGCCGGCGGTTGAGAACCGGCTTGACCTTGCCGGTGATCCCGGACAGCTGCACGGCCAAATCGCACAGCCGCCCCAGAGCCCAAGTGGGCATGGTCAGGTTACGGATATGTTCCGCCGCTTTGGTCATGGCGGCGGCGTCGAGTGGCTTGATTTCCGCCAGCGTCTGTTCCAGAACCTGCATAAACTCCCCTCTCCCTAAGCAATTATTTTACACGTATAGAAATACCCGAAACTAATAAATACACTTTATCGGCCCGACCGGCAATAGTCTGGTTGACTCTTCCCACCAAATCGCGAAATCGCCGCGCCGCCTGATTATCCGGCACCACTCCCAAACCGACCTCGTTCGTAACCGCCACGGTCAAGCCGTCCCGCGCCCGGGCGGCGGCGATGAACGCCGCGGCGGCCGTTTCCACCGCATCCTCTTCCGGCCATTTAGCGCCTTGTTGTTCGGCCCGGTACATGAGGTTGTTGACCCACAAGGTGAGGCAGTCGAGTAAAACCCCCGCCCCATTAGGAAATCCGCCCAGTGCCCGGGCAATCTCCGTCTCCTCCTCGTGGGTTTGCCAATTCCGCCCGTAACGTTCCTTCTGGTGGCGGTCGATGCGGCGGGACATTTCCGCGTCAATTACCGGGCAAGTGGCCAGGAAAATGCGCTCCGTGGCATTCTCCTCGACGTAACGCAAAGCGAAGGCGCTCTTGCCGCTTCGGCAGCCGCCGGTAACCAGAACTAGGCGGGACGATTCGCTTGCCGATCTTTCACCCGGTTCCTCCAAACGCACTTCCATCCGCCGCCCTCCCGTTGGTACAGGGTCAACGCCGCATACTCCGCCGTCACCGAAAAGCGTTCCGTCAATGGCCGGGCCAGAAAAAATCCGTCCCATGCGGATATAATCCCCCCATGCGTCACCGCCAATACGGTGCGTTCCGGCAATTCCACCGCCCGCTCCCAGCCCGCCCGCGCCCGTTCCAGAAACCCGCCTATCGCTTCCCCCTCCGGAAACGTGAAGCCGTCCCCCAGCCGCGCCCATGCCGCCGCCTCGGCCGGATACGCCGCCTCGACTTCGGGAAAGGTCAAACCGTCGAAGCGGCCAAAATTCACTTCTGCCAGTTCTTCCCAAATCTCCAGCCCCAGACCGGGCAAACGCGTGAGAATCGCCTCTCCCGTTTTCACCGCCCGCGTCAATGGACTCGACAATACCCGCTCCGGCAGCAGCTCTCCCGAAAAAAAGGTAGCCAGCCCCGGCACTCCCGCCAAACTGGTGGCATCGACCCCGGGATCCCCCCTTCCCCAATAGCGCCTTTGCCGCTCTGGCGCCGGCGCCGCGTGCCGCAGTACATATATCGCTTCCGCCATGCCTCATGCCCTCCATGGGGGGTAGTAATGGATGGTCTGTACAGAATGGCGCTGAAATAAGGACAACCCATTGAAATGGGCGCATCGCAACTGTGTTACCCTAGTCCGCATCCTTGTTACGCCGGACTTCTCCCCACTCGTCATTCCGGCGCCATAAACATTGAACCGGGGGGAAGCGTAGCTCGCCGGAATGACGGGTGGGATTAGGTCCGATGTGGCAGGACAAAGAGTGACCTTTACACAAACCTGAGATGCGCCTCATTGAAAACGTGAGAATAACGCGGCGCATATCCATCCTCACTCCTCCGGCAAAGCGTCCAAATCAATTGGCATCCAGGCCTGATCCCCTTCCTGGTCCTCATCCTCCTCCGCCGCTTCGGCCTCGAACTCTTCGTCCCCGCCGCCGTCCTCGCCCCACAGCTCTTCCTCGACCTCCCCCCGCGCCTGGGCGAAAACATCCTCTTCCCTGAATTCGCCCTCCTCCTCGCCAGCCGCCAAAACCTCGCGCCGTTTCTGCCCGGCCAAACGCAGCGCCTCCGCTTCGGCCTCGGTCAAGGGGGCCGGATTCGCGTCGGTCCCCCGCGCCTGCCGGATCAGCCGGCTCATTTCATCCGCCTTCGCTATCGTCTCGTCTTCCTCGAACGACAGCCCCGGCACCACCTTGGTCCCGAGCGGCCGGGATATCATCCCCCGCAAACGGGAGGCGTTATGCCGCAGCGTGTCGAGGGTCTTCGTCTTCACCTCATCCTCGCCGTACACCGACACAAACACCCTGGCGTGGTGCAGATCCGGCGACACCTCGCAGCGGGTTATGGTAATGAACCCCAAATTGACATTTTTCAAATCGCGGAACGCCTCGACCAATTCCTGCATGATCCGCTTACCGATACGCTCTTGTCTGCGTGTAGGCACGTTAATCCCTCCAGGATAAACTCTCTTCCTGTATCTCCAACACTTCGCAATCCGGATTGCCATAGGCGTATTCGCGTACCGCCGCCAGCTCCTTCGCCAAAACCGTCCCGTCCGATGCCACCACCGCCACCCCGATTTCCGCCCGCTGGTGCAAATCCTGCCCCCCCACTTCAGCCACCGACACGTGAAAGCGGTTACGCAGCCTCTCGATAAACCCCCGCACCGGCCGCCGTTTCTCCTTCAAACTATGGGACATCGGAACCAGTAAAGTGATCTTCATGAAGCCGATACGCATGGCGAACTCCATAAAAAACGGCCGGCTAAAAAGGCTTGCCGGCCGCTAAACATTATCATATTCAAGGGAAATTACAACTTCCGGGCGATTTCCTCAATCGCATACGCCTCGAGCATGTCGCCCTCTTCAATCCCGTCATAACCGGCGACTTTGATACCGCACTCGAACCCGGCCTTGATCTCCCGCGCATCGTCCTTAACCCGCCTGAGGCTCTGAATCGTACCGTCATACACCACCAAATTGTTGCGGTACAATCTCACCCGGTCCGTGCGGTGAATCACCCCGTCAGTGACATAACACCCCGCAATCGTCCCGACTTTCGACGACCGGAACACCTGCCGGATATCCACATGCCCCTGCACCACCTCTTTCTCCTCGGGCGGCAACAAGCCTTCCAAAGCCGCCCGCATGTCCTCAATCATCCGGTAGATGATGTGGTAGGTCTTAATCTGCACCCCCAGGCTCAATGCGGCACTCCGCGCCTGCGACTCGACCCCAACATGGAAGCCGAGAATCAGGGCGTCCGAGGCGTCCGCCAAAATGACGTCCGCGTGATTGATGCCGCCGACCGCTTGGTGAATGATGTTGATCCCGACCTCGCTCGTCGCCAGTTCCGACAACGTCTTGTCGATAACCTCCAAGGAACCCACCACGTCCGCCTTGACAATGACCGACAATTCGCGCTTGCCGGAACCCGCCAAATGGCTGGTCAGATTTTCCAAAGTGACGTGCTGACGTTTCGCCATCGCCGCCTGGCGGGACTCGCGTTCGCGCTGCTCGGCAATAGCCCGGGCCTTGAGGAGATCCGACAGGATAAAGAACTTGTCCCCCACCTCCGGCACCACCGACAATCCCGACACCCTGACCGGCGACCCCGGTCCCGCCGATTCAATCGGCTGGCCGAATTCATCAAACATGAAGCGAATCTTGCCGTAGCCGTTCGAACAGAGAATCACGTCGCCGTTATGCAGTGTCCCGTCCGACACCAACAGGGTCGTCACCACCCCCTGCCCTTCCGACATCTTCGCTTCCACCACAAACCCCGTCGCCGGACGGCTGGGGTTCGCCCGAAGTTCCAAAACTTCGGCTTCCAGAAGAATACGCTCGACCAGGTCGTCAATGCCTTTCTTGGTATGCGCCGACACCTCGACCATACCCACCTGCCCGCCCCACTCTTCCGGCAATATGCCCAAGCGGTTCGCCAGCTCCTGCCGCACCCGATCCGGATTCGCCGCCGCCAAATCGCATTTGTTTATCGCCACCACAATCGGCACGCCGGCATTCTTGGCGTGCGATGCCGCTTCCTCGGTCTGGGGCATGACCCCGTCGTCGGCCGCTACCACCAATACGGCAATGTCGGTCAAATTCGCCCCGCGGGCACGCATGGCCGAAAACGCCTCGTGACCGGGCGTATCCAGGAACGACACCCGCTTCCCGTTCCGTTCCACCGAATATGCGCCGATATGCTGGGTGATGCCGCCGTGTTCACCCGCCACCACCCGGGTATTGCGGATGGCGTCCAGCAGGCTGGTCTTGCCATGGTCGACGTGACCCATGAAAGTCACCACCGGCGGGCGCTCGATAATGTCGTCGGCGTCCCCGCCCTCCTCCTGCTGTTGGGCCTCCTGCGCCAGTTCCTCCTCGAGGTCCTCGTCGGTCTCCCAGGCAATCGGGATATTGTAATGCTCGGCGATTTTGGTGATATTGTCTTCGGTGAGAATATCGTTCACCTGCAGCATCTCGCCCTGTCCCAGCATCCAGCCCAGGATGTCCTGCAGCTTCACCCCCAAGGCGACGGAAAGGTCGCGGAGCGTCATCCCCAAACGCACCACCGCCTCTTGGTCGGGGGAACGCTGCTGGGGACCGGTGAAACGGCGGGTTCTGGACCGGCGGCCGACCACCCGGCGCTGGGTCTTGCGGCTGCCCCGCCGCCGGCCGCCGCCGGCGATGGAACGGGTGAATTCGTTATCGATTTCCGCAAAACTGGCGGGGAGTTCATGCTGAATATGCTTGGACTTGAAGTCGGCCCGCTTATGCTTGAAGCTGGCGCCGGAACGATCGCCCTCGCCGGCGGAAGCCAAAAGCGTGGCGTCGATCTGCTCCTCCCCCGTTTCGCCGCGAGCCGGAGATTCTTCCACTTCGCTGTAATCGCTGTCGTCGTCCAGCCCCCAATCCTCGTCGACGCTCTTGGATCGCTTGGTAAGCTTGGCTTTCTTCTCGGCGACTTCGCGTTCCTCATCCTGGGTCGCGCGGGTCTTGTTCTTGGTACGCTGCTTGGTGACCAGCTTGCCGGAGGACAAATCGACCTCGGGGATCACCGGCTCCAATTTCACCCCACCCCGGGCCGGGCCGGAAGAACGGACTGGCGGCCTGCCGCCAGCGCCGCTGCCGCCCTCGCGCGGGGGCCGGCGCCGATCCTCATCCTGTCCCGCTCCCGCCCCGCCGCCGGATGCGGCCGCATGGCCGCCCCGCCCGCTGCCGGAACCTCCCGCCGCCGAGCGTTTAATCGCCGCTATCATCTCCGGCGAAGCCTGACCCACCGCGGCACTGCCCCTAATCGGCGTGCTGACCCGCTTAATCACCAGCGGAGGCTTCGACGGTTCAACCTTCCTCTCATGCGGTGGGTGGGATGGAACGACTTTCTCCCCCCTGCCTTCCGGTTTGCCTTCAACCGCGCCTTCCGGTTTTGTATCGATTTTCGCCTCGCTCTTGCCCAATGTCTTAAAAGCGGTCTTCCGGCCATGGACCGTTCCCGCCCCCGGCGTCGCTCCACCGGGAATAATTTCCGGACCGGAGGCCGCCGCCGGTTTCGCCGCGGCTGCGGCGGGGCTCCCTGACGGAACGGCTGGCGACGCCGCGGCCGGGACGGCGGCGGGTGCGGTTTGCGGCGCTGCGGACAGCGCCGGCTTTAGGGGAGTCGCCGGAATCTCCGGCAACGTTGCAATAGGCTCGGCCGGAGCGGCGGCAGGTTTGGCGGCTTCCGGTTTCGGGATTGATTTGGTTTCGCTTTTGGCCGGAGTTTTCTTGGGAATCGGCAACAACGCCGGCTTGGCGGCTTCCGTGGTCTCGGGTTCCGTCTCGGTTTCGGCTTCGAACTCCGCTTCGGCCGCCTTGACCGAATCATCCTCGATCTCGGCCGATTTCTCCGCATTCGGCGGCAACACCATCACCACCTTCTTCTTTTTCGCGGCTTTCTTGACCGGAGGCGGCGGCGTCCAGCCTTCGGCCACCTTGCCGGCGACCCAGGACTCGACTTCACCGTCGACTACCGTAAGGGTATCCTTGACATCAAAACCCTGCTTCTGGACCGCCGTGAGCAGATCCTGCTGGTTATAGCCGAATTTTTTGGCCAATTCATGTAACCGCATTTACTATTCCTAACTATGCCGCCGCATAAAAAGCACATCCGAACCCATCGGGATGATCGTTCATCCCAAATGCCCACCCGCTTTCCGTACCGATAACACAATACTATGCGGTAAATACCGCATGGCGAAGTGTCCTAGCTGCATTATATCCGCATTATGCACCATGCCGGGCAAATTGTAAATCGACAACCCGGCGGAAATTTCATTTTTTTCCTGGGAAAAGCTGGAAATCCGTCCTTAGCCCTTGTCCTCGCCGCCCTCTCGCGAATTCATCTGCTCGCGGGTGTCGGACTCGATACGCTTCGAGTAGCCGGCGACGGCGAAATTGTAAATTTCCTGAGCTTTCTTCTCGCCAATTCCCTTGATGGTCATCAGCTTTTCAATGCCCAATTCCATGATGTCGCGGAACGATTCGAAACCGGCTATCAGCATATTGTTGACGGTCGCGTCGCCGACGCCAGGCAAAGAGGCAATCTCCTGACGCCCTTTCTCACGCCACTGGCTGTGCTGATTCACGGTCATGATATCCAAACTCCAGCCGGTCAAACGGGACGACAGCCTGACGTTTTGCCCTTTCCGGCCAATCGCCAAGGATAATTGATCGTCCGGCACAATCACCCGCGCCCGCTGGTTGACCCGGTCGAACTCGATATGATCGATTTCCGAGGGGGAGAGGGCGTTGCGGATAAACAATTCCGGCGACTCGTTCCAGCGGACAATGTCAATCTTCTCGCCGCCCAGTTCCTCGACGATATTGCGGATGCGGCTCCCCCTCACCCCCACGCAAGCGCCGACCGCGTCCACCCGGCTGTCGGAGGAGGTTACGGCGATTTTCGTGCGGTAACCGGGTTCGCGCACCAAGCCCTTGATCTCGACGATGTGCTCGTAAATCTCCGGCACCTCCAATTCAAACAATTCACGCACCAAATCCGGGTGGATTCGGGAGAGGATAATGATGACCTTATTGCCTTTCTTGCGAACCTGGGTGACATAGGCGCGGATGCGTTCGTTGGGGCGATAATTTTCCGAGGGGATTTGTTCCTGGCGGGGGAGGATGCCGTCTGTCTTGTTGCCGATGGTGCAAATGACCGTGCCGCGTTCGACCCGATGTATCGTGCCGTTGACGATGGTGCCGACCCGGGCGATGAACTCCTCGTACACCACGTCGGATTCGGCTTCGCGAATACGCTGAATCATCACCTGGCGGGCGGTTTGGGCGGCGATGCGGCCAAAGGCGGCGGGGTCCATTTCGTCAAAGGGGATGTCGCCGTCCATCAAACGTATTACGCCCGTTTCCCGGTCGATGCGAACCCGGAGTTCCTCAATGTTCGGATAGCGTTTACGGGCGGCGGAAACCAGGGCTGTTTCGATGCTTTCAATCAACTGTTCCCGGTCAATGCCTTTTTCGCGGTGCAGGCTGTCAATGTTACGCAAAAATTCTTCATTGGTATTCATGTAGTCGCACTTCCTAAGCGCTTGCCCTCTCCGGCACTAAAACACCGCCGCGGCAAACCGTTGACCAAACGCGTATCCGGCGATAATCCCCGGGGAAACGGGTAAGTTACCGGCTCCCGCAAACAAAAAAAGAAAGAGCGGGCAAAGCCCGCTCCTACATCGATACAGCGTTGTATCGGGCAGGACCGCCGGGAGCAACCTCCGACTCCCCTCCCTCAATGAAATAATAATCGTCTTTTCGCCCGACCTGTCAAGAAAAATCGCCGGTCTTCCCACTTCAATCGAAGGTTTCCAAACTCGAATCCGGCATGGCCAAATCGTTAATCAGGCCTTGTATGGCTTGGACATGAAGTTCGTTGGTGGTGGTTATCTGAAAACCGGCACCATAGAAATCCGGGTTGACGTCCGGCCGGCACCAGCGGCACACCCCTTCGAAATCGGCCAATTGCAGGCGTCCGGCGGCATTTCGCCAGCGAATGCGCAAGGAATAATTCTCGCCGATATCAAGAGGGGAATCGCGCATGATCATGATCCCCTTTGTGGTAATGTCAACCAGATGTCCCAACACTTCGCCAGTCGAGCGGTTGAATACCCGCAGGTAATATATGAGATAATGACGCTTCAAAATGCGCTGTTCGCTCAAATCTTCGCTCTTTGCCATTGGTCCCGCTCCTAAGCAAGAAACCAGGTACGAATGACCGGCGTCATTCCTGCTGTTGTCACTATACTACAAAACTCATAAAAACACCAGTATTTTTCATCGACAATCAAATTGGTGATATTCAAAAATTATGGACAAAAAGATCGCGCCCGTGATTAAGCGGGCGCGTCCGAAAACCAAATTTGTCTGTGGTAACCCGGCGCCGGGTATATACCGAACGTCTATTGGAATTGTGAAAACGTATATCATCGGGTCAGACGAGGAAGCGAGGGCGGAAATCACTTTTTCAGCCGGCGGCTAGGCAGAAAAAGTTATTTCCGACCGAGCTGACGAAGTATGACCCGATGAGATACGTTTTCACAATTTCAATAGGCGTTCGGTATAACGGCTCTCAGCCGCCAAACAACTCGTCCAGCGCCCGATCGATGGCTTTGTCGAACTTCTCCGCCGTGAAATAATTCCCTCCGGCAATCTGCGATTTCACCGCCATCACCCGTTCCCACCTCACCCCCTCCACTCCGCGAAGGCGCATAACGTCCGAAGAAAATTCCACCGCATCCCCCTGCGCCGGAGCTTCCGACATTTTGTATGCCGCCTTCATCCTGCGCAGCGGCTGTACGCCGCCCGCGCCATTCAAACTGTTGATCTGTTCCACCATATGCTCTCTCCCGACTCTCTTAGCCGCGTCATATCATTTCCCACCGCATCCGCCAATCCCGCCCTGTTTTCCGGCTCCTCAGCGCGGCAAAACCCCTCCCGCCACGTTCCTTCCCGAAAACAACGGCGTTATCGCGAATCCCAGGCGAAACGACAAATATTTAACCTTAGTATACACGTCCGATAACCACTGTTCAAGAACTTTAGCCTAAAACGCCGCCCCCGTAAAAAACTCCCCAAAAAACCCTTAAGCCAATGTTCCCTAGCGAATTGCGTAAAACCTCCCCGCCGCGACTCAAACGGGAATCCCCATTTTCTCCAACTTTTTTCGAATTTTCTGCAGCATCGCCGCATGAATCTGACACACCCGGCTTTCCGTAACCTTCAGAACATCCCCGATTTCCTTCAGCGTCAATTCCTCTTCGTAATACATCACCACCAATTGCTTTTCCTTTTCCGTCAGCAGTCCCATAACCACCTCCAGAATTTCCTCCGCCTCCAAACGCGCCCCGGGGTAATCCTCGCGATTTGCCAGCAGCACATCCTCGAGCGATCGTCGTCCGGACGATCCGCCCGTATCCGACAAACTCACCCGCTTCGCCGCCTGGGCACCCATTTCCGCGTCCCAGTACTCGTCCATCGTGAGGCCGGCCGCTTCGGCGATTTCCTCCGGCGTAACTACCGAATTGGAACTCAACAGCTCCGCCTCGACTTTCTCAATCCGGTTCACCCGGTCCCTGACCACTCGCCCCAGCACGTCGTGGGAGCGGAGTTCGTCCAAAACCGCCCCGCGAATGCGGGTAATCGCGTAGGTCGTGAAACGCGCGTCGCGGCCGGGGTCGTAACGTTCCACCGCCGACACCAAGCCCAGACAGCCGGCAGAATACAATTCCTCCCGAGATATGAAAGTGGGCAGATTTATGGCCATGCGGGAAACGGTGACCTTGACCAAAGGCAGGTAGCTGTCGACCAAGGCTTCATAGGCGTTACGGTCTCCGGCCCGGGTCTTGGTCCACAAAACCTCCCGACCGGCGTCGTCGTCCTCTATTTCGGGATCCGCTTTCCGGGCATTTTTGCCTTCGGATTCGGAATTTTTCGCTATTCTGGCGCTGTCGGAACCCGGGCCCGGTTTAGCCTTGGCATTTTTCGGCGCCGCTTCGGGTTCGGCCTTTCGCGCTGGCGCGGCCGCTTCGGCATCCGTCGGCGGTTTCGCTTTCGCCGGCGGTTCGGCCAAGCGTGAACGATCCACTCCCGCGCCTTTCGGACGCAAATCGCCGTAAGCTTTTTTCAGCCGATTGTCACCTTCCGCGGCTTTGGGTTGCGGACGTTCCGGCTCGGGTTTGCCGGACGGCGCGACCTCCCCTTCCGCCGTCGGCGGCTGATTGCCGGCATCCGGCTTGACGGGCCGGTTATTGTACGATTTGGCGGTCATGTACTGGCTTCTCCTGCTTGGGACAGAAACGGGGAAAAGCTTGGCCCGGGCGTGAATCCGTTTGCATCCCACCGGAATCCCGCCGTCTGGCAAACTCTCGCATCCCCGGACCCAAAGCGCCTTTGTCCGCCATGATATACTTGCCTGAAAAGGGCTTTAGCCTTTCAGGCCACCTGAAATTCGCGGCGGATTTATTTTGCCGGCGGCTCCTCCGCCGACTGCCACAATTCCCGGACGAATGCGGGGTAGGTTTGTTTATTCAAACCAAACCGCCGGCCTTCGCCGTGGCGCTTCCGTGCTTCTATCCCAAATATTATACGGAGAAATATTTTTTGGAAAGGATTATCCCGTTCCAAACTTTTTCCTTGACGTCAACCCGCTCAGATGGATAAATTAAAAGCTTCGCCGCCGGAACCGGCTTTCCGGCGGCGTGGATTTTATTCAGCAAGAACCTCCGGTCCACCAGCGTCAACCGAAGAATGGCCGCCGGTTCTTTTTCGATAAACCAGCAAATGCACCCGTTCGTCAATTTTTTCGCCGCCAGCCACGTCAAGAAAGGAATCACCCATGGGCCGTTACATTGGACCCAGAACCAAAGTCTGCCGCCGCCTCGGCTTCATGATATACGACAACTCGAACGTTGAAAAGGCGTTCATGAAACGGGAACAGGAACCGTTCCGCCGCAAACAGTCGGAATATGGCCGCCGTCTGCTTGAAAAACAAAAAGTCATGTTCTACTACGGCATGCGCGAAGGGCAGATGCGTAAGCTCTTCAACCTGGCCCGCCGCACCAAGGGCAACACCTCAAAGGCCTTCCTCATCGCCTGCGAACGCCGTCTCGACAATGTCGCCTATTCCGCCGGTTTCGCCGCCTCCCGGGCCCAGGCCCGGCAGTTAATCGGCCATGGCAATGTTCTCGTCAATGGCCACCGGGTGAACATAGCCAGCTACCTGGTCAATACCGGCGACACCATCACCATTTCCGAACGCGCCGGCGTTCGAAAAATGGTCGGCGCCATCGTCGAAAAGAAATCCGGTTACACCGCCCCGGATTGGATTGCCGTCGATCCGAAAACCATTACCGCCAAGGTGGTTCGCCTGCCGGTGCGGGAAGACGTCCGCCTGCCGGTGAATGAACAGCTGCTGGTCGAATTCTACAGCCGCTGAAGCGGTTGGGCTTGTAATACCCAATGTTACCCCAGCGGACTGGCAAACAGTCCGCTTTTTTTTGTCTCCGCCTCGCCGCCAATCCTTTGCTCGCAAAAAAACCTTGACGGGCAAACGTTTTTCTGGTTCATTTTTGGTTGTTCATAGGATAGAATAAACCATAGGCATGTCTTCAGCATTTACCCCGCAAAGCCGATATTATAAATAAACTCGGAGTTTTGCAAAACTTCATAATAAATCCTGGAAATCCGTAACGTCCCTGGTGAATATTGCCCGATTCCCGGGACATTTTCCCCTGTTGACCTGGGCCAATATTAAGGCCTGTACGTTGTGTGGCAATTTGATATTGCCACGCGGGGCGGGACTGATCCAGGTTACAATTAAATTTATGCGGCGAATGTTTCCCCGGTGCCGTATTACGATGAAAAGGAGTGCGGTTTGGCGATCTCGGCAGGGAAAATAATCAGCGCCCAGCTTCGCGTCGGGGATGTCGACCTGCCGTCCTACCGGCGGACGGAGATTCTCGCCAAAATCGATTCAGCGCAACAGATAGCCGGAATGCAGCGCCTGCTCTTCCTTCCCTCGCACAATCCTGAAATCAACAAAAGCATCCTCAACCATTGCCGCAAGCAGGGTATCGAGGTTTATCTGTGGTACAAGGTGCTGTCCGACAATGATATCATCCCCGAAAACGACGAGCTGGTCGAAGACGCCTGGGGGAAAAAGGGCGCTGGGGAAACGGGTCTGTGGAGCCAGATTTTCGACGCCGACGAAGCCTTCCTCTTCGGCTGCCCAGAAAACGCCAAATATAACCGGTTGGTGCTGAATAAATGCCGGCAGGAACTGGAAAACAACCATTATGACGGACTGTTCGCCGATATCCTGGGCTTTCCGCTAGCCTCGCTCGGCATCGAGGCGTTATTCACCTGTTTTTGCCCCTCCTGCCTGGCTTTGGACAGCCGCATGCAGGAATGGCGCAACAGTTGCCGAGAGGTCAAAGAGTACATCGCTTCCTGCACCGACAACGACTTGAGAAGACACGGGAGTTTTGGCGGCATGGCCCGGCATTTGGGAACCGACCAATGGTTTGAATTCCGCATGTCCTCCATAACCCGCCTGACCGCGCGTTACGCCGATTTAGCCGGGGAAATGCGCATTCCTTTGGGGCTGGACGTTCTCGCCCCGGCTCTGGCGCGCTGGAGCGGTCAAAACTACGCCGAACTGGGAAAACTGGTTTCCTGGCTTAAACCGCGCATTTACTGCCATATCTACGGCCCCTCCAGCATACCGCTGGAGTATTACTGCTTCGCCATGGGGGTGAAAAAATGGGGCCGTCGCCTCAGCATGCGGGCGATTATGGAATTCATCAGCAATTCCATCGGCCTCGACCTCCCTTCCACCGCCCATAACCTCACCCCGGGTTACTTCACCAACGATGCGGTCCGCGAACAAATCGCCAAAGCCCGCGCCGCCGCCACCGCACCGGTTCACCTCGGGGTCGAATGCTCCCTCCATCCCGATTACGAAATCGGTTTGTCCGAAGATAATATTCGCGCCTTCCTCGCCGCCGCCGGCAACGTCGAGGGTTTGGTATTGACCTGGAACCTACTGTATATCCCCGACAATTTCCTGCGAATCATCGGTGAACAAGGTCATCCGTAGGCCCCCCCTCACTCGTCCTCCCGCGCTTCCAATACCGCCAGAAAAGCCTTCTGGGGCACGGTGACGTTGCCGATGGCCCGCATGCGTTTCTTCCCCTCCTTCTGCTTTTCCAGGAGCTTCCGCTTCCGGGTAACGTCGCCGCCGTAGCATTTCGCCAGAACGTTTTTCCGGAAGGGGCTGATGTTTTCCCGGGCGACGATGCGGGCGCCGACCGCGGCCTGGAGGGCGACCTGGAACATATGTTTGGGGATTTCCTTCCTGAGCCGGGCGAGAATTTTCCGGCCGCGGATGTCGGCCTTGTCCCGCAGGCAGATGATGGAGAGGGCGTCCACGGGCTGGCCGTGGATAAGGATGTCGACCTTGACCAGATCCGCCGCGCGGTAGCCGACGAACTCGTAGTCCATGGTGCCGTAGCCTTTGGTGGAGCCTTTCAGTTTGTCGTAAAAGTCGAAGACGATTTCCGCGAAAGGTATCTCGTAATGCAGTAGCGCCCGGCGGCCGCCGATGTATTCGAGGCCCTTGTGCTGGCCGCGGCGCTCTTCGGCGAGGGTCATGACGGCGCCGATGTATTCCTTGGGGACCATCACTTCCAGTTTGACGATGGGCTCGCGGATTTCCTCGATGAAGGAGGGGTCGGGGACGTCGGCGGGGGAATGGACTTCGGTGACGGAGCCGTCGGTCCTGAGGACTTCGTAGGTGACGTTCGGGGCGGTTTTCACCAGGTCCAGGTCGCTTTCGCGTTCGAGGCGCTCCTGGACGATTTCCATGTGGAGGAGGCCGAGGAAGCCGCAGCGGAAGCCGTGGCCGAGGGCGGTGGAGCTTTCCGGCAGATAATTGAACGAGGCGTCGTTCAGGGCCAGGCGGTCCAGGGCCTTGCGGAGGTTTTCGAAGTTTTCGGTCGAGGAGGGGTAAAGGCCGCAGTAGACCATGCTTTTCGGTTCGACATAGCCCGGGAGCGCCGCCACGGCGGTGTCGACGTCGGCGAGGGTGTCGCCGACTTTCACGGCGCGGATGTCCTTCAGATTGCCCACGACATACCCGACCTGCCCGGCGGAAAGGACTTTCGCCGGTTTCATGGTGGGGGCGAAGACGCCGAGTTCGGTGACTTCGTAGACTTTGCCGTTCGAGAGCATTTCGACCTTGTCGCCTTTTTTGACGTCGCCGTCGACGACGCGGAGATAGGTGATGACGCCGCGGTAATCGTCATAGACCGAGTCGAAGATGAGGCCACGGAAAGGGGCGGCTGCGTTCCCCGCCGGAGGCGGGATGGTGCGGACGATTTCCTCGAGAATGCCTTCGATGCCTTCGCCGGTTTTGGCCGAGGCGTAGTGGACGTCTTCGGGTTTACAGCCGAGAAATTGGACGATTTCCTCGCAGACGGCGTCGGGGATGGCAGAGGGGAGGTCGATTTTATTGACGACCGGGATGATGGTGAGGTCATTGTTGAGGGCCAGATAGGTGTTCGCGACGGTTTGCGCCTCGATGCCCTGGGAGGCGTCGACCACGAGGAGGACGCCTTCGCAGGCGGCGAGGGAGCGGGAGACTTCGTAGGAAAAATCGACGTGCCCGGGGGTGTCGATGAAATTGATTTGGTAGGTTTGTCCGTCTTTCGATTTGAATTCGGCAGTGACGGGATGCGCTTTGATGGTGATGCCGCGTTCGCGTTCGAGATCCATGTCGTCGAGGAATTGGGCGCGGAATTCGCGCTCGCTGACGAGTCCGGTTTGGAGGAGGATGCGGTCGGCGAGGGTGGATTTGCCGTGGTCGATGTGGGCGATGATGGAGAAGTTGCGGATGTGCTTGGTGTCCATG
>JAVBRG010000168.1:0-12291 GCA_031548195.1 Planctomycetota bacterium | reverse complement strand
ACCCAGCGACGGTTTATCGGCCTGGATTCCGGCGAGCTACGCTTCCCCCCGGTTCAATGTTTATGGCGCCGGAATGACGTGTGGGGTGGTGTCAGGCGTAACGGGATGCGGATTGACGTAACAGAGTTGAGATGCGCCCGGGCCGCCCCGGCAGGCCAAATGGGGACGGCTCATACTCAATGTCATGCGATCGCCGGATTCCTCACTACCGTTCGGAATGACAATTGAACTGTGGAACGCGCTAATTGAACGTAGGCATTTTCCTGCTGATTTGTATAGTTTATTTTCCATTGAAACGTGAGGATGCGCATGCCACAGAACATCATAGTCCCGGAACAGGTCAACACCGGCCGCCAATTGGAAGTCGATCTCGCCAAAACCCTGGCCATTCTCTCCATGATCCTGGTTCATCTTAGCGAAAGCTACTATAACGAGGCGTCGTTCTTCACCCCGCCGCAACTCGCCTTCGCCAAAGTGGTGGAATTTTGCGGCGGCCCCCTCTCGGCGCCGGTGTTCATGACGGCGATGGGCGTCGGCCTTGCCTACAGCAGAAACCAGGATCCGGCCCAAAACGCCAAGCGGGGCTTGTGGCTGATTTTACAGGGCTACCTCCTGAACATCTTTCGCGCCACACTGCCCCTGCTGGTCCTTTATTACCTCACGCGCGGAGACGGCATTCTCGCCAAGGCATGGCTGGACACATTTGATTTGGACATCCTGCAATTCGCCGGCATGGCATTTCTATTTTTCGCGCTGGCCCGGCTCTGGCGGCTGGCGGACTGGCAACTCGCACTGGTTGCCTTCGCGTTCCTGTGCGTCGAATGGGTGACGCGGCCGCTGTACCCGCAGCCGAGCGCGGTCGGGACCATACCGGGGTTTTTCCTCTTTCAAAATCATACGACCAGCTTTCCCCTGTTCGGTTGGCTGGCATATCCGGTGACTGGCTACCTGTTCGGTAAATTGCTCCGGCACGTGGTAGACAAGGGTCGCTTCTACGGCATCCTGTTGCCGGCGTCCCTGGTTGCCTTCCTGCTGTTCTCAATTGCCTTGAACGCTTCAGGCTACAATGTGCCCGGCATCTACCTGGACGATGAATACTACAAACAAGACCCGGTGAAATTCGCATGGATAATTCTAATCTGCTTCGCCTGGTTCGGGATCCTCTATTACGTTTCCCTGCCGTTGCGAAACACCCGTGTGAAAAAATTCATCGAGTACGTAAGCGCCCGGTTGAATGACATCTATATTGTGCAATGGATTTTAATCCAATGGATTTCTTTATTCTTCATTACCAGGCTTGACACCTACAACCTGCAATTCTTCGCGTTGTTTGTCGGGATAACCGTGTGCAGTGTGCTGTCGGTATATATAAAGGAACGTGTCTCAAAAAGGTAGTGGGACAGCTCTAAAAATGCTATTTTTAGAGCTGCCCGGTGCTGATTCTTCGCACCTGATTCAGGACTTGAGCCAGCGTGACTTTGCGTACCCATCAAGCGATCAAAATAGAGCCGGCGACACTTGTCGCCGGCTCCTTACGCAATCGCCTGGATTTTCGGACATAATCCTTGGAAGGTTCCACTACCAAGTCTTTCTGACGCTAATTGACTTGTTACAACATCTGTGCTTCGAACCACGCACCTCGCGTACAAAGGACCCGCAGAGACACGTTATTACGCAACCAGGAATCGGGGAGTCATCTAGGTGGACCACATCCCGAAACCATACCACATGCCGGCACTTCTCAGGTCGATACACCGGCAGGCCTACGCTCGACCGCTGTTACCCGCTAGCCGTCATTCCCGAATGAACGAATTTACGATGATAGCTCCGTAAAATGTGGTCGCCCATTCCGGCCGAACGTCGCCAACATTGCGAACTGCAACCACCGAATGCCCGAAGACCCGTTTGGCGATTTCGCATCTGGAAAATAGTACCCAGGAAAAGGACAACGCTATTGACACTGGTAAGGCGGGCAGCTTGAATAAAGCCTGTGGCTGTGTGAAAAAGCTACCGACACAACAAACCAACCCCGCTTTTTCTTGGTGTGTAACTAATAGGCAGGAAAGAAAGTCCGTCGCCGGGAAAACCCGCCAGCGAAAAAGCCCGTCTGATTCACCTCCTGTCGATCGGGTGCCTAGCGGTCAAAAAAACCTGCCGAGAACCACACCAACCCTGGGAAGACCAGATGCCCTACTTCCGTCCTTTCATAGCTTTCAACTTTACTATACCACAATAAAATCCTTAGTCAAATCACCACTGCTTTTTTTCGACACTTTTTTTTCTCGACGCAACCACCTTTATTTCAACCAGTTGAAATAAAAAAGGACTTATTGACGGCTAATTTTTTGGCTATATAAATTTTTTTCCCTTGCAAAAAGATTTTTGCCGTTCCAACCGTTTTACCCTAACTTTGCTTGGAAAAAATGCCCCGCTTCGGTATACTGGCTGCCAGAAACTTTTTCTCTTTTCCAGGCCGGTTTCATTGTGCAGCCGCTTCTCATTTAATCGCTGTCCCGGATTGGATTTTTTCCTGCAACTTTTTTCAACAAGGAAATACCCCATGCCGCTCGTTCGTTCCGCCTGCCCCTACGATTGCCCCGACACCTGCGGCATTTGCATCGAGACAGAAGGGGAAAAAGTCCGGAAAATCCGCGGCGACCCCGAACATCCCGTGACCAAAGGGTTCCTCTGCCGCAAAATGCAACGCTACGATCTTTCCGTAAACAGCCCGGATCGACTCCTACGACCCCTGAAACGTTCCGGTCCAAAAGGAAGCGGAAAATTCACCCCCATCTCCTGGGACGATGCTTTAACGGAAATACACCGCAATTGGGCAAACCGTATTGCCCGCCACGGCCCCTTGGCCATCCTCCCCTATTTCTCATCCGGCGCCATGAGCGCCCTCGCCCGCGAAGGCGGCGGCTCGTTCTTCAACCGCCTCGGCGCCAGCGGCCTGGTCCGCACCATTTGCGCCGGAGGCAAATCCGCCGGCTGGGAAGCCATCATGGGCGGCACCGGAGACCTCGACCCGCGCGAATTGATCGATTCCGATTGCCTGATAATCTGGGGAAGCTCCCTCACCGCCACTCGCCTCCACCTCTTGACCGAGTTGCATAATACCCGCAAGCGGGGACGTCCGGTCATTCTTGTTGAAGCGTATAGCGGGGAAACAGCCCGCCACTGTGATGAAACCATCCTCCTCCGACCCGGTACCGACGCCGCCCTGGTGTTGTCCATCCTCAATGTCCTGAAAGAGGAAAATCTCCTCAACCTGGCGTTCCTGAAGGAACACACCCTGGGCTGGGAAAAACTCGCCGCCACCCTTGACAACTATCGACCGGAACCGGTCGCCGCCGTAACCGGCGTCCCCGCCGCCGCCAGCCGCCGCCTCGCCCGACTTTACGGACAAGCCAAAGCACCCGCCATTGTCGTCGGCACCGGCGCCACCCGCCGCCGGAACGGCGCCATGACCGCCCGCTGCCTGGCGCTTCTCCCCGCCGCGGTCGGGGCTTGGGGTAAACCCGGCGGCGGCATGGTCGGGTTTGGTCCGAACGCCGTGTCCCCCATCAACCTGAAGATAATTTCCCGGCCGGATTTCCGCAGCTCACCTCCCCGCCTCGTCAACATGAATCGTCTCGCCGCGGCGTTGCGGGACCACTCGCTCGCTCCGCCAATTGCCAGTCTCTTCATCTACGGTGCGAATCCCCTGGCGGTCGGCGGCAACCAGGCCGCCCTCAAGGAGGAATTGGCCCGCGAGGATCTCTTCACCATTGTCCACGAGCGCTTCCTCACCGACACCGCCCGCTACGCCGACCTCCTTCTCCCCGCGACTTTTTCCGTCGAGCAGGCGGACATCCACACCTGCTACGGCTACCGCACCCTGCAAATCAGCCGCGCCGCCGTGCCGCCTCCCGGCGAATGCCGCAGCAACTGGAACCTGTTCCGCTCACTCGCCCGGCTCTTCGGTTTCGACGACCCGCATTTTCTCAGGAGCGAGGAGGAAATGATCGAACACGTTTTGGCCAATTCGCCGGAGCTGGCGCAGCTGTCGCCTGAGAATTGGCAAATCCTCCGTAGTGGCCGGGCCATCTCCCTGCCCTTCACCGATCACACACGCTTCGCCACCCCGAGCGGAAAAATTGAAATCGAAAACCTGAACTCCGCCTGGCCGCTCCCGGCCTTCATCCCCCCCGAATCCGATCCCTATCCCTTGCGGCTCATCAACGTCCCTTCGCCCCACACTCTCAACTCCACCTTCAACGAGCGGCCGGACCTGACAGCGGAACGCGGCCCCCTCGCCCTTACCCTTCACCAGGACGACGCGGGTCCGCGCGGCATTGTTGACGGCGACCGCATCGTTTGTTTTAACGCTTTGGCGGAGGTCCTGTACCAGGCGAAAATAACCTCCGACCGCATGCTTCCCGGGACGGTGGTCGCGGAAGGGGTTTATCCTTTGTCACTCAGTCACAATGGCCTCGCCACCAATGCCCTGGTGAGCGAGAGGCTGTCGGATTTGGGCGAGGCGACCACCTTGAACGACAATGCGGTGGAAGTGCGTAGGGCGGGATCGCGGTTTTGATAACCGGCGGCGGGCGTGAATGTCTTGGCAAAAACATTGAAAAATCGGAGCTTAAACATGCTTATCGGGGTCGACATCGGCACTTCCGGCAGCAAAGCCATCCTCATGCAGGAAAACGGCAATATCCTCGCAACCCACCAGGAAGACTACAACATCACCGCCCGACACCCGGGCTGGGCGGAACAAGACCCCGAAATGTGGGTGGAAAAAGCCGCCGCCTGCATCAAACAAGTTGCGGGCAACCATGGGAATCAGGTCAAAGGCATCGCCTTCTCGGGGCAAATGCACGGCATAGTTCTGCTCGACCAAAACCACCGCCCGATCCGCGACGCCATCATCTGGGCGGACAGCCGCGCCGGACGGGAAGTCGGGGAAGTGACCGAACGAATCGGCCGGGAACGGTTCCAGGCCGTGACCCTGAACCGCCTCGCCGCCGGCTTTGGCCTCGCCTCCCTGGTGTGGCTGCGGAAAAACGAACCGGAAAATCTCGCCCGGGCGGTTTGCGTCCTCTGTCCCAAGGATTACGTGCGGGGCCGGCTGTCGGGGGTTTGGGGGCAGGAATTGTCGGACGCCAGCGCTACCTGTTGCCTCGATGTGCGGCGGGGCGAATGGGCCTGGGACCTATTGGCAGAGCTGGAAATCCCGGCGCGAATTTTCCCCGAAGTCAAACGGTCCACCGACCCGGCCGGCTTCCTCACCGGGGAAAGCGGCAAGCGGTGCGGCTTGCCGCCCGGGGTGCCGCTCTATTACGGCGGCGCCGACAGCAGCATGGCGGGGATCGGCGCCGGTTTGGTGGAAGAGGGTCAATTGGGCATCAACATCGGCACGGCGGGCCAGGTGTCGTCGGTTTTGACGACTCCCCGTTTCGACCGGGAATACCGTACTTCGACCTTCTGTCATCCCATACCCGACCGCTGGATAATCCAAGGTTCGACCTTGACTGCCGGGCTGGCCCTGAAGTGGTTCCGCGAGGGCTTCGCGGCGAACCGGGATTTCGCCGAATTGTCGGAACTGGCCGGCCGGGTGCCCTGCGGCGCGGACGGCTTGTATTTCCTGCCCTACCTGACCGGCGAACGGACGCCCTGGTACGACCCGGAGGCGCGGGGAATTTTCGCCGGCTTCACCTTACGGCACGGGCCGGCGGAATTCGCCCGGGCGATAATGGAGGGGGTGACTTTCGCCTTGGCGCAAAGTTACGCGGTCGTAACCGAGGCCGGGGTCGAGGGTAAACGGGCGGTGTCGATGGGAGGCGGATCGAAGAGTCCGGTTTGGCTGCAAATTCAGGCGGACGTGTTCGGCTTGCCGGTGGAACCGGTGGCGGCGGGGGACGCTTGTGTGGGCGCGGCCTTGGTGGCGGGAGTGGGGGCGGGGGTTTACCCAGACGTCTTCGCGGCGGTGCGGGAAGTGGTGAAGCGGAAGGGCGTGGTGTATGAACCCCGCGAGGAATGCCGGAAGCTTTACGCCGGGAAGCTGGAAATTTTCCGCGACCTGTACCTGAACAACCGGCAGATCTGGCGCGCGTGAAGGGGGATATTTCCCGAAGATCCGGTGTCTTCGGACGCCATGCCTCGGTTGGCGGGCTTGACTGAAGTTATGCAAAGTGGCGATTGACGGTTCAATCGCCACTTTGCAAAACATCGGTCATATTCTCCGATCCTCACTGAACATCGCCAGCACGTTTTCCAGCGGAATGTCGGGGCTGAAGTTGTGGGTCGGGGACATGATGTAGCCGCCGCCGGGCCCCATGATTTTCATGGTGTCGCGCACGAGTTTACGCACCGTGTCCACCTTGCCGAGAAACGGCAGCTGCACGTCCACGGCGCCGGAGAAGGAAATGCGTTCCCCGAATTCCTTCTTGATCTCCTCGATAATCATGCCCTTGGGGCCAATCTGCAAGGGGTTCAGGATGTCCACCCCCACGTCGATGAAATCGGGGATGAGATCCCGTATGGCGCCGTCCGAGTGCATCATCACCTTGGCGTGCGGGGCCTTCGCCTTGATGTAGCCGATTAACTCGGCGTGGCGGGGCTTGATGAGCTTACGGTAACTTTCCGGCGAAATCATCGGCCGGTCCTGCATGCCGAGATCGTCCTCGATTTCAAAGATGTCCACCAGGTCGCCGATCTCGTCGACCAGCGGCCCGTAATAGGCCTTCTGGGTATCTGTGACCCTACGGAGGAGCGCCTCGGCGAATTCCTCGTCACCCGCCATGTCGCAGAAAAATTCCTCCGTCCCCCTGAGAAAATACCGGGTGCAGCCGAAGATGCCCGCCTCCAGCGGCCGATGCACCACCGTCGCGTAGCGGCCGTCCCGGCGGATGTCCTCCGCCCGCTGCCTCAGGCCTTTCAGATAATCGGGGCCGGGTCGCGGCCAGGGATGCCGGTCCAGATCGTCGATACTCTCCGCGCTGGCCAATGGCACCGCGTCCTCCAGACTGGGGCGCTCGCCGTCGGGATCGGTGAACTGGAACTTGCTGCCCCATTTATTGACAAACACCCCGGCGTGCTTTTGGGCCTTGAGGAGTGCCGAAGCGTTCGCGTGGCTGTTCGGATAAATTAGCCTGACGTCGACTTCGAGGGCTTCCCACAATTCGTCTGCGTAGGGAACGAATTTGAATCCCGCCGGGTATTCGCCCAGTTTCTCGCGGGGAAGACCAAAATGGTCCATCAGCCGGAGCGCCATGGATTCATAAAGCTTGCCGGCCGAGCCGCCGATCATCACCGGCACCCGGTCCGGCTGTTGGTGTTCAAGCGCCGTCAATACGCGTTCGCGCGGTTTCATAAGGTCTCCCTTGCGGTGAAAATTCGGGACTCTCCAGCCCAATCGCGGCTCTGCCGGAGCGTCCCTACTTCAATTCCTCGTCGAAACAAATCGCCACCTTGCCGCACTTCCCCTCGTCCATGAGGCTGAACCCTTCGGCCGCCCGCGCCAGCGGCAAGCGCCGGGTAATCAGCCGGTCAGGGCGAATTCCCCAGCGCACCATGCGCTCGACCAAACCTTCCATCCGCCAAATGGCCGTCACCCACGAACCGTAAACGGTCTTGTGGTCGTGCATCAAATCCGCGCTTGGACGGAACATGACCTCGCTGTCCTCCCCCACCATCACGTTCGCGCCCCAGCGCCGCGTCGCCTGGATGGCCAGAAGCCGCCCGGCCGGGGAGCCGGAACAGTCCACCGTCTTTTCGCAGCCCTTGCCGCCGGTGGCTTGGCGAATTTCCTCCAGGGCGCCGGCGCCTGCCTGGACCGTCCGGTCCGCCAGCTGCAGTTCCCGCGCCAGGGCCAAACGTTCCGGCGCAATGTCGACGCCAATCACCTGCTCCGCCCCCATCGCCTTCGCCACCATGCAGGCGGCGAGGCCGACCGGCCCCAGCCCCACCACCAGAACCGCGTCGTTCCCCGACACGGCGATTTTTTCCAAAGCCTCGTAGACCGTCCCGAACCCGCAGGCGGTCTGGGCGCCGTCGACAAAGGATAAACCCTCCGGCAGCGGCACCAAATCCTTCTCCTCGGCCAAAAGGTACTCGGCCATGCCGCCGTCCCGCTGCCAGCCGTAGGCGCGCCGCCAGTCGCTCATACAGCAAATCATGTAGCCGCGGCGGCAGTCGTCACAGACCCCGCAGCCGGAGATGTGGTAGACCAAAACCCGGTCCCCCTCCTTGAAGCGCCGCAGCCCCGGCCCGCATTGGACGACGATCCCGGCCGGTTCGTGGCCGCAAACCACGTCCTCGTAGCCTTTGAAATCCTTGCCGAGATCGAAGGGGTGGCTTTTCCGCTTGTAGATAAATTTCATGTCGCTGCCGCAAATGGCGCTGGCCTTCATCTTGATGACCACTTCGCCGTGGCCCGCGCGGGGGGTGGCGACTTCCCGCAATTCGACCGTTCCGTCGCCGGGAAGATATGCGGCGGTCATGCTGGCTGGAATGTTGGCCATGGGGTCTCCTCGAAAAGTAGGCTCTAAAATGCCCCGGAGTCACCCGACGCATTCGGGATTGACAAAGTAATACGGCTTATCGCCCCGAAAATATTTGCCGACTTCCCCGGCCAGGATGGCCGGCGATTCCCAATACGAATTCAGGGTGTCGCCCCCGCGGTGATTGGTGACGGTCACGTTGTCGAGTTCCAAAACCGGCGCGTCCGGCGCCAAAGGTTCGGAAGGGAAAACGTCCAGGGCGGCGCCGCCCAGCCTTTTTTCCCGCAATGCCTCCAGCAGCGCCTCCATGTCGACCGCGACCGCCCGGGCGGTATTGATGAGAATCGCCGTCTCCTTCATGAGCGACAATTCCCCCCGGCCTATGACCGGCGGATCCTTCGGGCCCTGCCGCGAATGGATGCTGACGATGTCGGCGTTCCGGAGGAGCTCCTCCTTCCCCACCGCCCGGCCGCCGGCCGCCTCGATAGTCTTCCCCTCGACCCAGGGGTCGTGAACCAGCAGTTCCGGCAGTTCGAAGCCGGCCAGGCGCGCCGCCACCAGTTTGCCGATGGTGCCAAAGCCAATCAGCCCCACCCGGCAGTTGTTCAATTCGGGAATCCGGCCGCTGTTCGGGAAACGCTCCCGCCAGACGCCATTTTTCAAGGCATGGTACGAGCGCCCGATATTGCGCGTTTCCGCCAGCATCAGGCCGACCGCGAAATCCGCCACCGCCTTGGCGTTGTGCTGCGGCGTGGTTATGACCGCGATCTTCCGGGCCGTCGCCGCCGGCACGTCCACGTTTTCCGAACCGCCCCGGTTCGAGGCCACCACCTTGAGACGGGGGGCGGCCGTGATAATATCCGCCGGTACCGGGCACAGGTGAACCATCAGGACATCGCAGTCGCGGACGCGCTCCGCCAATTCAAGGGGCGGCGGCTCGGCCCGGGGGCCGCCGGTCTCGATATTTCGGATGCGGTTACGCATCGCGGCCCGGTCGGTGTCCCCCCATTCCAGGGTGTCGATTTCTGCGAACATTCCGGCGGGAATCTTCCGCTTCATGATTTCGGCGGGTATGAACATGTCCCCGACCACCAGGCATTTCATTGCGGCTGTCTCCTTAATATTATCTCCGCGATTTCGGCGAATTCGGCGGAACGCCGGCGATACAGGTCGCGGTTTGCCGATGCGGGCTGGTAAGTTTTTTCCGGCGGCGGCCGGGGCAGCGTCACTCCCACCGACTGGGCCGCCAGCATGGCGGCGCCGAAAGCCGCCGCGTCCCGGACCGCCGTCACGGTGAGCGGACGCTCGAGGATGTCCGCGAGCATGCTGTTCCAGAGGTCGCTCTTGGAACCGCCGCCGCCGATAAGTATGTCCCGGTCTGACCGCCCCGCCGCCGCTTCTATTTCGTCGAGATTCCGCCGCAGGGCATAGGCGGAACCTTCCAGGACCGCCCGCGCCATGTCGCGGCGGCTGGTGGAACTCCGGAGTCCCACAAAGGAACCGGTGGCTTGGGAATTGGCCTGACAGCCGTCCAGGTACGGCATGAACAACACGCCGTTGGCGCCCGGGGGCGACGCCGCGGCCTGCCGGTTCAGGAGTTCGTAGGGGTTCTCGTCGGACAGTTCCGACCAGGCGGTTTCGAGACCGCCGAACTGTTCCTTGAACCAGCGGTAGGCGCTTCCGGCCGAGGCGAGGTAGATCTGGAGAATCCAGGCGTCCCCGACCGCGTGATGATAGAGGTCGCCGGACGGGCAGGTGACCGGCTTCGCTACGCAGCGTCCGAGATTGGCGGCGTTGCCGATGTCCAGAAACATGTCGCCGGGCGAGGTCATGCCGAGGGCATAGGCGGCGATGGGGGAGTCGTGGCCGCCGACCGCCACCGGCAAACCGGCGGGCAGGCACAATTCCTCCGCCGCCTTCCCGGCGAGGCAACCGAGAATCTCGTCGGAACGCCGGGTCGGGGGAAATTTTTCCGGATCGATTCCGAAGCGTTCGCACACCCCGGCGTCCACCGTGCCGGTCCGTTTGTCGTGGACCAGGGTGACTTCGCAGTCGGGGCGGGAGTAGGCGGCGACGCCGGTGAGGCGGTAGCCGATATAGGCGGCGACATTCAGGAAATGCCGGGTATGGCGGTAGACGTCGGGCATGTGCCGCTTCAGCCAGACGATTTTCGGGGCCAGGTAAACGGGCTTGGGCAAATTGCCGCAGAGCGCGAGAAAGCCGGCGTCGCCGAGTTCCCGGCGAATCTCCTCCGTTTCCACCACCGCCCGCTGATCCGACCAAACGTGGCAGATGAAGGCGTCCCCGTCCGTGTCGACCCCCACCAGACTGGGCGTCATCGAGGAAACGCCCAAGGCCTTCACTCTGCGCTCGTCGGCGTTTGCGGCGGCGAGGACCCGCCCGACGCCGGCGACAATCGAACTCCACCAATCGTTCGGATCCTGCTCGGCCCAGCCCGGGCGGGGATGCCGGGTGGCGTGGGGTAAAACCTCGACCCGCAGCACCTTTCCCCCGGCATCAACCAGGGCCACTTTCACCCCGGTGGTGCCGACGTCGATGCCGAGAAACAATTCGTCCATGCCAGCGCCTCCAGCGGCCGGGCCGTAAAGGGAACCGTGGTTCGGGGGAAATGTTGCGGTCTAGACCTTGATGGTCATGTTCTTTTTGCTGACGAAGGTGATCATGCTGATGGCGATAAGCATCAGGATACCCTGGGCGGACTGCTCGTGCCAGTACATCAGGCCAATCATATTAAAGCCGTTCGAGACGATGGCCAGGAACAGCGACGCCACCACCGTGCCCCACAAATTCGGGACGCCGTCCTTCAGAAATATGGAACCGAGGTAGACGGCGATGATGGCGGTGAAGAAGAACTGCTGCCCCACCGTGGGGGTGGCGGAACTGAACATGCTGGACATGGTCAGGCCGGCGATGCCGGCGAGAAAGCCCATGAACAGAAAGGCCGTGGTCTTGACCCGCCGGGTGGAAATTCCCGCGTGGGTGGCGGCGTTGGCGTTTCCCCCGACGGCGTAGAAATAGCGGCCTAGCACGGTGTGTTCGAGGAAAATCACCCCGAGGATGGAGACGATAATCAGGGTCACCACCGGAACGGGAATGACCCCGAAGACCCTGCCGCGCCCGAGCACTTCGAAAATCGGGGGATACTTGCTGGTCCACACCGTGGCGCCCTTGGCCATCCAGGCCACGATGCCGCCGATGGTCAGCCAGGTGCCGATGGTCCCCAGGAGGGCCGGGACCTTGAGGCGGAGGACCACCAGTGAATTCAGGTAGCCGATCAGGAGGGCGATGCAGAGGATGATTAGCCAAATCAACACCACGTTCACCTTTGCGATCAGCAGGAGCAGGGAAAGGACGGCGGCCAGGCTGGAATTAGCCCCGAACGACATGTCGATTTCCCCCGCCACCACGACGAAGGTGAGGCCGATGGCGAGAATGCCCATGATGCTGGCCTGCCGGAGGATATTGATGAAATTCTCGCCCGACAGGAACCTGGGTTCGAGATAGCCGAAGACCAGGCAGAGAATTACGCTGAGAATCAGCAGGGAATAGCGGCGCAGCTTGTCCAGGTGGCTTGAGGTCATAACACCATCTCCAGAATTTTTTCGTCGTCGAAATCCTTGCGTCCGAGCTCAGCCTTCCGTTTTCCGTCCCCGATGACGTACAGCCGGTCGCACACGCCGGTCAATTCCGGCAGATCGCTCGAAATCATCAATATTCCCACGCCGTCGGCGGCGAGGTCGCGGATCAGCTTGTAGATGTCGTGCTTGACGCCGACGTCGAT
>JAVBRG010000079.1:0-3472 GCA_031548195.1 Planctomycetota bacterium | reverse complement strand
TCGATAATCCCCGGCATGTGCCGGAAGAAGAAGGTGAGGATCAGGGTGCGGATGTGCGAGCCGTCGACGTCGGCGTCGGACATGATAATGATTTTGCCGTAACGGCATTTTTCGATGTTGAAGTCCTCGGCGCCGATGCCGGTCCCCAGGGCGGTGATGATGTTCGTCACTTCCTGCGACGACAGGACCTTGTCGATGCGGTGCTTTTCGACATTGAGGATTTTGCCGCGAAGGGGAAGAATGGCCTGGGTCCGGGCGTCCCGGCCCATGACGGCGGAGCCGCCGGCCGAATCCCCTTCGACCAGGTAGAGTTCGGTGGACTCGCGGTCCTTCGAGGAGCAGTCGATGAGTTTGTCGGGGAGGTCGAGGCCGCCCATGGCGGTTTTCCGGCGGGCGAGGTCGCGGGCTTTCCGGGCCGCCTTCCGGGCCGCCGCCGCGTCGAGGCAGCGCTGGATGATGCGTTTGGCGATGCCGGGTTTTTCTTCGAGGAACATGCCCAGATACTGGTTGACAATCGCCGCCACCGCGCCTTCGACCTCCGAGTTCCCGAGCTTCCCCTTGGTCTGACCCTCGAACTGGGGGTCGGGAATCCTCAGGGACAGGACCGCCGCCAGGCCTTCGCGGGTGTCGTCACCGACGATGGAGTCGTCCTTCTCCTTGATGAGGCCGTTCGCCTCGGCCCATTTGTTGAGGGTTCGGGTCAGGGCGGAGCGGAAGCCGGAGAGGTGGGTGCCGCCGTTCACGGTATTGATGTTGTTGACGAAGGAATAGACGTTCTCGGAATAGCCGTCGTTGTACTGCATGGCCACTTCGAGTTCGAGATTCTTCTCGTCGTCGCGGTGTTCGAAGTAGATGACGTCGGGGTTGATGACCTGCTTGTTCTCGTTCATGCTCTCGACGTAACCCTTGATGCCGGTGCGGTAGAAATAGGTGTCCTTCTTGTCCTCGACCCGGTTGTCGACGACTTCGATGGTGAGACCCTTGTTGAGAAAAGCCAATTCCCGCAGGCGCTGGGTAATGGTTTCGTACTTGAACTCGAGCGTTTCCTTGAAAATGACCTCGTCCGGCATAAAGGTCACTTTGGTGCCGCGATTTTTCGTTTTGCCCCGCTCCTCGACTTCCGTCACCGGGTGTCCGCGTTCGAAACGCTGAAAATAAATCTTGCCGTCGCGGAAAACCTCGACCTCCAGCCACAGCGACAGCGCGTTCACGCAGCTGACGCCGACGCCGTGAAGGCCGGCCGAGACTTTATAGGAATCGTGATCGAATTTGCCGCCGGCGTGCAGGACGGTCATGACCACGGTGAGGGCGGACATCTTCTGCTCTTTGTGGTAATCGACCGGAATGCCCCGGCCGTTGTCGAGGATGGTCATGGAGCCGCCGGCGTTGATGGTCACCAGGATGCGGTCGCAGTGGCCGGCCATGGCCTCGTCAATCGAATTGTCGACCACTTCCCAGACCAAATGGTGCAGGCCGTCCTGGCCGGTGCCGCCGATGTACATGGCGGGACGCTTCCGAACCGCGTCGAGGCCTTCGAGAACTTTGATGGAACTGCCGCTGTAAGAGTCGTGCTGCTGGGTGGGGGGGGTGGCGTCCGAGTCGGCCATGTGGGTGATTCTCCAAGAGTGCGTGGCAACAGCTTCCGGTCAAAAAAAACGTCATAACAAAAAAAACGGCCGTCCGGCATAAACCGGCGGGTCGCTGGTGAGGCGGCGCTTGAGGAGGGGGCGTTTATACCGAAACCGGAACGCGGGTTGCGTCGTCATCGATGGAACGGCATAACGGTCCTTGCGAAATTCCTCCCGCTCCTATACTATGGAGTATTCATATAACTCTATTCCATTATATTCAAAATACCTTATAGTAACAATACTTTTTTCAACTTTTCCGGTAAGAAAAACCGGTATACCGAACGCCCAATAGCTGTTCGGTATTTTTTCCCCTGCTTGTCAAGCCAAGGAGGTCGCGATGCAAGATTATATCGGCTTTGGCGCCCTTAACGAAGCCCTGGGCGCTCTGGACGCCGGCGGCTATGCCAAGGTACTGGTGGTGGCGTCGGAAAGCGCCTGGAAGCGTTTTAACGGCGAATACGGAAGGGAATTCTTCCGCAAGCGGAATACCCGCCTCTTCAGCGACTTTTCGGTAAACCCCGATTTCAAGGAAATACTCGCCGGAGTCGAGGTCTGCCGGGCCTTCCGACCCGATTTGCTCGTCGCCATCGGCGGCGGCTCGCCGATTGACGTCGCGAAGATGATCAAGGCCGTCGTCTTCACCAAAGTTGCCTACGACCCGCAGCTCCCGGAAACAGTCAAACCTTCCGGCGACGGTCCGCCCCTGGTGGCTATTGCCACCACCGCCGGCTCCGGTTCCGAAGCCACCCAATATGCCGTATTCTACGTCGGCGAGAAAAAACAGTCGGTCGGCCACGATGCCCTCCGGCCTGAAATGGCGGTGGTCGACCCGGAAATGAGCTACTCCCTCTCCCCCAAGCAAACCGCCGCCAGCGGACTGGACGCCCTCTCCCAGTCGGTCGAAGCCTACTGGAGCGCCCGAACCTGTCCGGAAGCGCGGGATTTCGCCGAAGCGTCGATACGTTACATTCTCCCGAACCTTCAGAAAGCGGTTCAGCATCCCGACCCCGCCGCCCGTTACCATATGGCCCAGGGCGCTTACCTGTCCGGAAAGGCGATTCAATTCACCCGCACCACCATCCCCCACGCCCTGTGTTATCATCTCACCAAACGCTACGGCCTGCCGCACGGCCACGCCGTCGCCCTGACCCTCCCCTACTTCTTCATCCTGAACCTCGACCGATCCCTGCCGGTGCAAAGTCCCCTCGGGGCCGAAGGGCATTATGCCAACATGCGCCGCCTGATTGCCCTGCTGGGGCACACCAGCGGGGAAGAGGCTTTCGCGGCCTGGCGGCAGCGGCTGGAAAACTGCGGCCTCGCCCATACGTTTCAGGCGGTGGGGGTGAACGAAGCCGCGAAATTGCGGGCTTTGGTGGAGAGCGTGGATTATGCGAAAATGGTGAATCATCCGGTCAAGGTCGATGCGGATATTCTATTCAAGGCGTTTGGGGAGAGGTGAAGTCGGGAGGTTGCCTTTCCCAAAGACAACGCTAGGGCGGCGTGGGGCGCATCTCAACTCGGTTACGTCAATCCGCATCCTGTTTCGCCTGAAACCACCCCGCACGTCATTCCGGCGCCATAAACATTGAACCGGGGGGAAGCGCAACTCGCCGGAATCCAGGCCGATATACCGAACGCCTATTGAAATTGTGAAAACGTATCTCATCGCGTCATACTTCGTCAGCTCGGTTGGAAATAACTTTTTCTGCCTAGTGCCCCGTAAAGTCTAAATTTGCGAGTGCTTTTCCGTTTTCGTGCCCTTGGTCTGCGTTGAAGCTTCTTGACAATATATTCGATATTGCCTGCGAAGCTTCGCCTTGCCCAAGGGCACGAAAACGAAA
>JAVBRG010000112.1:0-22967 GCA_031548195.1 Planctomycetota bacterium | reverse complement strand
CACCGGCTGGAAGACCGGGTGGAAGAACTGAACCAGGGCCTGGTGGAAATTTCCCGCGCCGTCGTGCCGACCGGGAAATTCCTCTTCGGCGACTTGTCCCCGACCGGACAATTGGTCGAACCCTTCGGCCCACTCCCTTTCGAGGAATGCGTGGATGTCTACCGCCAGCAGGCGGCGGCGCTCCTGAAAGGCGGCGTCGACGGCTTCATGATTGAAACGATGCTGGACATCCAGGAATGCCGCGCCGCCCTCCTGGCGGTGCGGGAAGTCGCGCCGGAATATCCGGTCCTGACCGGCTTGACCTACGAAAAAAACGGCCGCACCATCGGCGGTACCACGCCGGAAGTCGCCGTCCTCACCCTCCAGGCCCTCGGCGCCGACGCGGTCGGCTGCAACTGTTCCTTCGGCCCCGACGAAATGCTCGTCCTCCTTCAGGCCATGCTCCCCTACGCCCGGGTGCCCCTGTTCATCAAACCGAACGCCGGCATGCCGAAATACCGGGACGGCAAAAGCTATTACGATCTCGCGGCGGTGGATTTCGCCGAAAAGGTCCTGAAAGGCGTCGGCATGGGCGCGCGGGTGGTCGGGGGCTGCTGCGGGACGACGCCGGCGCACATCGCTGCCCTGAAGCGGACCCTGGACCTGTCCGGCGCCATGGATCGGAATTTCGCAGCCCTGGAAAACCGCCCGGCCCGGCTGGCGGTTTGTTCGTCGCGGAACGTCGCGGACTTTTCATCCACGGACGGCCAGGCGGCCGCCCTGAGGGTTATCGGTGAACGCATCAATCCCACCGGAAAAAAGGCCTTCCAGGCCGAACTCCTGGACGGCCGGCTCGACCGGGTCCTGACTTTCGCCGAAGAACAGGCCGAAGCCGGCGCCGAGCTTCTGGACGTCAATCTCGGCCTCGGGGGGATTGACGAGGCGGCGGCGCTCCGCGCCGCGGTGGCCATGCTGGCGACCGCCTCGCCTTTGCCCCTGGTCATCGACACCGTGGACCCGAAGGCGATGGAGGCCGCTCTCCGGCTTTATCCCGGCCGGGCGCTGGTTAATTCCGTCTCGGGGGAAAAAAACCGCCTCGAGGGAATCCTCCCCCTGGCGGCCAAATACGGCGCCGCCTGCATCGTCCTGCCTATCGCCGAAGGGCACATCCCGGCCACGGCCGGGGAAAGAATGTCCATAGTCGCCGGGGTTCTCCGTGAAGCGGAAAGCTATGGCTTCGGGTACGCCGACGTCTTGGTCGACGGTTTGGCGATGACCGTCTCCGCCGATCCGGCGGCGGCCCTGACCGCCCTGGAAACGCTGGCGGAATGCCGGAAACGCGGGCTGGCGACCCTTTTGGGACTCTCGAACATCTCCTTCGGCATGCCGGAAAGGAAATGGCTGAACGCCGTTTTCCTCGCCATAGCCATGCGGGAGGGGCTGACCGGGGTCATCGCCAATCCCTCGGCGGAAATCATCATGGAAACGAAATACTCCTCCGGCCTCCTTCTGAACCGCCATGGCGGCCTGGACGACTACCTGGAACGTTTCGCCGGGAACGCCGTGGAGACAAACTCCGCGAAGACCGGGTCCCCCGGACCATGTCCCGCCGTTTCGGGCGCTTCGATCGTTTCGGGAGCTTCCGGCGTTTCGAGCGCCACCGGCGTTTCGAGCGCCACCGGCGTTTCGGCAAAATCCACCGGCGTCCCGCCCGCCTCGGTCCAGCTGCAAAAAAATCACGCCGGCGGCAATCACACGGCTTCGAGCCCGGCGGAGGCGGCCGCGTATGCGGTTCTGAAGGGGCGGGAGAAAAGCGCCGCCGCCCTGGCCCGGGCGGCGGTCGACTCCGGCGTGAACGCGGGGGAACTGGTAAACTCCCATCTGGTCCCGGCAATTATGCAGGCGGGCGAGTGGTTCGAGAAGGGGAGGTATTTCCTGCCGCAATTGATGCTCGCCGGCGAAGCCATGCGTAAAGCCCTGGCGGAACTGGAACCGGACCTGGAAAAGGAGCGCGTCACAGCCCAGGCAAATGCTCCCGCAAAGGGGCGGATTGTCATCGCGACCGTAAAGGGGGACGTCCACGACATCGGCAAAAACCTGGTCTCGCTGATGCTCAAGAATCACGGTTACGAGGTGTTCGACCTGGGGAAGGATATCCCGGTGGCGGCGGTGGTTACGGCGGCGCGGGAATATGGGGCGGATATTGTCGGGCTGTCGGCATTGATGACGACGACCCTGAAGGCGATGCGGGATACGGTGGCGGCTGTACGCGACTCCGGATTGAAGGTGAAGGTGATGCTCGGCGGCGCGGCGGTAACGGAACATTTCGCCATAGAAGCCGGGGCGGACGGATACGCGCCGGACGCGGTGGCGGCGGTGAAATTGGCGGCGGATCTTTTGGCTGATTCATGAGGAGGCGGCATGAAGCGGAACATTGTCGACAGCATGCGGGAGAGGCTTTACCGCCGCGACCCGGTTTTTTCCTTCGAATTTTTTCCCCCGAAGGACGCGAAAGGGCAGGAAACGCTGGACCGTTCCGTCGCCGAACTGGCGCTCCTTGACCCGGCCTTCGTGTCGGTGACCTGCGGCGCCGGCGGCGGAACCAAGGATAAAACCCGGGACGTCGTCCTGGGCATGCAGGAGAAGTACGATTTCGGGGTCATGGCCCACATCACGGCGACGGGTTATTCCCGCGGGGAACTGGCGGATCTGGTGGCGGACTACGCCCGCCGGGGCGTGGGGAGCTTCATGGCGCTTCGGGGCGACCCGCCCCGCGACGATCCGGACTGGCGGGCGCCGGCGGATCAGGCGGCGGACGCCCGCGAAGTCGTGGAGATTATCCGCCGGGTCGCGCCCGGCGTGTCGATTGGCGTCGCGGGTTATCCCGAAAAACATCCCTTGGCCCCGGACATGGAGGCGGATCTCCTGAGCCTCAAGCGGAAAGTCGCCGCCGGCGCGGACTTCGTGGTGACGCAACTGTTTTTCGACAATGAAAGCTATTTCGCCTTTGTCGCCCGGGCCCGGGCGCTGGGGATAAAGGTGCCGATTCTCCCCGGGATAATGCCGGTGACCCGGGGAGGTCAGGTGGAGCGTTTCCGCGAGATGTGCGCAGTGGCGGTGCCGGAGGCGGTGTGCGGACTTTTGGGGGACGACGAGGCGGTCCGTTCGCACGGGTTCGGGGTGGCGTTTGCGGCGGCGCAGTGCGCGGATTTGCTGCGGCGGGGCGCTTATGGGATTCACTTTTATACCCTGAATCAATCGCGGGCCTGTCACGCGCTTTACAAAATACTCAAGGCGATGGGGTGGTGAGCTTGCGTCTTTTTTTGCCTTCCGGAGAAGCGCATGGCAATTTTTGTCGGGCTTTTGCTTTGCCTTATCGCCCTCCGCATTGCCTTGCCTATCCTGGCCGTATTGGTGGCTTTGATAATTTCCTTGTTCAGGGACGATCCTCCCGAGGATCCACAAGCGCAACCATCTTTACCGGTTCGGGGAATAAAGATAATTGACGCTGATAGCGGAAAAGCGAGAATTGCCCCTTCGTCATTTCGTGAGGTTTTGTTTGGGAAAAAAGGGGCAGCAATGAAACACATTCTTTCCGTAGTCGACCTCTCCGCCGACGACCTCGAACGCATCATCGCCGCCAGCGCCACGATGAAGGAGCGTTACCGCAAGAACATCAATGAAGAACTGTTCCGCGGGAAAACCCTGGGGATGTATTTTGAAAAACCGTCGCTCCGGACCCGCGTGTCCCTGGAATGCGCCATAAATTCCCTGGGCGGCGGGGCGATTTCCCTCGAAGCCTCGGGGCCGGGGAAGATGTGGGAACGGGAGTGCATCCGCGACCAGGCCCGGGTGATGAGCCGTTTCGTCAGCATGGTGTCGATGCGCACTTTCGCCCAGGCGGACATCGAGGAATTCGCCCGCGAAAGTTCGGTGCCGGTCGTGAACGTGCTGTCGGACTACGAACACCCCACCCAAGCCATGGCGGATTACCTGACCATGCGGGAACGTTTCGGCGATTTACGCGGTAAAACCCTGGTTTATCTCGGGGACGGCAATAATGTGGCGCGTTCGCTCCTGTCCGGGGCGGCGCTCTTGGGCGTGAAGTTTGTCTGGTCGGGTCCGGCCGAGTATCGTCTGGAGAGGGAATACCTCGAGAAGGTGAAGGCGAAGATCCCCGGCGCGGTGCTGGTCGAGGAGACGAATCCGGAAAAGGCGCTGCGGGACGCCGACGCCGTTTACACGGATGTTTGGGCCAGCATGGGGCAGGAGGCGGAGTCGAACCGCCGGGCGCGGGATTTCGCCGCCTATCAGGTGAACGACGCTTTGCTCAGGCACGCGCCGTCCCACGCCATCGTTCTGCATTGCCTGCCGGCGCACCGGGGGCTGGAAATCACCGATTCGGTCATGGACGCGCCGTCGTCCCGGGCGGCGATGTACGATCAGGCGGAGAACCGGATGCATGTGTACCGGGGTTTGTTCTCGCTGTGGGCGGGTGAGTGGAAATAGGGGCGGCAAAAAAGCGGTGCGGCGAAAAACCGTCGCGATCTCTCCGGAGATCGCGACGGTTTTTCCATGCACCTATTTTCTCCTCGCCACAATCCCCAATTTCTTGCAGCGCCGGTCGAGGGACGGCCAGGTCAAGCCGAGATGCTTGGCCGCTTTCAATTTGTTTCCGTTATACAATTCCAGGGTCTCGATGATATAGCGGCGTTCGACATCGATCAGGGTCGAGGGCTTGCCCTGCCGCGGTCCGGCGGCGGCCTCTTCCCCCGGTTCCTCGATGCCGCCTAGGTCGACGTCGGAGAGGACCCCGCAAATGGAATGTACTTTTTTCCGCAAGGTTTGATATTGCTTGCGTTCCAGCGCCAGGGCCACCATGCCGGCCAAATTGGTGACAATCTGGGCGTGTTCACCGGGATCGGCACATTCCTTGCCACAAAAATCCAGCCCGACCAGCCCGGTTTTTTTGCCGTCCAGAAGGATGGGGGAGATCAGGAATGACGCCACGCCTTGTTTACCGAGGACATGCAGCAAATCCTGCGGCAAATCCTTGGTGTGGCCGAAAAAAACTTCCTTGTCCGCCAACATCGTTTTCAGGGAGGGGATATCGTACTCATAGTCGTACAACGGCCAGGAAAACATGGAGTGGCCAATGCTTTCGTTGACCCACTCGTGGGTGTTACGCAGATACTTGCCGCCTTTTTCGTCCAACATTACGTAAGCCCGCGAAGCATTAAATAATTGCCCTACCCTGGACAACGCTTCATCGATGGCATAGTCGGGGTTGACGCCTGAGGTCAGGATCAATCTCGGCAGGGAATAAATGGCCTGGAGGGCCTGTCGCGAAAAGTTCGCGTCGGAACCGGATGAATGATTTTCCTGGTGGGGAGTACCGTCTTTTTTCATACTTCTCACCCTTTGCCTAACTGGAGATTTGCAAACCGAACTTCAGCCGCCGAAGACGGTTTGGTGATATAGAGCATCTCGGTAGTTCAAGAGACAATGGAACATGCAAAAACTCGTCGCACAGTTTAAACCGCTTTGTGCCTGGATAATAATTAATAAAACCTATAATCCGGTCAAATTAGAATATAGTATTTATAAAGAAGGTGGGATAAAAATCCACAAAAAAACATTTTTTACCGTAAATAATATTGCCGTCAAAATTATTGAAAAAAACGTTTTTATCACCACTTTACCTACCGGCTTTCCTTTACTTTACCCACCCCAATCATGAATCAATCGCCCCGGCGGCAGACTTCTTAAGCCGGGTATTCTTTATTATGAACCCTGCACTGTCGACGCCTGTTTGGTCGATAATATACCTGAGAATGTAATCCGGAATTAAACCGGACCACTAAGCCCAATACCGCCTTTGCCAAGGAGCCGCCTTTTGCTGGATCTGGCTGGAAAGACCATTCACTTCATGGGCGCCGGCGGAATCGGCGTCAGCGCCTTGGCCATGCTGGCGAAACAGGCCGGCGCAAACGTTTCCGGTTGTGATCGCGCCGGAAATCCGCAATGCGAATTTCTCCGCCGGAATGGCATCGAGGTTTTTATCGGCCATGATCCCGCCCATGTCCGCCAGGCGGATCTGCTGGTTTACACCAGCGCCATACCGGCAAACCATCCGGAACGGCTGGCGGCGGCGGTTCAGGAGAAACGCGGCAGTTTCCTGGCCCGCTGCATGGAGAAACGGGAAGCCTGGGGGATCTCGGGCACCCACGGCAAAACCACCACCTCCTGGCTTATCGCCCGGACACTTATGGCAGCCGGCCGCGATCCCGCCGTGTTCATTGGCGGCGTCGTCAAGGAACTGGAAGGGGGAAATTTCCGCACCGGGGACGGACCCTTTGTCGCCGAGCTGGACGAAAGCGACGCCTCCTTTCTCCTCCCCCGCCTGGACGTCGCGGTTGTCACCAATATCGAATCGGATCACCTCAGCCATTATGGGAACGACCAGGCGCTTTTCGACGCCTTCCGTACCTACGCCGCCGGAGTCGCCGCCGAAGGTCTGCTGGTCGCCGGAGTCGACTCGCCGCCGGCCCGGGAAATTTACCAGAAACATCCGGGGAGAAAAATCTCCTTTTCCCTGGATCCGAACGGGAACGCCGATGCCCGCGCTCTCGAAATACAGATGGAGAACGACGGCGGAAGTTCATTCAATGTACTGCACCGGGGACAGGATCTGGGGCGCTTCCGGCTCTCCCTGCCGGGCAGGCACAATGTCCAAAACGCGCTGGCCGCCCTGGCCGCGGCCATTGCCTCGGGGGTGCCAGTGGAGGCCGTCCGTGCCGCCCTCCAGGACGCACCCGGCGTCGAACGCCGCATGGAAATTTTGGGACGGCTCGCCAATGGCGCCGTCCTCTATTCCGATTACGCCCATCACCCCACCGAAGTCGCCGCCGCCCTCGCCACCGCGCGGGACCGGCATCCCGAGGGTTTTCTAGCCGTATTCCAGCCCCACCTCTACAGCCGGACCCGGGACTACGCCGACGCGTTCGCCCGGGTTCTCGCCGAAGCGCCCGCCCTTTTGCTGGTCGACATTTATCCGGCGCGGGAGGAACCGCTGCCGGGCATAACGGGAGAATTCCTCATGGGGAAAATCCGCGCCGTCAAACCCGACGCCCAGGGTCCCGTTTCCATCCACGACCTGTCCCGGCGCGCTACCGAATTGGCCGCGCCTTTCGGAGCAGTTCTCATGCTCGGCGCCGGCGACATCGACGCCGTGGCCCGCACCATGCCGGCGACCGCCCGGGGGGGGACGACATGAAGGGCGCCAGCCTTATTCGCGAAAACGTTCCCCTGGCCGGTCTGACCACCTTCAAAATCGGCGGCCCGGCCCGCTGGTTCGCGGCGCCGGCGGATCGGGAAGAGGTCCGTACCGCCCTGGCTTTCGCCTGCGAGCGGGACATCCCGGTCCTGGTCATGGGGGGGGGGAGCAATCTATTGGTGGCGGACGCGGGGGTCGAGGCGCTGGTCATCCGCCTGGACGCGGAGGGCGAGTTCGGCGGGATCCAGCCGGATTGGCCGGGAGGCGGGGAAGGGCGGGCCGGTTTGGCCTGGCGGGTCGGCGCGGCGGCGAGCCTGCCGGAACGGGTCGGCCGGCTGGCACGGGAGGGGGTGTGCGGAACGGAAGCTTTCGCGGGCATACCCGGCCGGGTCGGCGGGGCGGCGGCGATGAACGCCGGCGCGGCGGCGGGAGGGTTTGGTCAATTCGTGTCGGCGGCGGAAGTCGCGGACCTCGGGGGAAATGTCGCCCGGCTGGATCGGGAGGCCTTGAACTTCACCTATCGCGGCAGCGCCTTGCCGGGGCGTTTGGCGCTCTCTTTCGAGCTCCGCTTCACCGAAACGGGCGACGGCCGGGAACTCGTGAACCGGGCGAAAAGTTACCTGGACCGGAAACGTTCGACCCAGCCCCTGGCCTTCCCCAGCGCCGGCTGCGTGTTCAAGAATCCGTCCGGGACCTCTTCCGCCGGAGCGCTCCTGGATTGGTCCGGCTGCAAGGGCATGCGGGAGGGCGGGGCGGAAGTGAGTTCCCAGCACGCCAATTTCATAATCAACCGGGGCGGAGCGAGCTGCCGCGAGGTGGTTCTCCTCCTGTCGCGCCTCCGCGAAGTGGTGCGGGAGAGGCACGGCATCGTTCTCGAACCGGAAATCCGTCTATGGGGTCCGCCGGAGGCGTTCCCGGGTTTTAACGTGGACGGCGGTTTCCATTTTCCCCGACGCCAATAAGGAGCGAGTGCATGGCAATAAATTCCCCCGCGTCACCCCTGCCCGGTCTGGCCCGTCTGAAAGGCGAAGTGGCCGTGCTCTGTGGCGGTCCCGGCGGCGAACGCGAGGTTTCCCTCGCCAGCGGCGACAATGTGCATAACGCCCTGTGGCGGGCCGGCATACCCAATCGCCTGGTTCAGGTCCCGGTGGAGCGGCCGGAAAAGGTTTTGGAGGAATTGAATTGCGGTTTGGCGGTGATGATGTTCCACGGCCGATTCGGCGAGGACGGCACCGCCCAGGCGATTCTCGAACGCCGCCGCATTCCCTTTACCGGTTCGGGTAGTGAAGCCTGCCGGCTCACCTTCGACAAGACCGCCACCAAACGGCGGATGCGCGCCCTCGGGCTGCCGGTTCCCCGTGACATCCTGGTCGGCGCCGGGGACACGGTGGAGGCGGAGGCATTGCTGCGGCATGCCGGGCTGGCCTATCCGGTGTTTGTCAAGCCCAATGCCTACGGAAGTTCCGTCGGGGCGTCCCGGGCCGATGACGCGGCCGGGCTGGCGGATGCCATAGCCGCGGCATTGACCTGCGACGATCAGGTCCTGATTGAAGAGTTGATCCTCGGGCGGGAGATGACGGTGGGCTGGCTCGGCGGCGAATTATTGCCGATAATCGAAATGAAGGCGGCGACGGGGTTCTACGACTACCGGGCGAAGTACCTCTCCGACGCAACCCGCTACGAGGTTCCGGCCCAATTGCCTGACCCGGCCCTGGCGACGATTCGGAGGCAAACCGAGGCGCTTCTCCGGGATGTCGGGGCGCGGGATCTGGCGCGGGTCGATTTTCTCTACCGCGGGGACGGGCCGTTTTTCCTGGAAGTGAACGCGCTTCCCGGCTTCACCGGCCACAGCCTGGTGCCGATGGCGGCCAAGGCGGCGGGGCTTAGCGGCGAAGAGGTATGTCGGCGACTGGTGGCGATGGCGCTGGAACGGGCGGGATAACGGATGAGCAGCGGGGTTCGCCCTCTCAACCAAACGGTCAAGGACGCGATACGGCGTCAGAAGTCGGCCGGCCGGCATGCCGGTCCGGTGGCGGCCGCTTTGTTGCATGCGGGGATGTTCCTGGCGCTGTGCGGCGGGGTTTTGGCGGGGGCTTTTTTCCTGTGGCGGGCAGCCCTGGAGGACCCCCGGTTCCGCATGGACGGTTCGACCCTGGGTTTGGGCGGGTCGGTCCGCCAGTGTCCGGAGTCGGTCGCGGAGATGCGGGCGATCGGTCTGGCGTTCAATGGCCGCAGCCTCCTCGACCCGCTGTTGTCGAGCGATTTGGAGAAGGCGTACGCGAAGAGCGTCTGGGTCAAGAAAGTGGTGAAGATGCGGCGGCGCTTCCCCAATCGCATCGACGTCGAGCTGCAGCTCAGGATGCCGGTCGCGCAGGTCAAGTCGGACGGTTTGTATTGGCTGGTCGATGCGGACGGGATTCTTCTGCCGGTGCGGGGGCAGGAGGAGGCGTTCCCCCGCCTGCCGGAAATTCTGGGGGTGACGAGCGGGATGATCCGGGGTCGGCCGGAATACGGCGGGCTGTGGTCGGACGAGGGGGTGAGGGGCGGCTTGGGGATTATGCGGGCGTTTTGGGCGTCCCCCTTGATGGAGGCCATGCCGATTGCCCGGGTGGTGGTGAATGCGGGGGTGTTCAAGGCGGGGAACAACGCCAAGGAAATCCGCCGCCGTTTCGAGGTGGTCAGCGCTTCGGGGGCGGTGGTACGCTGGGGGACGTACAACGAGGCGGAGGTGGAGGAGGAGTTGACCAGTTTGGAAAAAATGTGGCATCTGCAGAAATTGCTTCAGGACGAGGCGGCCTTGAAGCCGGGGGTCTGCTTCGACGTGAGGACGCGGCTGCCGGGGTTTTTGCTGCTGGAGTGAAAAGGGTTTGTGGCGTCAATTTATCCCGATTTCCAAACCGTCATACGCCGGGGAGATGTCGAGGGGCAGGAGGCCGATCAGTTCCTTGTGGGTGAAGTAATGCGTGAGGTGGGTGAGGTAGGTTTGTTTCGGCTTGATTGTCCGGTGCAGGCGGATGGCCCTGGGAATACTGAGGTGGGTGGGATGATGGCGAAATCTGACGCAGCTAATCACCATCGTTCCCAGGTTTTCCAGTAGGGGCAGGGAACTGTCCGGCACCGCGGAAATGTCCGTCATATAGGCCAAATCGCCGATACGGTAACCGAGAATGTCCAGCCGCCCGTGTTTGATGGGAATGGGTGTGACCTCGAGACCGGCGGCCTGGAAGGGCGCGGCCGCGACATTCAAGCCGATTGCCGGGAGCCCCCCCCCCATTTGCACGGCGTTCCAGATGTAGTCGAAGCGGCTCCGGATGACCCGCAGCGTCGCGGCATTGCCCCAGACCGGGATTTCCTTGTTCTTGAACAGGGAAAAGGCGCGGATGTCGTCGAGGCCGTGCAGGTGGTCGGCGTGATCGTGGGTGATTAGGACCGCGGCGAGATGGTCGACTTTCGCCCTGAGGCACTGGATGCGGAATTCCGGGGTGGTGTCGATGACCAGGTTCCGCCGGCCGTGGCGAACCAGGGCGGAGGAACGCAGGCGATTGTCGTGGGGATCCCGCGAACGGCAGACTTCGCAATGGCACCCCGCCACCGGCAGGCCGGTGGAGGTTCCGGTACCAAGAAAGGTGAAGGTGACGGCGGACATGGAACTGGGCACTCCCGGTTTGTGGAACGGGGCGCCCATGCGGGCGCCCCGTGGGAAATTATCGCCGGTCCGCCTCAAATTTCCATGATTTCCTTCGACTTCTTGTCGACCTCCTGGTCCACCTTCTTCTCGTATTCCTTCAGGACGTCCTGAATCCTGTCCTTGAATTTCTTCAAATCGTCCTCGCTCAATTCCTTCTTCTTCTCCAAATCCTCAATCGCCTTCACCCCGTCCCGCCGGGCGTTCCTGACCACCACCTTCGCCTCCTCGCCTTTCGCCTTCACGTCCTGGGCCAGCTTCTTGCGGCGTTCCTCGGTGAGGGGGGGGAAGGTCAGGCGGATGATCTTGCCGTCGTTTTGCGGCGTGACCCCGAGTTCCGACGCGAGCAGGGCCTTCTCGATTTCCTTCAGGAGACCCAGATCGAACGGCTTCAACATCAACTGCCGCGCCTCCGGCACCGATATCGTCGCGCATTGCTTCAGCGGCACTTCCGCCCCGTAGGCGTTGACCTTGACCCCTTCGACCAGGGCCGGCGTCGCCCGGCCGGTGCGGGTGAGGCGGAATTCCTTCTGCAGGTGGGAGATGGCTTTTTCCATGTGGTCCTTCAAGCCATTGAGGACATTGTCGGCTGACATGCTGGTTCCTTTCGTACATGTATGGTAATTTTGGAAAATCCAAAGCGTTGTTCGCTAGAACCGCTCTAAACCATGGGTGCCTCCAAAGCCGTCATCCCTCGGAGTCGACCAGGGTCCCGATCTGCTTACCGGTCGCCGCCTTCAGGGTGTTCCCGGGCGTCTTCAGGGAATACACCACTATCGGCACCTTGTGCTCCTCGCACATGGTGAAGGCGGTCGAATCCATCACCCGCAGGTTTTCGCCGAGCGCCCGGGCGTAACTGATGTGATCGTACTTCACCGCGTCGGGGTGTTTCATCGGATCGGCCGAATAGATGCCGTCCACCTTGGTCGCCTTCAGAATCGCCTTGCAGTCCAGTTCGATGGAACGAAGCGCCGCCGCGGTGTCGGTGGTGCAATAAGGGTTCCCGGTCCCGCCGGCGAGAATCACCACCCGGCCCTTTTCCATGTGCCGCTGCGCCCGGCGGCGGATGTACGGTTCCGCCACCTGGTCCGCCTTGATCGCGGTCAATACCCGCGTCCCGTAACCCAAACCTTCAATCGCCGCCTGCAGGGCCAGGGCGTTCAAGACCGTCGCCGTCATCCCCATATAGTCGACCGTCGCCCGCTCTATCCCCAAAGTGGAACTCTCTATCCCCCGGACAAAATTTCCCGCCCCGACCACCACGGCCGTTTCGATGTTGTTCGCGCACAAGTCGCGAATCTCCCCGGCGACCATTTGGATGCAGGACCGATCGAACCCCGAACCGGCGTCGCCGCCAAGGGCTTCACCCGACACTTTCAATAGAACACGGCGATATGCAGGCACGGCATTTCCTTTCACGGAAGATTTACGATGCGTTCATCTGTTTTCGGAGGCCGCTTCCGGCAGGTCCGGGGCGGCTTCGGCGGCGGGGGCGTCCCCGCTCTTCCGCTCCAAATCCTCGACCCGGCTCCGCAGCCGGGCCAGTTCATCCCGCAGGCCGGCGTGGACAATGTACGCGTCCCGGCGCGCCCGCGCCCGGGCGGACAAACCCCAAAGCCAGGCGGCGGCGAAGGCGAAGGCGACATACACGAAAATGTCGCCGCGAATCTTTTCGTAAAAACGGAACGGCCAGGAAGGGGACACCACCGTTCGCGCCCCATCCTCCTGACTGGCGAGGACCAGTTCGGCATGGCCCTGGAGCTCCGAGTTCAGCCGATTGAGGTAACCCGCCCCGCCGCGATCGGCCAGGTAGAAATGCAGGGCGGCGCCACACAGCATGACCAGGGCGAGAAACGCGAGAGCGCCGGACTGATTGCCGGCGCGTGGTCCCGTGAGGGCGAGGCGGGACAATTCCTCCCGCCGGGCGGAATGTTCCTCCTCGACCGCGAGGGAAACCGCCGGGGCGGGATTGGATTGGTCTGAGACGGCCGCGTACCGGGCGGCGGAGTGGTTTGTCCCTTCCGGGGCATCATCCATGGGGGGGTCCTTATTCCTGGGCAGCCCCGCCGGATCCGATGCTCAATTGCCGGCGGAAGGAACTCGCGAGCTCCATGATGGCGGTGGCGAGTTCGATGGACATGGCGATGGCTTCTTCGGGAGGGGTGTGGTGTTCACGGCAATGGGCCAGGAAGGAAGTGCGGAGGTGCCGGGCGAAATCGGGGACGACGTTCCGGCCGGCGCGGCGTTCCTCGAGAACGAATTCCATCCAGCCGGAGATGTTTCCCAGCATATTCACTTCCAGGAGCCGCATTTCCGGTTCCACGAAACCGGCGTGGGAGAGGCGGTCGCGGAGGGCCGCCCGCACCGTCTCGGGGCCCATGTCGATTCGGCCGCGCTCGCGGAAACGGGAGACGATTCTATCGACGGCCTGATCGATGCTGGCCGGCTGTGATTGTATGGCGAGAGGTTGGGAAGACATAACCTTATCGGAGCCTCCAAGGGCAATGGGGAAAGCGCACGTGAGCAATTTTGCCCGCATTCAGGCAAAAAGCAAGAAGGATTTTTCGGGCGGGATAACAATTGGCCGAACGGGTTGGCGTCGCCGGAACCCCTCAAAACCGCGCCAGGACTTCTTCCAGCCGATCCGGTGCGTCGACCCGCATTTCGATTCCCAGCACCCACACTTCGCCCGGATGGCCCGCGCACGGAGCGCCGTCCCCGGACAAGGCGTCGGGAGCCAGGTCGGAAGGGCCAAGCGGGGATCCCTTAGTGTCATCGGCCGTTTTCACCGGGGAAGCCGCCCAAATCCTTCTGGCCCTATCTTTTTCTGTGGTAACCACCAGCGCTTCACGCTGTCTTGCCAAGGAAAAACAACGTGTAAGCGCCGATTCGGAAAAATTCGCGTGATCGTCAACGAAAACCTGTCCCACCACTTCCGCCCCGAGATCCGCCAGCGTCCGTAGAAAAGCCTCTGGCCGGGCGATCCCCGCCAGGGCCACCACCCGCCGGCCCTTGAGTGACGCCAATGGCAATTCCGGGCCGTCCAGCCGGGTCAGGCGTTTCGGCGCATGGCGGGCGGCGAGCAATAGGGCTTTTGGGGCGAGGGCCGCGAGGCGCCGCTTGATTGCCGGCAGGTTTGCCGCGACCGCCTGGTCCGCCCTGGTCACGACCACGATGCCGGCATGCATCAGGACTGCCGGAGGTTCCCTGAGGAGGCCGCCGGGAAAAGTGTTACCTCCCCCCCAAGGCGAGGTCGCGTCCACGAGAACGATGTCCAAATCCCGCCGGAGGCGGAGATGCTGGAAGCCGTCGTCGAGGATGACGACGTCCGCCCCGCCGCGAAGCGCCGCCGCCGCCGAGATCCGCCGGTCGGCGCCGGTGACGACTTGAACGTCGGGCAGTTCCCGGCGGTACAATTCCGCTTCATCCGAGTGTCCGGCGGCGGACTGGCGGTAACCGCGGAGCAGAATCGCCGGGCGTCGCCCCATTCCCAGCAGGATTCGCGCCACCAGCAACGTGAACGGGGTCTTGCCGGTGCCGCCGGCGGTCAGGTTGCCCACGGATATGACCGGCAGCGGGACTTTGGTCGAGGCGAAAATGCCGCGGCGATACGCTTCGCGACGCAAGGTCATGGCCAAGCCGTAAAGTTTGCCGGCCGGCCACAAAGCCCCCTTAATCATGCTTCCGGGCCAGCCCGCGTTTCCCTCGAGGATGGCCCGGATATGGTGTTCGTTCATTATGGAACCGCTCCAGCCAGGAACCGCTCCAGCCGCTTGGCAAAGACGTCGTTTCTCAAAACGGCGCGTAAACCACCGCCAGGATCTTCGCTTCGGTCTGGCCGGCGGCATGGAGGTGGTGGGGGACGATGGAGTCGTAGTAGATGCTGTCGCCGGCGGCGACGCGGTATTTTTCCTTGCCGTAGGCGACTTCGATTTCACCGGACAGGACGTAGATGAATTCCTCCCCCTCATGGGTGGAGAGGGCCGGCTCGCCGGAGTGGGGCTTGACGTCGATGATGAACGGTTCCATGTGCCGGTCGGTTTTATTGGCCGCCAGGGAATGGAAGGCGAGTTCGGCGCGTTTGCCGCCCAGGTTCGAACCGACGAAGCGGGAGGTGGTGGCGAGGGAGTCGGAACGGGTGAGGACGACGGCGTTGCCGGTTTGATCGTCCAGGAAGGAACCCAGACGCACGCCGAGGGCGCGGGCGATTTGCAGAAGCGGGGTGAGCGAGGGGACCAGGTCGCCACGTTCGAGGCTTTCAATCAGGCCGATGTTGGCGGCGGCGTCGCCGGGTATGGCCTGGGCGAGGTCGGCGATGGACATTTGCCGTTTTTCCCGTATGGTTTTGATGCGTTGACCGACGATATTGGCGTTGCCCATAATTAGGTGCTCCTTTGCTTGCAGTTGCGGGAGTTTTACGGAATCGCCGGGCAAACCGCCCAACAGTGATTCAGAAAAACTAAAAACTCCGGACATTCGGTTATAAAACCCTTTGGCATAGCGGCGGCAATGGACTTTGTTACCGGGCTGTTAGCCGTCATTGTCGAAACTTCCGCAGTTACAGGAGTTTTTCCCCGAGCGCCGGTCCGGCCAGGATGTGGGCGTGGAGGTGAAAGACGGTTTGCCCGGCGCCGGGGCCGTCGTTGATGATCAGGCGGTAGTCGCCGATGGCGTTTGCCTTGGCGGCTTTGTGGGCGGCGAGGAGCAGCCCCCCGAGGAGGTCCCGGTCCCGGTCGGCGGCGGCGGCGAGGCGGTCGAGATGGCGTTTGGGGACGACCAGCCAATGCACGGGCGCGGCGGGATTGATGTCCTTGAAGACGAAATAGGCGTCGTCCTCGTAGACTTTGGCGGAAGGGATTTGTCCCGCGACGATTTTACAGAATAAGCAATCCTGGTGCATGTCCGAGCCTTTGCTTCAGCGGGGTGAATAAGGAACAAGTATGGAAAAACGCGCTTGAAACGTCGCGTTGGCGAACGGCGGCCGGTAATATAAAACGCCGTAGGATAACTGGAAAGGCGGCGGTGCGCAAGCGGTAAGCGGGCGGCGGCGGAAAATATTTTTATTAAAATCGCGTTCGCCGGCCCGTATACGCCTATTTCGGCGTCGAAAACAAAACGTGGGGGATCCGGGAAAAAAAACGATAAAAACGATTACGCCTTTACAAAAGAGCGGTGGGAGGGTATAGTTAAGGGTAGCGGCATGGGGTTGTTTCAAATTTTTTTTTAAAATTTGAAAGGAATGGAGCGCGTTCGGAAAGTGTCAACCAGATTCTTCCCCGAATGCAGGACTCGCATCCTATACCGAACGTCTATTGGAATTGTGAATTCGGTATACTTGACTATCGCTCCGGTTTGGTTTCCTTTGGTATTTTTTGTAAGGATACTTCCGTGCGTAAACGATTGTTCTCCGTAACTCTCAAGCCGAAAGAAAGGATAGGGCAGATGCCTGGCTCTACTCCCCAACCTGGCGCCGGCAACCGTTTGCGGGTGTCGCGAGCTGATGATGCGGTAATGGTCCAAGTTATTGGCCTGGGCAACATGTTTCTGGCTCCGACCCTGCACGCCTTGATCGAATCGGAATTGCGAACCGGGTTTCTCAATTTTGTCATCGACTTGCGGCAATGCGACGGTATGGATTCCACCTTCATGGGCACGTTTATTGGCCTTTCCACTCAGGTAAAACGCAATTTTGGCTGGTTCTGCCTGGTAAATGTTTCCGACGAAAATATGCGGCTGTTGAAAATGCTGGGCGTTCTGCATATGGTGTCTGTCCACGCCGGCGATTTTCCTGTCGAAGAAACGCATTCCTCCACTTTGCTTTACCCCACGACCGACCCCTATTCCCGCCAAAAGCAGATTCACTCCGCCCATAAGCTTCTCCTTGCCGCCGATCCGGAAAACGAAAAACGTTTCGGACCCTTTATCCGCGCCCTGGAAGCGGAGATGGGTGAATTGCCGACCATTCTTCCCCCCGGCGATGTCGACGACAGCGCCGGCAAGGCGAAGGAGCGCTAGAGCGGGTCTTCCCAGGCGCGGTCATCTTTCGGCGCGTCCCGTTCGCCCCGGGCATGGATCGAACCTGAGCGGGGAATCTGAGCCGCTCTCTTCGACCCGTGCGCGGGGCGGTTTTGTTTGCGTCGGGGGAGAGGTGGCAGATTGACAAGCGCGGTATGTGAGGCATAATGACGATAGAGAAGGTAAGGGGGTGAGGGCATGGCTCCTAAAGATAAGACGCGGGAGGCGGAGGCCCGGGCAGGCATGTTTACCTTGGAAAAGGGTGTGCTGAGGGCGAATGGCGACATGTATTGGGAATACCTCGAGGAATTCGACCATAACTGCAAGCTGCTGCTTGAATCGCGTAAAGCCCAGGTGGAGATTGATTTAACCAGGGTTTATTTTATTTCCTCGAATTTTTTGGGGTGTCTGAGCAACCTGGTGATACGGGCGTCGCGCTTGAAAAAGCGGGTGCTGTTAAAGGTCTCCCCCGACATCAGCTGGCTGTTTGAAATCATGGGCATGCAAAAAAATGTGGATTTGGAAGTGTGGTGAAAGGGATTTGCCGCGTGGGCGGATACCTTTATTTGGGGTACAGCGTCTGGTTTTATGCCGGTTGCAAAGCGAAGGGGTGAAATATTTTTTTGCCGCTTCGATTGGCGACCAGTATATAATTTTATGAAAAGGCCTACGGGAGGGGCGCCGAATGAACATTCAAATCACCGCCAAGAAAATTGAAATTCCCCAGGATATCCGTGAATACGCCATGGAGAAATTTACCAAGCTGGAGAAGTTCAACGCCCGCATTCAAAATATTGAAGCGGTGATTAGGGCCGAGGAACGTTCGGTTTTCTGTGAAATCATCATCCGTATCGATAATCACGAGTCCATCGTCATCGAAGTTCAGGGTGAAACGATTCAAGCCGCCGTGGACATCGCCGAGGCGAAAGCGGAGCGGCAATTACGCAAGTCCAAGGAGCGCGCTTCGGTGCGCCGCCGTGCCCGGCAGGAAGACCGGGAAATGCCGTGAGGGAATTGCAGCCGCCGTTAACTGGGTTTGCATATTTCCTAAAGAAAAAATAAAAAAAACGATCCTTTTTGCCTGAACCAGGCGATAACGGCCTTTGTGGTACAGCTCTCCGCGGAGCGAAGTGGTGTTTGCGGTAACCAAACGGAAGTCCCGGTTGCACGGGGTCCGGAGGGTTTATTGGCAGGGCGCGTGCGTGCGGTTTTACGTGGTAGTGGGGAAAGGCGGGTGGTGAGGCCTCCCAGACGCGCCCGGGGATTCACTGACCAGGTTTCCCCGCGATTTTACACTCCGGTCCCCGGGAAGGATCCGCCGGTACTTCCGTTCCTTTTAGTGAATAGGGGCGGTGTTGCTTATTGGAAGGGGTTTTGCGCCATGCAGTTCAGGGATTTTCTCACTCCCGAGCGAATGATCTCCAATCTCTCCGCTTCGTCGAAGGCGGAGGCGATGTCGGAGCTTCTCGAGCCCATCGTGCAAAACGGCCTCATCGGGCAGGATTTGCGGGACAGCGTCCTGTCTGCCCTGTTTCACCGGGAGGAACTCGGCTCCACCGCGGTGGGGAACGGCCTGTCCCTGGCCATCCCCCACGCGAAACACCCGGGATTCCGGGGTTTGGTGGGCGTGTTCGGCCGGAGCATGGAGGGTATCGCCTGGTCCTCGCCGGACGGCGAACCGGTGCACCTCTTCATCCTCCTCCTGTCCAATCGCGAGTGCGCCGACCGCCACCTGGAAGCCCTGGCCTACATCAGCCGCAAATTCAGGGGCAAGGACTTCCGCAATCTCCTCTTGAAGGCGGCCAATTCGGCCCAAATCGCCGATTTCTTCGAGGACTCCGACAACGAGGAATAAAGGCGTCATCATGGCGAACTGGCGGTGGCTGAGACCCGGCATGCATATCAAGCGCTGGGTCTTTCTCATAACTTTCGGGGTCATCATCCTGTTCATCGGGGCGATGTTCTTCACTCTTGGCTTCTTCCTCCCCGACGCCCAGCCCTTCGGCATGGACTCCTACGGCACCGCCATCGTCCTGATGATACCCGGGATGATTATGGTTTTCGTGGGAATTTACCGGCTGGTCAGGCGTATCGAAAAAATGCTCCGCCGCGCCGACGACTCCCGCGACCTGGGTGAAATCGCCTATCAGTACAATCGTCTGGAACAGGGCCCCAAATTCGTCTGTTTCGGCGGCGGCACCGGCCTCTCCACCCTCCTCTCCGGCATCCGCGACTATTCGCAGCGCATTACCGCCATCGTCTCCGTCGCCGACGACGGCGGCTCCTCCGGCCGGCTCCGGCTCGACTTCGACATGCTCCCCCCCGGGGATATCCGTAATTGCCTCGTCGCCCTCTCCGACACCTCCCCCTCCATGGCCCGCCTCCTCCAGTACCGTTTCCCCGAGGGTGAATTCGCCGGCCATTCCTTCGGCAATCTTTTCATCACCGTCCTCGCCATCATCCAAAACGACTTCGGCTCCGCCGTCCGCGAGATGAACCGCATCCTGGCGGTACGGGGCCAGGTTCTTCCGGCCACGCTCGACAAAATCTCCCTGGTCGCCAGCCATCCCGACGGCTCGAAAACCACCGGCCAGCAGTGGATTGCCAAATGCGGCAAGGATATCGAACGCCTCGAATTGCGGCCCGCCCCCGGCGAAGTTCCCCTGGACGTCCTCTCGGCGATACGCGAAGCGGATCTGATTACCCTCGGTCCCGGCAGTCTTTTCACCTCGGTCCTGCCGAATCTTCTTGATCCCAAGATAATCGAGGCTATAAACGATACTAACGCCAAAGTGCTTTTTATCGTCAACACGGCCGGTCAGGTCGGGGAAACCAAGGATTTTACGGTCAGCATGCATCTGGCAACCCTGAAACGCCACGCCCCGGGCTTGCGTATTGACATGGTCCTGGTGAATAATCGCCCGCCCACGGAAGAGCAAAGGGAGAAAATGACCGCGAAAGGGGTGGCGCTCACCGAATATGACGCCAAGGAAACGGACGCTTTCGGAGTGGAGACGATCCTAAGGGACGTGGTGAACATCGACAATCCCGTCCGTCACGACCCCCAAAAGACGGCCAAGGCGATTATGGAAATTTTGCAGAAACCGCACGGCAGCGTCACCAAGGTGCAGTTGAAAAGGCAATGAAGGGGAGGCGATGACAAGAAAAGTGGTTACGGTACGCCACAAATATGGCATCCATGCCCGACCGGCGGCGAAAATCGTTTCATTATGCAATACCTTCCAGTCCGATATCGAGATTATCAAGGACGACGAACCGCCGGCAAATGGTAAAAACATTCTGGATATCATGATGCTGGCCGCCGCGACCGGCACCGAACTGGAGATACGCGCCAAAGGACCGGATGCGGCGCAGGCGGTGACGGAATTGGCGACTTTGATGGAAGGCGATTTCGAAACCAACGAGATTTGAAAAGCGGGATTTTCACGTTTCTTTTACTGGCAATTCCGCCGATATGAGGTATAGTGTAGAGTGAGGTGGTGACGGTTACGACAGCTTTTCATAGCTGAACGCGGTTTGCCGCGAAGTTGGTTTAATCCATTATCCCAAAAAAGGGATACGCATGATCGGGGCGATTGACGCCTATCACTCCACAGCGGCCATCGACTATGCCCGGCACGTTATCGCGGCCCGGGATACGTTCAGTGTGCCCGAAAGCCAGCTCCGCAATAATCCGGTTACCGAAACCCAGGGCGCCCAGGCCCTCGCCGCCGCTCAACCGCTCCGCGACCCGGCGGCGGACGCGGTCCAGCTCAGCCAAATGTATCCGCAACTGCTGGTCGGCAGCATCTACACCGCCGCCCCGGCCGCTCCCGCCCGCGCGGTGATGGGCTTGGAAAAGGAACCGGTGGGTACGGCGGACAACCAGGACCGGGACGACGCGGACACGATGGGTGAATTGCTCTTCGGCGGCAGGGGCGACCGCGGCGGCAGGCAGGTCGGCACGGCAAATGCCTCCGGCACGGAGGTGAACGCAACTTCGGCGGCGGGTGAGGATTCCGACGCCCTGTATGCTGAAAATGCTGACGTCAATGGAAAATCGGCCGACGGCACCGAGGCGGCGGAAAAAGGCGGTGATAATAAAGGCGGAATTAATACCGAAGTCGCCGGTAATGCCGGTAATGCCGGCAAGGCTGAATCCTCCGACCGGGCCGGCAAGGGCGACAAAGCCGCCAACGGCGGAGAATTGAGCGAGGAACAGCAGCAGCAGATCGACAAACTTAAAGCCCGCGACGCCGAGGTCAAGGCGCATGAACAGGCGCATAAAGCGGTTGGCGGCGCCCATGCCGGGGCCATTTCCTATAGTTACCAACAGGGTCCGGACGGCAAACGTTACGCGGTCGGCGGCGAGGTGAGTATCGACGTTTCGAAGGAAAAGACCCCGGAAGCGACCATCGCCAAAATGCAGCAGGTCAAGGCAGCCGCGAATGCCCCCGCCAATCCGTCGGGTCAGGACCGGGCGGTGGCAGCCGAGGCGACGGTGCTGGAAGGCCAGGCCCGGCAGGAATTGGCTAAAGCTGACTCGACCGAAACCTCGAATACCGGCGAAGACGGCCCGGCAGGCGTGGCTGAGGCGGCCGGTGTCACTCAAGGCGGCGTAGCCAGCCTGAAGAGCGAAAATTCCCCCGACCCGGCCGGCGGTCGGGTCAAGGCGGCGTCGGAAGCGGCTGGCAGCAACGCCAGCGGCGCGGGCTGGTCGACGAACGGATATGTAAACCGTTTCGCTTCGCGTTACGAAGGCAATGGCGGATTCGGTTACGGCACCGGCATATTGGGGCAGGGTTCGTCCAATAGCCGGTTGGTCGACGTGGTTGCGTGATCCGATGGGTCGAGTATCTTCCACAGCGGCGATTCTACACGCCCGATAAACACTACAAGGGCGACCACAAAATCAATCCCTATCCCGATTGCTTCCCAACAAGCCTAGACGCCACGCCCAGTACAGCATGGTCATCAAGGTGCTGATGGCCGCCGCGATATAGGTGAAGGCCGCCGCGGTAAGGACCGCCGACACCCCGTTAGCCTCACGCCCCGGCGCGACAATCTGGTGCGCCACCAAGGCGCGTTTCGAACGCATCGAGGCGTTGATCTCAACCGGCAGGGTTATGACCTGAAAGAGGAAAGTGACGGAAAAAAGGATTAAGCCCACCTTCGCCAACCCAAACATCTGCAACACCAAACCGAACATCAGGAGCGGTATGGCGAACTTCGAGGCGATGGTGGTGGGGAACAGCAGGAGGCTCCTGAGCGCCAGGGGGGCGTAATGCCGGGCGTGCTGCAGGGCGTGACCGGCCTCGTGGCAAGCCACCCCCACCGCCGCCACGCTGTCCCGATCGTAGACATCCGGGGAAAGATTGATGACTTTGGTGGCCGGATTGTAATGATCCGACAAGGCCCCGCCTTCGTAACGACGAATCTGCACGTCATTGATGCCCTCAGCCTGCAACATGACCTGGGCGGCCTGGGCGCCGGTAAGCCGCTTGGAATTGGCTATGCCGCTCCACTTTTTAAAGGAAGCCTTAATCCAAAATTGCGTTCCCATCGACAATACCATGGTAATGCCGAAAATCACCAGATACACCGGGTCCATCCCAAACGTCATCCCACCCATCGGACCACCCATCATTTTCTTCCTCCCTCGGAGTCAAAGGTTACGCATGTTTATGGACTAACCGCTCAAGCACTAAAATGGCGCCTACGAGTGTATAGTCCCTTAAATTCCTTTGCTTATAAGACGGCTATTTTGTCCGTACTCTTCGTCAGTCTCCGCCGCCCCGCGATTTTTACTCTCTATACCGCCGAGAGTAAAAATAGCTCTTGCGGCTGCGACTTCCCCTATTACGGCAAAAATAGCCTTATTATAAACAATGTAATTTATGGGACGATACACGAGGCGCCTGGATTTTATAAAGATAATATACCGGTATATATACAAAACTGCTGTCAAGAACAGCCGCATTTCCCGCCCGATTTTATGCTTGCCTTTGGGGA
>JAVBRG010000088.1:0-12918 GCA_031548195.1 Planctomycetota bacterium | reverse complement strand
GCGCCCGGCGTCGAGAGCCGCCGCCGTGCGGTTGTGACCGTCGGCGATGTAATGCCTTCCGGCGGTGTCCACGACGACGATGATATTCGGCGGCTCCGTTTCCGTGAGCATGTCCACATACTTGGCGACGGTGGCGGGGTCGGCGTTTTTGCTCCGGACTTGGCAGGTGTTCAAAATGCGAATAGGAACTTCATGATCCAGGTGCAGCGGCTTCAGCTTGCCCAGATGGCCCCTCTGGGAGTTGGCGATTGATGGCTGCTCTTCAGTGTCAGCCTTGGTTTTGTTCTTAGCCATGATGCTCTCCTGATGTATGGTATCGTTTGGAATTTGTGGTCGTGACTATTCGCGGTCACCTTCCCCTTTCAGGGTCTCGATGACCTTTGACGCCTGTTTGATGCTGAGCTGGTCGGGTTGGCCGATATTGAACCTCTCCTCCAACATTTCCTGCAAATCTCTCCTGTCGATGCCGTTGTTCTTGGAGATGGCGAAGATGGCTTTCACCTGTGCCTGGGTGGCACGGCCGGAGTTACCACCGTTACTGTTGCCGCCATAGCCGCGTCGGTTGCAGGAGTGCTGCGAATCCCAACGGTTCTGGCGGTCATCGCCGTAGGAGCGGGCTTTCCAGCGGTTGTTGTTGCCGTCAGGGCTGGTTTGAGGACGAGACGCGGCGTTGTGGAGGCTGTTCATGAACATTGGAGGATTGGCGATGGCGTGCTGGATTTCCTCGTCAATCGCGGTGTGTAGGAGGACGTAGAGTTTGCGGATGTTCTGGCGGATCGATTCCTGAGTCTGTTCTCCAGACAATTCCATCTCCAGACCACAGGAGAACTGCTGGGAGCTATACTCCAGCCCGGGGATAGGCACCTTCTTGGACAGGGTGGCGGACAATTTGGACATGGTCATTCTCCTGGAAACATAAAAAAGCCAGATCCGGCAATACCGTTCTGGTTCGTAACACGTGGAACAATGGCGTTTATGCAGTAGAAAAGGTTTACAGGCTGGAGGCGGAACGGGGAGCGGCGAAGCGGACGCCGGCAAGGTAACGATGGCTGGTGAAATCAGCCAGGGTAACGGCGATGCTAATGAAAGTGGTGTTCTTGCGGCTGATCTCGTACAGTCTAAGCACACGGAACACCTCCAGCGCCTGGCAAGTGGCGTCTTGGACGGCGTCCTCGCGTTCGAACTCGGGGATATCCACGAAGGCGCTTTCTAGTAGAGCGGACAGCTCCGGTAGGATATGCTGTTCGAAGTAGGTGTTGATTTGCCGCTGGGACACGGGCTCTCTCCACATGCTATAACTTTGGCGCGGGTTTTCCCGAAACGACGGGCGTTTGACACGATTGTGGCTGTTGATGCTGCGTGGCGCGGGGTTTTCGGTACTGATCATGGTAGACATGGGTTCACCTTTCGCAAAATTGAGTTTGGGGTTCAAAATGATAAATTTGATGGCTATACTCCATCCAGATAATTATAACGCCATTTTGCGCATATTTTTTCCCATGGTTTACAACCCAAACTCCAAGAATAGGCCAATTATTGGGCTTGTGCGGCTGACTAAAGGGCGCCTCTAAAAAAATAGCTATTTTGCCCGCAGCCGAGAAAGGGCGTAGTGGCAGTTTTTTTTAACACGCGGTGGTGGTTCGTGTTAAAAAAACGCGAGAGCGAAGCCCTGACGAAGGCTCCGGGCAAAAGAGCATTTTTAGAGGTGCCCTAAGCAGACATATTTTTCCGGAATTTCAAAAATTATCGCTCTATGCCAGCAGCTTGACCTCCCTGTCCCGGGACCGCGGTTGGTGATAAAAAAAGCCACAGGTTGGATCTCGCGGATCCAGACCGTGGCTTGGTAAAATTGTTCGGCGAGAGGGGATTTGAATTCGAATCAAAATGTGCTGCTGGCCACAAATTTCTCCAGCTCCGACAAAAAGGCCGCTCCTTCCATCGGCCCCTTTTTAGTCACGGCCAGCGCTCCGGCGGCGGCGGCGAAGGTTATTGCCCGATCCATGGGGTAACCCAAGGTCAAGGCCGCGACTAGGGCGCCGCCGAAGCAATCCCCGGCTCCGGTCGGATCCACCTCCTCCACCGCAAACGGCTCTACTGTGAATCTTTCCCTCCGGTCGATGTAGAGGGAACCTTTTTTACCCATCTTCACCGCAATTTGTTGCACACCGGTTTCCGAAAACACCTTGGCGAGACCCTGTTCCAGATCCTCCTCTCCGGTCAGCAGCGGCAGTTCGTCACGCCCCGGCAGAAAAAGGTCGGTCAATTGGTAGATGCGCATGATGCGCTCCTTCATGGTCGCATCGCGGCTGAGGAGTTCCGGCCGGATATTGGGGTCGAAGCTGACCTTGCCGCCCTTGCTCTTGACAATATCGGCGGCCGCCAGCACCGCCTCGTAGACGCCGGGAATAGTGAATGACGAGCCCATGACGTGAAGGTATTGGCAATCGTCCAGCCAAGCTGCATCGACCTGCCCGGATTCGATGCGGCCGGCGGCGGAATTGGGGATGTGATAAATGAAAGACCGGCCCCCGTCGGCCCGGTAGATCACAAAAGCGCAGCCGGTCGGCAAAGCCTTCGACACGGCAATCCGCGAGACGTCTACCCCATCAGCCCGGAGCCGGTTCAGGTTGAGCCGGCCGAAATCGTCGTCGCCGACGCAACCGACCATACCGGCCGAGGCGCCGAAACGGGCGGCCTGACTTATGAAAATCGCCGGAGCGCCGCTGGGGTAGGGCGCCTGCCATAGTCCCGGGGTCAGGAAATTCTGGCCGATCTCCTTCGCCATTACTTCAACCAGAATTTCGCCAATGGTCACGATATGCGGCATGTTATTCTCCTTCCTGATTCGGTTGACGCGTCGCCCGCGCATACATCCGCAAAACCGTCTCGACGGCGTGACGGACCAGGCTGGAGGCCTCGCACTCCAGCCGGCCGGCCCGCACCGCCTGATACTGCTCCGGCATGTATTGCTCCAGGAGCGGCAGCGGCATGCCGGAAAGGACGGGATTATGCAGGAGCCTTCCCACCGCCTCCTGGATGCGTCGATTGGGCCAGTAGTAGCGCAAGCGGTCGCTGTAGCTGTAGGCGCGGGCGCGCCGCAGGGAATTTTCGTCACCGTGGTAGTGGCCCCGCCAGTACTTCGGTTCTTCCAGCATCACCTGTTCCAGAGTCTCCCGCAGGCCGACCGGCGCGCCCATTTCGGCCGCGATGGCTTCCAGGGCGAAAAGCGCTTCGCGGTAGGCGAAGGTTAGCCAGGGCCCGACCTTGAGAATGGCGAAGTGATCCTCCACTAGCGCGTCGAGAGCCCCGGCGGTTTGGTAGTCGGTGGAATGGGCCTCGAACACCAGCTCGGGGTGGCCAGCGATGAATTCGCTCAGCCCCCGAGCCGGTTCGCGATGGTAGTCGGCAACGGTATAGTTGCCGAATTCGACCCCGGGCTGGACGACCAGGGCGATGACGCGACTCCATGCCGCCTCAAGTCCGGCGCGCAGAAACGCCCGGCGGTGAATGGTGAGGGTCGCCTCGGCGTCGCCAACTCTGGTGGGCTTGGGTTCGGCGTCGAGATCATGGGTGGCGCCGCCGGGTATGGGAACCTCGGTGCCAATCACATAGAATGGCGGCGGAAAATCCGCCGCCGCCGCCGCATCCTCCGCCACCCGGCACAGGTCGGCGGCGCGGTCGGCCGACACTTCCGGCGGCGGCGTCGCGCCAGCGTCGTCACCCAGCGCCATGCTGCAATCCAGGTGCAGTTTGCTGAAGCCCGCCCCGGCATATTGTTGGACCAGGGTACGCGCTTTCGCCATTGCCGCGTCGGCATTTTCCCGCCGCCAAGGGTTTGGCCCTAGGTGATCCCCGCCCAGAATCAGTCGTTCCTCGTCCAGACCCTGTTCTTTCGCCAGACCAATTACCCAGGCGCGGAACGCCTGCGGCGTCAGTCCGGTGTAACCGCCGAATTGATCCACCTGGTTGGAAGTGGCTTCGACCAGCAAATCGGTTCCGTCATGCCGGGCTACAGTCAGCGCGGCTTCCAGGCAGGGCAGGTGCGCGCAACAAATCGAAAACATCCCCACCCCTTCGCTGTAATGGCGCCGGGGAAACTCCGACAGCTTCGCCGTGGTCATGCCTTCCCCTTCAGGCTGCGGCCGTGACGGTCCGCCGCGACCAGCGCGGCGAAATGGTCTTCCGGACCGTATTGGACCGGCTCCCAATGCGTGCATTCGCCGGGGGCGTTCATGCGTTCGATCGCGGTCATCAGATGTTCTTTGGAGGTGTCGTTAATCCCTAAATCCTCCATACACACCGGCAGCCTGATGTTCAGGTGGAAGGCATAAATTTCGTTGATGAGATCAGCGGGTTTGCCGGTCAGATACAGTGACGCGAGAATGCCCATTGCCACCTTCTCGCCGTGCAGGCAGTGGTGGGTCTCCGGCAGTTCGGCCAGGCCCTGATGGAAGCCGTGCGCGGCGCCGAGTCCGCCGGACTCGAAGCCGAGGGTGCTCATGAGGGTGCAGGCTTCTATGGTGTCCTCCAACTGCGGCGTGACGACATGCAGGTCGCAGTGCGAAACGGCCGCGACGGCGGAAGCCATGAGCGTTTCGTAACAAAGTTTGGCGACGCAGTAGGCGGTGCGGGTTCCGGAGTAGCCGGTGAAATTCACCCGCCGGGTGGCGAGGCAGGATTCGGCCTCGAACCAGGTGGCGAGGGCGTCGGCGATGCCGGCGGAAAGATAGCGGGTGGGGGCGTTGGCGATGACGGCGGAGTCGACCAACACTATGTCGGGGTTGAAGAGGCCGTGCAGGTCGCGGTTGACGGTGTGGTCTTCGTTGTAGACGACGGCGTTTTTGCTGCAAGGCGCGTCGGAGGCGCAGATGGTAGGGATGACCACCAGTTTGCAGGGATGGAAGCAGGCTGCCCCCTTGGCGGTGTCGATGGCTTTGCCGCCGCCGACGCCGATGATGATGGCGCAGCCGTTGGCCTTCGCCGCGTCGGCTGCTTGCCGCATTGCCGTCTCGGTCGACTCGCCGGCAAAATCATGCATGACCAGTTCGAGTTCACCCTTGGCCGCTTCAGCAAGCAGCGGGGACATGAACCTGGCGACGCCGGGGTCCATCACCGCCAGGGCTTTTTTACCGAGAGGCGCCAGGTGTTTTCCCAGTTCTCGGATGGCTCCGGCCCCCTGGATATAGCGGTGCGGGAAAATTGCGCTGCGTATCATAGCATTCCTTTCCATGAACGCGGCTCCGCCGTGACGGCGTCGACCGCGACAATAGGACTCTGCGCGCGGGAAAGGGGATCCCTGCGGCGGGGTGGGGAAGATAATCATCGTGGCATAGTGGCGTTGGAGGCGGGCGGCGGATGCATTGGGTGTCCGCCGGGGGACTTCACAGGAGGAAGAGAGGTCAGGCTTTCCGTACCCCAACCGTCAACAGCAGGTTGGCGTAGACGCGCTGTTCGCCGGTGGCGATGACCAGCGTGGTGTCATTGTTCGAGGCTTGTTCATAAAATTCAAAACGGCCATAATTTTCGAAAGGAACGTTTTCTCCCAGAAGTTTTTGATATTCCGCCACAATTTCCGGCATGTTTCCTTCGGCGTTGGCCATATAGGCGGCGGACTCGACGGGTATGGTCAGGGAAAGGGCGCGCACTACCTCGACTCCGCCGATCAGTCCGGGCGTGAAATTCAGGTGAACGATTTTCGCCCTGGCCGGCGCTTTCGTCGTCACTGGATAGTTCGAATCCGCCAGGAGGATTTTCGCGCCGTGCCCGGCCTGGGCGAGGCTAAGCAACAGCTCGGGATGGATGATCTCCGTCTTGATCATTTTTGACCTTTCAATGCAGGTGTTTCGGTCGTGATGGAAATTATATTTTGCAAAGTGGCGATGCGCAGTTCACTCGCCACTTTGCAGAATATCGATCAATATAGAACTTGCTTCGCTTCGGTGGAGTCGATATTGTCCTTGGTTACGAAGACGATGCCGGTGTCGATGTTCTTGTCCAGCTTCTTGCCTTCGCTCGCGTCCAGGGCGGCTTTCACCCCGAGGTAGCCCATGTTGTAGGGGCTTTGCACGGCGATGCCCTGGAGGGTTCCGTCCTTAACGAAGCCCTGGAGGTTCTGATCTCCGTCGAAGCCGACAGCGACCAGCTTGCCGCCCATGCCGCGGGTCTTGACGGCGCGGCCCATGCCTACGGCGGTGGGTTCGTTGGCGCCGAAAATGCCGATGAGGTCGGGGTTGGCGGCGAGAACGTCGGTGGTCTGGTTCATGGCGGTGATCATGTCGGCGTTGGAGTAGTAGGTGTTGACGATGTTCAATTTCGAGTTCTTTTCGATGTATTCGCGGAAGCCACCGACGCGGCCGATTTCCGAACCGACTCCGGCGACGTAGGACATGATGGCGATTTTGCCGGTTTTGTCGGGACCGCCGAGACGCTGGATCAGTTCTTTGGCGCAAAGTTCACCGGCGGCATGGTTGTTTGTGGCCAGGAAGGAGAGGTACAGGCCCTCGTCGTTGATCCCTGAATCGACGATGACCACCGGGATGCCGGCCGCCTTGGCGCGGCGGAGCGGCGGCACCAGGGCATCGGGATCGCTGGGAGCGAGGACGATGGCTTTAACGCCCCGGTTGACGGCGTTTTCGACCATGTTGACCTGTTTCTCTATTTCCGTTTCGGCGTCGGGGCCGTTGAAGGTGATGGCGATATTTTTGCCGCCGGCTTTCAGTTCCTTTTCGGCGTCGGCGGCGCCGGTGTTGACATTCTGCCAAAAGCTGGAGTTGAGCGTCTTCACGATGACGGCGATTTCATCCTCGGCCTTGGCTGGGCAAATGCAAACGACGGCCAAAACGAACACGGTCAAGAGCATCATTCTGATAGCGCGCATATTGTTCTCCCTGTTTAAAAAAAAACGAAAAGTTCTCCGCACCAATTCGGACTGAACCTAAACTTTCTTACGATTGCGAAGCTGGTCCACGGACACCGCCGCGATGATGACCAGGCCGATGATGATTTGCTGCACAAAGCCCTGCACGCCCAGCATGTTCAAGCCATTACGAAGCACGCCGATGATGAAGGCGCCGATGATGGTGCCGGAGATGGTGCCGACGCCTCCCATCAGGCTGGTGCCGCCGATGACGGCGGAGGCGATGGCGTCCATTTCGAAGGCGACGCCGGCGGTGGGTTGGACGATGACCAGGCGGGACATGGTGACGATGCCGGCCAGGGCGGCGAAGCCGCCGCAAATCATGTAGGCGGTGAACTTCGCCTTCACCACATTGATGCCGGACAGCCGGGCCGCCTCCTCGTTCGAGCCTACGGCGTAGATGTAGCGCCCCAATTTGGTGGAGGAAAGAATGTAGTAGAACAGGCAGGCCAGGATGACCATGAGGACGACGGCGTAGGGAATGCCTTCGAAGTCGGTCACTTCCATGCCGTTCGGGAGCGTTTTATAAGTCCGGCCCAGCGCTTCGTTAGCCAGCCAGCCGAAGGACTCGGGGAGCCCGGTGATGGAGCGGGCGTTGGTGGCCAGAAGGCCGACGCCGCGGGTGATCATCATCATGCCGAGGGTGGCGATGAAGGGGGGGAGGCGGAGGAACTTAATCATGCCGCCGTTCAGGAAGCCGCAGAACATGCCCATCAAAATACCGACCAAAAACGCCAACGGGATGGGGAAGCCCCAGTTCTTCACCAACAGCCCCGCCACCACGCCCGACAGGGCCAGTACCGAGCCGATGGACAGGTCGATGCCGCCGGTGATGATGACATAGGTGACGCCGATGCCGGCCAGCGCGATGGTGGTGGTTTGTACGGTGATGCTGATCATGTTGCTGACGCTCATGAAGTTTTTCGAGGTCAGCGAAAACACCACCAGCAGACCGACAAGCCCGGCGAAGGCGGCGAATTTTTGCAGAAGATCGGCGTTGATTATGCCGTTAGAATCCTTTTCCATGCCTTACTCCTTCTTCCATATGGCAAAGCTTCAATAGGGCAAAGCCTCAAAGTCCATTCCCATCATTACGCCAATCCGGCGGCATAGTGGAGTATCTTCTCCTGAGTGGCCTCCGCCCGGTCGAGAAAGCCGGAGATGCGGCCCTGGCACATCACCATCACCCGGTCCGACATCCCGAGGATTTCCGGCAGTTCGGAGGAGATCATGATGATGCCAGCGCCCTTGGCCGCCAGCTTGTCCATCAATTCGTAAATGGCGAACTTGGCGCCGACGTCGATGCCCCGGGTCGGCTCGTCGAAAATGAGGACATTGGCGTTCCGGAACAGCCACTTGGCGATGACGACTTTCTGCTGGTTGCCGCCGGATAGATTCTTGACTACCTGGGAAATGCTTGGAGTCTTGATGCCGAGTTCCTTCACGTAGCGTTCGGAGACGGTTTTTTCTAGATTTTTTTTGATGCGGCCGCTTCGACTGGTCACCTCGTCCATAAAGGCCATGGTGATGTTGTCCTTTACCTGCATGGTCACGGCGAGGCCGAAGGCCTTGCGGTCCTCGGACAAATAGCCGATGCCCTGCCGGATCGCGTCGATGGGGGTCTTGATCCTCACCTGCCGGCCGTCGATGAAAATGTCGCCGGACTCAATCGGATCGGCGCCGAAGATGGCCCGCGCCAGTTCGGTGCGGCCGGCGCCCATAAGCCCGGCGACCCCCAGAATCTCGCCGGCCCTTAGGTTGAAGGAGGCGGTCTCGCTTTCGCCCTTACGCCGTAGTTTCCGAACTTCAAGCAAAGTTTTGTCTGATGGCTGCGCCGTCTTATGGGGGAATTTGTTGTCCATTTCCCGGCCCACCATCCGCTTGACGATTTCGTCCAGGTGAAGGTCGGCGAAGTTGTCGGTGGAGATGTATTGGCCGTCACGGAAGATAGTGACCCGGTCGGCGATTTCCTTGAGTTCTTCGAGACGGTGGGAAATGTAGATGATGCCGACGCCCCCCTGACGAAGGTCTCTTATCACGTTGAACAATTCTTCGATTTCCGATTCGGTGAGGGCGGAGGTCGGCTCGTCCATGATGAGGACGTCTGAGTCGTAACTTAGGGCCTTGGCCACCTCGACCATCTGCTGCTTCGACACGGGCAGGTTTTTCACCAGGGTTTTCGGATTGATGTCGGTATTGAGCCGCCGCAGAAGGCCAACTGCGTCGGAGTTCATCTTGGCCGCGTCGATGGTCGGTCCCCACTTGAGTGGTTCCTTGCCGATGAAAATATTCTGCGCCACCGTGAGGTGCGGGACCAGGTTCAGCTCCTGGTAGATGATACTGATGCCGGCCCGCTGCGACTCGGTCGCGTTGTGAAAGGCGGCGGGTTGGCCCTTGTAAGTGATGCTGCCGGAATCGGGCCGGTAGACTCCGGAGAGGATTTTCATGAGGGTGGACTTCCCCGCGCCGTTCTCGCCCAACAGGACGTGAACCTCGCCCTTTCTAAGTTCGAGTTGGACATTGTCCAACGCCTTGACCCCGGGGAACGACTTGCAGATTCCCTTTACTTCCAAGAGTGAGTTCATGTTTCTTCTCCCGTTTCATTTGGCGATTACGCCGTCCTCGTCCCACAAATCCCGCCAGGACTTGGCCCCTTCCCACAAGAACACCTGGCCCTTGATCAGACGGCAGCCGCAGTCGACCGTCCCCAGTATTGCCATTTCCGCGTCGGTGAGAGGATCGGCTACGGCGGCCTTGAGGTTTGCGAGATATTTGCTCCGGTGAATCGAGGAGGGAATGGGAATTTGCCCCCGCCGCACCGCCCATTTGACGCAAATGACCGCCGGGTGAACGCCCCGCGCGGCGGCGATTTCCTTAACAATGGGGTTGGTCAAAACTTCCACGTCGGCGGGGTCGGTGTCCCGCGCCGGCCGGCCGGGGGAACCCATCGGGCAGAAGGCAATCGGCTGTATTCCGTTTTCCATCAGGTAGGCGAAGAACTGCGGCTCGGCGAGGCACGGATGCATTTCCATTTGATTGGCGGCGGGCTTCACCGTGCAATCGGGGAGAAGCTTTCGCATTTTCGCCTCGGTCATGTTCGAAGTTCCGATGTGGCGAATCAACCCGGCATCCACTGCTTTCTCCAGCTCACGGTAGGTTTCGAGAAACCGCTCGGGGTTGTAGGCTCGCGCGGTCGGCGAGCGGCTGTCATGTGCGGCGCCAGGCGCGTGGGTGTTGGGGAAAGGCCAGTGGATGAAATAGAGGTCCAGGTAATCCAGCCCCAGATCCTTCAGGGACTTTTCGAGCGCGGGCCGGACATCGCGGGGTGTGTGCTTGTCATTCCACAGTTTGGATGTTATAAAGAGTTCGGAACGCGGAATGCCTCCCCGTATGGCATGGGCGAGGACGCGGCCAATCTCGGGTTCGTTCCCATACACAGCGGCGCAATCGATAAAGCGATAACCGACGCTCAGCCCGCCCAGCACGGACAAAGCGATTTCTTCCGCCGAAAAGCGGTCGTTGCCGAAGGTCCCCTGGCCTATGCAGGGAATGGACGCCCCGGTGTACAGCTGACGTTTCGGCACATCGTTCGGATTGACGCCGTCAACTGGATGGGGGGCGAATGGCAGGTCGAGGTTCATGTGTGCTCCTCATAAGATGGTGGGGCGAAATTTTTCTTGAAGCCGGTCGCGGGGCGATGCGGGAGCCGCGCCGCACGGCAAACGTGCGGAATCTTGGTTGAACCTGGGGCGGAACCTGATTCCGCCGCTAGAGGGAAAACACGGAGCCGGCATTACCGGGAATGGGCGGCAACGTTTGGTGGCAATTACGAATATGCGTCACTGAGTTTAATCGGCGTATTGCTTGTGCGGATGTGTCAAGGACAAAGGATAGAGGTAGTTCCGATGCTGGTAATATACTCGACCCGGTGGGCTATTTCCATTCTCAATAAGCGGACCTTTTTTGCCAAATTGCGGCGCGTGGGAAGGAGGCGATCATGGACCGGAGGACTTTCAACGTCAGCCTGGTTTTGGGCTGGAACGAACGTTACGACCACAAAGTGGCGGTCGGAATCATCAAGTTCGCGCATCGCCGCAAGCTCTGGCGCCTGTCGGGAAACGAATGGCTGTTCCGGCAGAAACAATCCGGCAGGCAAAAGGTCGACGGCATCATCGCCCGCATCACCAATCTGGAGGAACACCGGCGCATCGTTTCTCTCGGCGTGCCGGTGGTGGATATCGCCAATGCCTATGCCGAATCGGCCATGCCCAGGGTTCTGAACGACGACATCCTGACCGGCAAGCTCGCCGCCGCCCACCTGAAGGATAAAGGTTTTCCGCATTTCGGTTACGTCGGCATCGATGAGACCTCATGGTCGAATCTGCGAAAAATCGGCATGCGTGAAGCGGTGCGGGAACATTCCGATGCCCAGCTCCACTGCCATAGCGTCGGGATTTCTTGGCTGAAAAGGGAACCCAGTCTCGCCGGCCTTACCCGCTGGCTGAAAACCATTCCCCTGCCTTGCGGCATCCTGGCCGCCAACGATCTTCTGGGCTACCGCGTGTCCATCGCGGCGGAGATGGCCGGCATCAAGATTCCGCAACAATTGGGCGTGGTCGGCGTGGATAACGACGACGTCTTCTGCGAACTCTCGCAGCCCACCCTGACCTCCATCACTTGCGACTGCGAACGAATCGGCATGGAGGCGGCGACCCTCCTCGGTAAAATCCTCGCCGGCGACAGCGCGCCGCAACAGGTGGTCGTCCCGCCGCTGGGCATTGCCGAGCGTGAGTCGACCAACATCATGTTTGGAAAAGACCGAGTAGTCGTTGCGGCCAAGAAGTTTATTCTCGCCAATGTCGGCAAGGGAATAAATGTGACGGATGTGGTGGCGGCCTGCAATATTTCACGGCGTGCTTTGGAAAGGCGGTTCCTAAAAGTGGAAGAGAAGTCTCTGCATGAGGCGATACATACGGCCAGGCTTGAACTGGCGAAAGACCTCCTTATGGCGGGGAAGACCGTGGCCGAAACCAGTTATGGCAGTGGATACCGCACAGTACAACATTTTTACCATGCCTTCAAAGATCGCTTCGGCATGACGCCCCGGGATTATGTTAAGTCGATACCCCCATACTGTGTTTCAAGGTTGTTCCGTAACTCCTGACGAGTTATGGAGGCGACTCTTACATTGAGTGTAAGGTCCACTACCAGACCTTTCCCGATCGGTTACAAGATGTAGGGATATGCCCTGCTATTCTTCCCCCTCGGTCCGAGTGTCTTTACCCAAGCAAGTTTGTATTGGGGCAATTGCCCATTAAGCTGATATACAGTATAATGAAGGCATAAACTGGAGACCTGTATGTCAACAACCGAGAACACCATAACCATCACCTACACCGACGATATCCTGGCCAGCGCCAATTTGTCCCGATCGGAGCTGGCCGATTTAACCCGTCTCGCCGGTGCGGCCAAGCTGTTCGAGGATGGCCGGCTCACTCTCGGCCAAGCCGCCAAGCTGTATGGCCAGAATCGGGTGGAGTTCATGGCAACCCTGGTTAATCATGGTTATTCGTGTGTGAACCTCACCGAGGATGACGCCGAGGATGAACTGAGGTTCGGGAATGGTTGACGAGCGGATGGTCATGGACGCGGGGCCGCTAATCTTGCTTGCCAAGATTGATGGGTTGTCGATCCTGACCAAGCTTCCCTTTACCTACGTCGCTCCTCCGAACGTTGCCCAAGAACTGGCGGCCGGCCCCGCTTTCGGTCATCCGCCGGTGGAAGCGCTGTGGCTGGAGATATGCGAACTTCGCGAATCCTTACCGGTATACGCGCGGATGACGCTTGATGAAGGTGAAGCTGCCGCTATCCAGCTCGCTTTGGAACAGAACATCCGGTATATTTGTCTTGATGACCGCAGGGGGCGCCGGTTGGTGAAAGCCTTGGGTTTGGAAGTGGTCGGTTTGCTGGGCCTCCTCACTCGTGCCAAGCGTCTTGGTATT
>JAVBRG010000118.1:0-21446 GCA_031548195.1 Planctomycetota bacterium | reverse complement strand
GTTCTAAATACGAGCCAAAAAAAATAATCAATTCTGGGAATTTGGGCTTTTTTTTTGGCCTATTTATTGCGGACCTACCAGCCGAAAGCGGCGGCAATGGACTTTGTTACCGGGCTGTTAAACTGCCCAAAAGGAAAACATGTCGCAAACAACCAGCCCCGGCGTTTCCCTCGTCAAGCATGACGACTACCGCCCCGACGCGATCCTCGCCGCCCTGCAGAGAGTTTTGACTCCCCTGGGTGGCATGGAAAAATTCGTTCCCAAGGGGGCCCGGGTCCTGGTGAAGCCGAACCTGGTCTTCGGCCGAAAAGTCGAGACCGGCATCAACACCCATCCGGCGCTGGTCCGGGCCGTCCTGATCCTGGCCAAGGAAGCCGGGGCGGCCTGGCTGGGGGTCGGCGATTCCCCCGGCTACGGTACCGCGCGCGGGGCGGCGAAAAATTGCGGCATCCTCGAGGTCGTCCGGGACGAAGGGGCGGAGCTGGTCGAATTCACTTCCACCGGGCAGGTTCGGGACAACCGCACCTTTGCCAAGCTGGAACTGGCCCGGGAACTTCTGGAAGCGGATGTGATTGTCAATCTGCCGAAGATGAAAACCCACGGGCAGATGCTCATGTCCCTGGCGGTCAAGAACATGTTCGGCGCCGTCTGCGGGGTGCGGAAGCTGCAGTGGCACTACCGGGCTGGCAGGGACCGGAAATTCTTCGCCCGGATGCTGAATGACATCGCCCGCGCCGTCCGCCCCGGCTTGTCCATCCTCGACGCGGTGGTGGGCATGGACGGCCTCGGTCCCACGGCCGGCCGGGCGCGTCCGGTCGGGTTCATCGCCGCCTCGGACGACCCCTGGTCCCTCGACGCCGCGGTCATGGACGTCCTCGGGCTCGAACGCTCCCTGCTGTTCACTTTGGCGGACGCCATGGATCGTGCGCCGGGGGAAGCCGCCTGGGAAAATTTCGTTTGGCACGGCCCCGCCGCCGGGGAACTCCGCCCGGGGGACTGGAACATACCGGAACTGGTGACCCTCCAGATGCACGGCGGCTTTATCGAACGCCGCCTGCCCCGGCTCGCCGCCTGGCTCCGGAACGCCCTCGCCCCCAAACCGGCGGTCAAACCCTCCTGCATCGGCTGCGGCCACTGCGGGGAAATCTGTCCCGTCCACGCCATCCACATGCAGAACGGCCATGCCCACATCGACGAAAAACTTTGCATCCGCTGCTGCTGCTGCCACGAACTCTGCCAGCACGAGGGCATGGACATGCAACGAAACGCGTTTCTGGCGCGCTTACTTCTACATCGCTAGATTTGCGGCAAACGCTCCGCAAATCCTGCAGGAACAGGACAGCCATGGCCACCGGAATAAAGCAAATCGCCGAATTCGCCGGCGTCTCCACCACCACGGTGTCGCATGTGATAAACAACACCCGCTACGTGTCCGAAGAGAAGCGCGAACGCGTCCGCGAAGCCATCATCCGCCTGAACTACCGCCCCAACCGCCTCGCCAGCGGACTCCGCCGACGCCGCTCCAACACCATCGGCCTGGTCACCCCCGACATCGTCAACCCCTACTTCACCGAAGTGGCGCGGGGGGTCGAGGACGCCTGCTTCGAGGCGAGTTACAGCGCCATCATATGCAATTCCGACGCCAATCCGAAAATTGAAACGCACTACCTCGCCATGCTCGCCGAAAAGCAAATCGACGGCATCATCCTCGTCAATGCCGGCAATCCCCCCGACCGACCGCCCACCGAAGTCGTCCCCGACATCCCCCTGGTCATGCTCGATCGCGAGCTCGCCGGCCTGGCCACCGATTCCATTCTGGTCGACAACGTCCAGGGCGGACGCATCGCCGCCGACTACCTCCACAGCCTGGGTCACCGCGATGTCATCTGCCTCGCCGGCCTGCCCGGCGCCAGCCCCACCTGGCGAAGGGTCGAAAGCTTCGTGGAGCGCTGCCGGAAAAACGGCTGCTCCATCCCCGACCGGGCGATTCTCCAGGGCGATTTCCAAACCGAAAGCGGCTACCAGGTGGTGCGCAGGCGCCTGCAGGACGGGGAAAAATTCACCGCCGCCTTCGCCACCAACGATCTCATGGCCTACGGAGCGGTCCGGGCCATCGTCGAGGCCGGCCTCAGAATCCCCCGGGATGTCTCGGTAATCGGCTTCGACGACATCAGCCTTTCCAAATTGTACAACCCGCCCCTGACCACCATCCGGCAGCCGCTCCTGGAAATGGGCCGGGCCGCCGTCCGCCTTCTCCTGGAACGCATCGCCGACCCCCATCTGGAGCCGCGGCGCATCGTGTTCCCGGTGGAACTGATCACCCGGCAAACCGCCGGGAAAAGGGGATGACGGAACTTTCGCAAAGCACCGTTCTGCCCCTCCAAAACACCGCTTTGCGTCAGAGCCATTACCGGACCTGAAGAGAGTTTTCGTCTCACTAAACAGCCAATGGGCGGTTCGAATGGAATATTGGCGACAGTCCAGGGGATAAACCAGCAACCATGCCCTCTTTCCCGCATGCCCTAATTCCGCCGCTGGCGGCGATCATCCTGTTCTTCGCGGCCGCTCCGCCGGCGCCGGCATACGCCGCGCAAGGCCCGGTTAAAACCACGCCGGCGCCGGCGATGGTCGGGATTGTGCGCAAGGCCGATTACGCCGGGAAAAAACTGGGCATCATCGAGGGCACCATTTACGAGGAAATCGCCCGGGTGCACTTGCCCGAGGCCATCCCGATTCGCTTCGGGGACATGGACGAACTCTTCGCCGCGCTGGAACGGGATCTGGTCAACGCGATTCTCGCCCCGGAAGCCATCGCCATCCGCCGCCGGGTGGCGAACGGCAAGATTCGCATCCTGAAGCCGCGCTTGACCAGCTTCATCTGCGGCTTCGTGATGAACCACAACAACCGGGCCCTGAGGGAGGAACTTAACCAATACCTACGCAAAATCAAACACGACAAAACCTACGACGACATGCTGCACCGCTGGCTGGAAGCCGACCAGACGCCCATTCCCCCGGACATCGAAACAAACGGTCCCAACGGCGAACTCGTCTTCGCCACCGCCGGAAACATCGATGTCTTCAGCTACATGCAGGACGGCCTCCTGGTCGGCTTCGACATCGAACTCGCCAAACGCTTCGCCCGATCCCTAGGGAAAACCCTCCGCATCGTCACCACGAATTTCTCCGACATCATCCCCAATATCGAAGCGGGCACGGTCGACCTGGGCGGCAACATCTTCGCCATGACCCCGGAAAGAATGCGCCGCGTCGCCTTTTCCGATTCCTACTTCCAGAGCGGCAGCGTCATCTGCGTCAAAAGCCCCTCCGAAGGGGAACGCGTCGCCCGCGCCTTCGACATGGATGAATGGATCGGCCGTAAAATCGCTTTCGCCGAAAAGTCCGACGCCGACCTCATCCTCGCCCTCGCCCTCCCCGCAGCGCAGGCCGTTCCCTACCCTTCCCTGGAGGAGTGCGCGGATGCGGTGCTGCACGGCGAAGTCGAGGCCCTGGTCGCCGGCGACGCCGCCATCCGCCGCCTGATCGGCGACCATCCCGGCTTAATCGAACTTTATCCCATGCTGACGACCGAGCGCCACGGCTTCGCCGTCAGACCGGAAAACCGGGTCCTCCTGAACGAACTGGACAGCTTCCTCAATCTCATACGTATCGACGGCACCTACGGCGACATGATCGCCCGCTGGCTCGACTTCCCCATTCTGGCCTCGGTGCAGGAAATCCTGCCTGGCGAAGGGCCTCGGCAGCTGGTTTACGGCACGCTGGACAATTCGCCCCGGAAGGACGAGGCGGACATCGGCTTCGAACTGGAATTCGCCAAACGCTTCGCCGGACACGTCGGGGCCGTCCTGAAAACGGTTCAACTGCCCGACGCGGAAAGTTTGGTGGCGGCGCTGACGGCGGGGGAGATTGATTTCGCGGCCGATCCCATGAACCTGGGCGCGGCGGAGAAAGAACGCCTGGCGTTCACGAATCCGTACTATGTAGGCGGGACGGCGCTGTGCGGCTTGCGGCGGAATAACGTGACGACGCCGGAAACGCCGGAGGACAACCGGTGGTCGGGAGCCCTGGACGATTTCCGGCGCCTGTTCATCCGGGGGGACGGCGGCCGGCTTTTTCTGTCTGGGCTGGGGGTGACGCTATTTCTGAGCGTGGGTTCGCTGATTCTCGGCGGCTTGCTGGCGCTGATACTGGCTTGGCTGGAACTGCGTTCCGGCCGGTTCGTGAAGCTGCCGGTCCGGGGCTTCATATTTGTTTTCAGCAGCGTCCCCGCGCTGATATTTCTCCTGGCGGCATATTATTTTTTCAATCCGGAACATGAACGCGCCCCGCTATTTCCAGCGCTGGTCTGCATCGCCTTCGCCGGCGCCGCCCGCCTGGCCCCGGCCGTCCGGAGATCCATAAGGACGAGGCGGCGGGAGGAGGGTACCGCGGTTCGTGTCGCGGGCAATGGACTGCCAGGGCTGGTCCGGACCATCCTCCCGCGGGAAAGGGCCCTGGAACTGTTACGCCACTTCCGCGAGACGACCCTCATGATTTTGCAGCTCACCTCCATCGTCGGCTACCTGGGCATCGTCGACCTGACCCGGGCGGCGGATCTGCTCCAGCAGCGGAATCCCGGCAGCTTTATCCCGCTGGTCATGGCCGCGGCGGCCTACCTGATTCTATCCGGATTGTTTCACTTCGCCTGGCGCTGGGGGACTCGCGGTTTGGGGACGGAAAATGAGGCCTAGCTTTTCGCCGCCCCTTTCGCCCTGGCCTTGGCCATGAATTTTTCCAGCTCGACCACGCAGCGGGTGTGAGTGCCCCGGCCCACTTCCCCCGTTTCATCCCGGGCCGATACCGCGAAATGCACCAGCCGCCGGTCCGCTCCGGTCACCGTCGCCGTGGCGGTCACGGTCATCCCCACGGGAGTGGCGGCGCTGTGCTGTATACTGATGTCGGTTCCCACCGTCACCGTCCCCGGTTCCAGGTGCTTTTCCAAACAGCGGCTGGCGGCGGCCTCCATCAAGGCCACCAGCATCGGCGTGGCGAAAACCTCCACCCGGCCGCTTCCCACCGCCGTGGCGACATTACCGGCGTCGACGGTCACGCTTTCCTGGTGGCTGATTCCGGTCGGTATGGTCATGCTTAACCCCTTATTTGCGCAGATAATCCTTGAGCGCCTCTATTTCCGCCTCGACTTCGGCGTCCGACGAAACCAGTTCGCGGATTTCGCTGCGGAGCAATTTGTGAAAAATGTTCCGGCCCCGGTGCAGGAAATTGGTCACGTCGATTTCCGACACCCCCAGTTCCTCGCCGATGTCCCGGTAACTCGGCGGCTGGACGTCCGTCGAGGAATCGATATAACGCCGGAACGCCAGGTAATACAGCTTCCGCCGTCCGTCCGAGCATTCGCGGGCCATGCGTTCCAGGGTTCCCTCGAGGATGGACAAGGCCCAGCGGCGGTTGAAGTCGTCCTCGGCCGTTTCGCCGGTGGCGAGTTCGGGCAGGTAAATTTCCCGGCCTTCGGCGTCGGAAGTTATGAAATTGAGGGAAAGGGCGGCTTCCTTCCGGGCCTTGCGGGCGAGTTGCTTGGACAGGAAACGGTTTGCCGTCACCAAAACGAACGTTCGGAAGCGGCCGCGTTCGCGATCGGCGATGGCGACGAAATCCTTTTCCAGGAAAGTCGCGAAATATTCCTGGGTCATGTCGATGGCGTCGTCGTGGGACAGACCGCGGCGGCGGATGTAGTAGTACACCGGCTTCCAATAATTCCGGCACAGGAAAGCCAGGCATTTCTCCCGGCTGTCGCGACCGCCCTCGGCGTTTTGGGCGCCCAGGACGATGGACCAGGCGGTGGTGCGGAAATGGCTGAATCCGGAATCGGCTTCTGAAGGTTCCAAGGGCGTTCCTCGTCGGTTTTTTCGGAATTGGTTGAAAGTTCTGTCACAAAGAAAATCGAGCCGATCGCCGCTCGATTTCCTTGGTGACAAAGTCAACTTGATTACAAACCTTATTGTAGAAATTGGCGGGCGGTTTTCAAATGTCTTCCGGACGCCGGCGGCGTTCAGAGGATTTTGAAAAATTCCTCCGGCGCATAACCCGGCTTCGGTATGGTCACGATTATCCCGGCCCGCTCGAGCCGTTCGACCCCTTCCTCGGTGATGTCCCCGACGCCGTGCCAGCGGGCGGTGAATTCGTCGCGGGGAATATAGGTGTAGCTGCCCATGGTCGAGGGGTCCATGAAATAAAGCCGCCGCGCGTCGTAACCCACCGCTATGGCGTAATGCCCGGAAGCCCAAATCCGGCGGTAGTCGCGTTCAATTTCGTATTGGCCCTCGGCATTTTCGCTCCAGGCCTGGAACAGGCAAATCACCGGCCGGCCCTGATCGATATGGCGGATTAGATCCTCGACCGTCAGGTTTTCGGCGAATTCGGCCGTGAAAATCGGGGTTCCGGCGTCATCCCCTTCCCCGGCAACCGTGTCGCCCCGCAGGCGAACGCGGTTCAGGAAATTCACCATGCCGTCGACCGGCGTGCCGGATTCGTCGGTTCCCACCTTGGGGATGAGGAGATCCTCGCGGAGGTCGAATTCGGGTCCGGCGTAACGCAGGAGCGACTGGACGCAGGCGACGCCGCAGGTATTGTCCCGCGCCTGCCGGACCAGCGGCAGGCGGATGAGCGCGGTCGGCCGGTCGTGGCTGGTTTCGTACACCAGCGGCCCGGCAAGCAGCGGCTCGGCGCTTGGGCCGGGGTCGCGGTCCCCCCCATCCGCCAGGATCCCCGGCGGCGGCGGCCCGGTATCCGCATCCAGATCGAAGAGGTCGACGGCCAGTCCGGCCGGTGCGAACAAATTCGCCAGCAGGAACAGGCCGGCAAGAATCAGGGCCGGCATGGAAACGGCCTTTCCGATTGGGGTTTTTCTCGTCATTTCACCGGCGCCTCGTTCGTACCGGCGAGCGGTTTCCCGAAGCGGAGGCGATTGATCCCCGCCGCCGCGACCATGATGCCCAGGCCCAGGAGAATCACTGCGAACACCAGCTGCAAACCGTCGCCGGCGAGGGTGAAGCCGCCCTCGCGATTGAGCCGGCCGAGGAGTTTCACAATCGTCAGCAGTAAAGCCGAGAAAGTCACAATCAGCATCACCAGCATCGGCACATACAGCATCCAGCCCTCGCGATGGGTGTGCTTGAGGAACACGGCGCAGGCAATCAGCGCCAGGGCGGCCAGCAGCTGATTTGCGGAACCGAACAGCGGCCAGATGTCGGCGTAACCCCTGAGGGCGAGGAGGTAACTTACCAGCAGGGTGAGAAAAGTGGCGACGTAGCGGTTCGCGAAAAAACCGGCGACGGGTCCGGGTTTATGGTTGTGGTCGGCGCTTTGGAACATTTCCTGGAAAGCGAGGCGTCCGACCCGGGCGACGGAGTCGAGGGAGGTGAGGGCGAAGGCGGAGACGGACAGGGTGATGAGGGTGTAGACGGTGTCCCGGGGGAGGCCGAGGCCGGCGAGGAAATTCGAAACGCCCCGGGCGAAAATGACCGGCGGCGAGCCTTGCGGCAACACGCCCCCGACCGCGAGGGAGCCGACGGTGACCAGGGCGAGGACGGCGAGGAGGCATTCAATCAGCATGCCGCCGAAGGAAATGGGGAGGATGTCCCGTTCGTTGTCGACCTGTTTCGAGGCGGTGCCGGAGGAGACCAGGGCGTGGAAGCCGGAGACGGCGCCGCAGGCGACGGTCACGAAAAGGATGGGGAAGAGGGGGATGCCGTTCACTTCGAAGCCGGTGAAGGGGGCGAGGTTCATGTCCGGATTGGCGTAGACGACGCCGGCGAAGGCGGCGACGATCATGATGACCAGGAGAAACGAATTCAGGTAGTCGCGCGGTTGCAGGAGCGCCCAGACCGGCGTGACCGAAGCGACGAAGATGTAGGCGAAGACGAAATACAACCATGGCCCCTTGTGGACATGCAGGGGGAGGAAAAGTCCGAGGGCGATGCAGGCGACGAGGAGGACGACGGCGACCGCTCCCGACAGGTAGCCGCCGGGATTGCGGCGGCGGAGATAGAAGCCGAGGCCGACGGCGGCGATCATGAACAGGATGGAAGTGGTGGCGACGGAGGCATTGGCGCTGTCGAGGGTGCCGTCCGTTTTGAAGCCATTGAAAGTGACAGCGACGATGTCGGCGAAGGCGGCGACGACCAGAATCGAGAAGAGCCAGGTAAATACCAGGAACAGGCGTTTCCCGGTTTTCCCCACGTACAGTTCGATGATGTGGCCGATGGTTTTGCCCTGGGTTTTCACCGAGGCGTACATGGCGGCGAAATCCTGCACGGCGCCGATGAAGATGCCGCCGAAAATGATCCACAGGAGAACGGGCAACCAGCCGAACATGGCGGCGATGCTGGGTCCATTGATGGGGCCGGCGCCGGCGATGGAGGCGAATTGGTGGCCGAAGACGACGGAGCGTTTGGCGGGGACGTAATCGATGCCGTCGTTCATGGTGTGGGCGGGAGTGGGGTTTTGCGGGTTAATGCCCCATTTTCTGGCCAGGCTTCGCCCGTAGAGCAGGTAGGCGAGGAGAAAGCAGACACTGGCGACGACAAGGATGGTCAAACCGCTCATGATGGTAGCCTTTCTCTGTGGAAGTGGCGGGGACGGATGCCGACGTTACGCCATTTTACGAGGGAAAGGCCGGGCGAAAAAGCTTTTTTTCCGGGGCGGTTCACAGTTGCGGCAGGCGGCGACCAAGAACTATTTGCGACGCACCAGCCGCTGCCGAATCAGCCAGGCCGCAAGGCCGACCGCCGCCGCGATCACCACCAGGATAGCCACCCGGCCCGACCACACCTCGAACCGCCGCCAGGCCTTACCCAGGGAAAAACCGAGCAGGACGTGAAACACCCCCCAGGCGACGCCGCTCACCGCGTTCCAGAGGAAAAATTGCCGCGCATCCATTTTCGACAAGCCCGCCACGAACGGCACCAACATCCGGATCACCCCGACGAAGCGGCCGAAGAAAATGCTGGAGGCGCCGTGTTTCTGGAAAAATTCATGGGTCTTGTCCAAATATTCGGGTTTGAGGTAGCGGTTGTAATCCTTGAACCAGCCGGTGCCATGCAGTCCCAGCCAATAGCTGACGCCGTCCCCCAGAATCGCCCCGGCCGCCGCCAAGGCGATTAAGGGCGCCAGGTGAAATTGCCCCTTCGAGGCCAAGGCCCCGGCGAAGACCACCAGGGTGGCGCCGGGGACAATCCCCCCCACCAGAACCAGCGATTCGAGAAAGGCGACGGCAAAGACGATGAGATAACCGGCGTTGTGCAGGTGGGTGATTTTGGGGAGGAGGTGTTCGTAGACGAAATCCATGGTTTTCCACTTGGTCTTTGGGCACCTCTAAAAATAGTTCTTTTGCCCGCAGACGAGGAAGGGCGTAGTGGCAGCGTTTTGTAACACGCGGTGGTGGTTTGTGTTACCAAACGCGAGAACGAAGCCCTGAGGAAGTATCCGGGCAAAAGAGCATTTTTAGAGCTGCCCTGAACCGGAGAACCGGCTCGCGCTCCGCGGAGAGCAATATCAATGTCGGGTTATAGTCCTGTTCACGCGGAGGTGGCGGAAAAATTTTTTTTTCTGAAGAAAAAAAGGAAACAAAAAAAACCGTCATCTCGAAACCAGCGCCGGATCACACGCGGCGTCGACAAGGCGGCAGGGCGGCAAAAGGGAAAATGGGCGCGGGAACGGCGGGTACGGACTCCCCCTACCCCGACGGTTCTCCGGCATTTCCCCTTCCGGCCCCGGGCGCCAAACCGCGCGGTGCGGATGCTGGGTTCGGGTTGACGGTCTTTTGCTGCGGGCTGGCCAAACAGTGGGTTAGCCCGGTACGATCAGGTGACTGGCGGCGCTTTATCTTCAGGCTTACTACCTTATATCATTTCCCCGCCGGCTTGATGAGTTCCCAAAGGAGACTGCTCAGGAAACCTTCCCCGGCCGGCTCCTCCCTTCCGGAAAAACGCGGCGCCAAACCGTAGCCGCCCTTTCTTTCAATTTCGAAAGCCATCCCCGGTAGCAGGCGAAGCGTGGTGGCGCAGGTGTCGCGCCAAGGCAAAAGGCGCAACGCCCCGCCGGGGCTGCCGGCCGGCTGGATGCCGGCCGAACGCGTCAGGGGCTGGGACACGGACAACGCCGGGCCGCCGCCGCGTCGAATCGGGCCGGAGGCATCGGGCTTGAACTGGTTCACCCCGAGTCCCCCCTCCGGCGTCGATCCCCGCAGGGCCATGAGATTGTCCTCGCCTCCCCAGGCGAGAAAATCCAAGACTATTATCCCGGCGATGATCAGCAGTACCGCGCCTAACGCACGCATTTCCGCCTCCTTTGCTCCAAGGTTAAACGCCCGCGCGGGCGGCGGTTTGTGGACTACCCGCGGACGGGAGGATAACCCGCCGGCAAATCCAGAAGCGGGGATTTGTCCGGGGAGTTCTCTCCTTGAGCGTTACAGCAAACACTTTCCCGTAAACGGGCGAAACTTTCATTTTTTTTAACAAAATTACGAAGGGGGTTGGATTTTTTTTTGGCATGAGGGGGGCTTTGTAGATACCATTACCCAGTTGCCGTATAACCGCGGGATTCCGGCCGGAAATCGCCGGACCCGGCCGCCACGCTTGACAAGGAGCCCTTCCCTATGCCCATCGACGCCAAAGAAACGTTGGCCCTGGCGGAAATGCTGCGCATTCGCATTTCCCTGGACGACGCCAAACGCCTGTCCCAGGACATGTCGTCGGTCCTCGACTATGTCCACCACCTGAACGAACTGGACACCTCCGGCATCGACCCCATGGGCGTGGGCCTGACCGATTTCGCCCCGCTGCGGGACGACGTCCCCGGGACCTCCCTCACCATGGAGGAACTGGAAGGCTTTTCCGGCGGCGCCTTCGACCCCGCCCTCAACGCCTTTGTCACCAAACCCATTTTCACTTGAAACCATGGGGGAAAACACCCGATGAACATGAACGAGTTCGCGCAACTCACCCTGGAAGGGGCGGCGGAAGGCCTCCGCAAAGGCGATTTCACGCCCCTGGAACTCCTTGAAGCCTCCCTCGCCCGCATGGACGCCTTCGAACCGGCAATCAACGCCGTGGTTACCCGGGACGACCGCGCCGCCCGCCTGGCGGCGGCGGAGAAGAAAACCCCGGCGGCCGGGGAAGCCCTTTGGGGAATCCCCCTGGCGGCCAAGGACAATATCATGACCCGCGGCCTCAGGACCACCTGCGGCAGCCGCATCCTCGACAATTTCATCCCCCCCTACGACGCCGCGGTCATCGAAAAAATCCGCGCCGCCGGCGCCGTCGTGAACGCCAAAACCGGCATGGATGAATTCGCCATGGGGTCGACCGGGGAAAACGCGGTCTTCGGCAATATCCACAATCCCTGGAATCCCGCCCGCGTGCCCGGCGGCTCCTCCGGCGGCTCCGCCGCCATCGTCGCCTACGGCGGCGTCCCGGCGGCCCTGGGTTCCGACACCGGCGGCTCCATTCGCCAGCCGGCGGCGTTCTGCGGCCTGGTCGGGCTTAAACCCACTTACGGCCGCGTATCCCGCTGGGGCGTGGGCGCCCTGGCCTCGAGCCTGGATCAGGTCGGCACCCTGACCCGCAACGTCCGCGACAACGCCCTCCTCTTCGACATCATTTCCGGCCACGACGACCGCGACTCGACCTCGTCCCACCAGGCCGGTACGGCCGCCCCCTGCCTCCCCAGGGTCGATGAGGGAATCAAGGAGCTCCGCATCGCCCACGACCCGTCCCTTTTGGATCGGGAGGGGGTGTCCCCCATCATCGCCGGCGCGACCAGGCGGGCCGTCGACATCTGCCGCGACCACGGGGCGTCGATTCAGGAAGTCAAGCTGCCGCTGGTCGACTATGTCGTCGCCGCCTACTATATAATTTGCTTCTGCGAGGCTTCCGCCAACATGGCCCGCTTCGACGGCGTCCGCTACGGCCGCCGGCAGGGGGAGGGCGACCTCTGGGACATCTATTCCGAAACCCGCGGCAAAGGCTTCGGCGACGAAGTCAAGCGCCGCATCATGATGGGGTCCTACGCCCTCGCCAAAGGCTATTACGACGCCTATTACCTGAAGGCGGCGCGGGTCCGGCGCCTCCTCACCCACGAGGTCAACAAGCTTTTCAGCGGCGTGGACGCGATTCTATTGCCGGTGTCCCCTACCCTTCCCAGGAAGATCGGCGCCCCCGTGGGAGTGCTGGAAAACTACATGGCGGACATCTTCACCCTGCCGGCCAACCTGACCAGCCTGCCGGCCCTTTCCTATCCCATCGGGGTTTTCGACGGGCTTCCGGTCGGGGTGCAGGTCATGGCTCCCCCCTTCAGGGAGGACATCCTCTACCGCATCGCCCGGGTCGGGGAAAGGAACACCCGGCTCCCCGACGCACCCTGGACAAAAACCGCACCGGAGGCCGCGAAATGAGCGCACAGAATCTCTCCGTAAACAATATTCCCCATGAAATCACCTGCGGGGTCGAAGTCCACGTCGAATTGGCGACCCGCACGAAAATGTTCTGCTCCTGCCTGAACGCCCCCCAGGACGTGCCGGTGAACGCGGCGACCTGCCCCATTTGCATGGGATTGCCCGGCTCCCTGCCGGTGGTGAACAGGGAGGCGGTGCGGCTGGGAATCCGCGCCGCTTTGGCCCTCCACTGCCAGATTAACGAAATCATCTGGTTCGAGCGGAAGAATTACATCTACCCCGATTTGGTGAAGGGCTACCAGGTCTCCCAATACGTCCAGCCGCTGGGCGAATGGGGCTACCTCACCATCACCGGTGACGACGGCCGGGAGAAGAAAGTCACCATCCGCCGCCTGCACCTGGAGGAGGACACCGCGAAGCTGATTCACGCCGACGGCGGCACCCTCATCGACGTCAACCGCAGTTCCACCCCCCTGATGGAAATCGTCACCGAGCCGGTGATCAAGTCCAGCCGCGAGGCGGAGGAGTATGTGCGTAAACTCCGGGCCATCCTCGTCTACAACGGGATTTCCCGCTGCCGGATCCAGCGCGGGGAGATGCGGGTCGAGGCGAACGTGTCCATAGCCCCGGTCGGCTCGAAGCAGTTCGGGGTCAGGTCGGAAATCAAGAACCAGGCCGGCTTCAACCACATGCGGGCGGCGGTCGATTACGAGGTGAAACGCCACGCCGAGGTCCTGTCCGCCGGCGGGAAACTGGTCCAGCAGACCATGGGCTGGGACGACGTGAACCAGCGCACCTTCCCCCAGCGTTCGAAGGAGGACGCCCACGATTACCGCTACTTCCCCGAGCCGGACCTGCCGCCGATTCGGGTCGACCCGGCCTGGGTCGAGAGGGAACGGGCCGATTTGCCGACCGGGTACGACGCTTACCTCGCGCACCTGCAGGCGAAAGGTTTGTCGGAGGTCGATGCGGAAGTGCTGACCAGGAACGACGCCCTGGGATTTCTCCGCCTGGCCGCCAAGGGTAACGAGGAGAAGTCGGTCCTCTTGTCGAAGCGTCTAATCAAGGACGTTTTTTCCCTGGTCAATTCCACCGGCAAACCGCTGGACGAGTCGAAGCTGACGCCGGAGGCATTCGGCGAGGCGGTGGCCTTGTATGAAGAGGGCCGGGTCAACGCCGACGGATTCCGCAAGGTTCTGGACAAGCTTTACAACGGCGGCGGCGAAGCTCTGGCGACGGCCAAGGCCGACGATTGGCTGCTCGAAAAGAACGACGCGGCGGTGCGGGAGGCCATCGCCAAGGTTTTCGGAGAGGTTCCGGGCATGGTGGCGGAGTTCAAATCCGGCAAGGCGGCGGTCCGCAACGCCATTTTCGGCCGGGTGATGAAGGCCCTCAACAAAAAGGGGGACCCGAAGGCGGTCGGGGAACTTTTGGACGAGATGTTGGGGAAATAGCCGTCATGCTGGCCATCCTCGACTACGACGCCGGAAACATCGAAAGCGTCCGCCTGGCCCTTCGCCACGTCGGGGGCGACCCTGTCTTCGCGCGTGACCCCGGCGCGGCGGCGCAAGCGGAACGGCTGGTTTTTCCCGGGGTCGGTTCGGCCGGGCAATGCATGCAGAACCTGAAGGCGCGCGGCCTCGACCAGACCTTGCGGCAAGCCGTGGCCGACGGCAAACCGGTCCTGGCCGTCTGCATCGGCATGCAGCTGTTGTTCGAACATTCCGGCGAGGACGGCGGCGTGGCCGGCCTCGGCATCCTCCCCGGGCAGGTCCGCCTGTTCAAACCCTCGGACCGGCGGGACAAAGTCCCGCACATGGGCTGGAACCGCACCCGCATCGTCCGACCCCATCCCCTGCTGGAAGGCGCAACCCTCGACGCCTACTTCGTGCATTCATACTTTGTCGAACCGGCCTGGGAGGACGAGTTTGTCGCCCACGGTTTTCCGGAAAATCCGGAACGCGACACCATGGGGGACAAGGGTGCGGGTTCTTCCGGCGGCACGTCCGGCGCTTTCCCCGAACCGGGGACGGTACACGGCGCCGCCGACTACGCCGGCTTCGCCTTCGCGGCCATGGCCGGGCGGGGTTCCCTCTTCGCCACGCAATTTCATCCCGAAAAAAGCGGCGCCGGCGGCCTCTCCATCCTCCGGCGCTTTTTAAACTGGAACGGTAAACCCTGAGACGGAAAACCTGAAACGGAAAAACATGCTTATGAAACGCCTCATCATCTGCCTGGACATGCGTAACGGCAAAGTCACCAAAGGCGTCAAATTCCTGGACAACCAGGACGTCGGCGACGCCGTGGAACTGGCAAAACGCTATTACGCCGAAGGCGTCGACGAAATGGTCTTCTACGACATCACCGCCTCGGCCGAAGGCCGCCCCATCGACATCGAAACGGTGAGGAAGGTCGCGGCGGAGGTCTTCGTCCCCTTCACGGTCGGAGGGGGCCTGGGGTCCCTGAAGGACATGTCCGACGCCCTGCACGCCGGCGCGGACAAGGTGTCATTGAATTCCCTCGCCGTGCAGAACCCCGACGTCATCAGGGAGGGGGCGCGCGAATTCGGCAACCAGTGCATAGTCCTCGGGGTCGATACCAAACAGCGTCCGGGCGAGTCGGCCCGCTTCCCCTCCGGCTGCGAAGTGGTGGTGAAGGGCGGCCGCGCCCCGACCGGCCTGGACGTGATCGAATGGGTGAAACGGGCGGTCGACCTCGGCGCCGGCGAAATCTGCGTGAACTCCATCGACGCCGACGGCGCCCGGGACGGCTACGACCTGGACATCACCCGGAAGGTCGCGGAAGCGGTGCCGGTGCCGGTGATTGCCTCCGGCGGGGCCGGCACGATTGAACACCTCCGCGCCGCCCTGGTGGAGGGGAAGGCCGACGCCGCGCTCATAGCCTCGATGGCCCACATCGACGGCTGGTCGCCAGATGCCATCAAGAAGGAACTGCGGGGGCTGGGGGTGGAGATGCGGGTCGGGGGCGGGAAATGAATTCAGGCTCTGCCATATGAACGGAGGGGGACGGATGAGCGAACTAATGCAGGCGATTCTCGAATTGAACGCCATCGACCGGAAGATTGTCCGGGGGAAGCTGCGGCTGCAGGAAGTGACGCGGGAGGTGTCGGATCAGGAGAAAGTCGTCGAGGAAGCCCGCGAAGCGGCCCGGAAAGTGGAGCAGACCATCAAGGACAAGGCCTTCAAGTCGGACCGGATAAACCTGGACGTGCGCTCGGCCGAAGCCGAAGTGGCGGAGCAGGAGAAAAAACTCAAGCACCTGAAGAACCAGCGCGAATTCCGCATCGTCACCGACCGCATCAAGGATTTGAAAATCCGCATCGACGAAAACGAATCCGCCGTCCTCGCCGGCATGGCGGAACTCGACAAACTCCGCGAACAGGTCGCCCTCTGCCACCAGCTTATAGGCGAGGAGGATCTGAAATTGACCACCGTGCGCCAGAAGGCCCACGCTGAAATCGAGGGTATCAAGGCCAAGCACGCCTCCCTGGTGGAGGAGCGCTCCGCCGCCGTGCAGCGGGTCCAGCGGCAGGACGCCGGCGCCTACCAGGCCTACGATCTCTCCCTCAAACGCACCAAGGGCGACCCCATCGCCGAAATGTCCATGGACGGCATCTGCCAGTCCTGTTTCCTCCGGCAGAATTCGAATGTGGTGAACATGGTCCATATCGGCAAGGACGTGAAGAACTGCCGCTGTCAGGGCTGCGGACGTATCCTCTACGTAAAGCCGGGATCCGGGGAGGACAACCATTGAGCGCCGACCCCGAAGCGAACGCCGAAGGCGAAGCGCCCCGGGACGCCGACGCCGGCCGGTCGGACGATCCGGCGGTATGCTGGGAGGAAAACGCCGAAACGTGGACCATGCAGACGCGCGCCGGCTATGACGTTTACCGGGATCACCTGAACACCCCGGCATTTCTCCGGCTCCTGCCGCCGGTGCGGGGTTTGTCCGGCCTCGACATCGGCTGCGGCGAGGGAAACAACACCCGGGCGGTGGCCCGCCAGGGCGCCCGGATGACCGCCCTGGACATTTCCCCCACCTTCATCCGGCACGCCAGGGCGAAAGAGCTGGAAGAGCCGCTGGGAATCGAATATCATGAGGGGGACGCGAGAAAACTCCCCTTTGCGGACGGCAGCTTCGATTTCGCGGTCGCCTTCATGTCGATGATGGATGTGGGTGACCCCCAAGCGGCTTTGGCGGAGGCGGCGCGGGTGTTGCGGCCCGGGGGCTTTTTCCAGTTTTCCATTCTCCACCCCTGTTTCATGCCGCCGACGCGGAAAGTCCTCCGTGACGAGGCCGGGGTGGCCTACGCGATTAGGGTGGCCGATTACTTCAAGGTGGGGCCGTGGGTGGACACCTGGTGGTTCGGGAGGGTGAAGGAAGGGGATCGGAAAAAGGTGCGTCCCTTCCGGGTCCCCTACACCCACCTGACCCTTTCCGGCTGGCTGGAGGCCCTGACTTCGACCGGGTTCACCTTGCGTAAACTTGGGGAACCGACGGCGGACGACGAGACGGCCCGGCGGGCGCCGGAGGTCGCGGACACGCAGATCGCCCCGATATTCCTGCATTTTCAAGCTACTTTGGACTGGGACGTCAACAAAAAATAGGGTTCAGCATGGCCGACGACGCGCGGCGCCGCCTGGAGATGGAAGCGGCCCTGAAGCAAATCAAGAACATCCAAAAGCGTCAGGCCAAACAGCGCCGGGGCGTGTGGCGTTTGGACGTGTCCCTGCCCAAGCTCGCCTTGCAGGGGATTGGCGCTTTTCTAGTGGGGGTGCTGGTGGGGATGGGGATGTTTGTATTGTACTGGATTGCCTTTACCTGACCAAAAGCGCCCCGGCGAAACGGGGCGCTTTTTTTGTGCCCCTTTCACGGCTCGACTTCCGCGACAATCCGTGCCCTGAACTCGCCGTGATCCATGGTAATTTTTTGGATGTAGGCGGTTTTTTGGCTGCCCTGCTCGGGGTCGATGGTGAGGGTGCCGGTGGCGAGGGGGAAGTCCCTGATTTGGTAGAGGCGGTCGTGAATTTCGGAGCCGCTCCGGCCGTGGCGCAGGGCTTCGATGATGAGGGAGAGGGCGTCGTAACCCAGGACGCTCATCAATTGCGCGTCGGGGTCGTTCGAGTGGTCGAACAGCTGCAGATAGAGGTGCATGTCGGCGGAATCCAGATTGAAGTCGATGGCGCTGACGAAACAGGCCCCTTCCAGATCATTGCCGCTGGACAGGAGGATGTTTTCGTGCTGCCAGGTGTCGCCGCCGCAAAACCTCAGGCCCATTTCCAATTGGGTGGAGCGGCTGACGATGGCGATGACGTCGACGGAATTGACGGGCAGGAGGACGATATCGGGTTTGGCGTCGGCGATCCGGGTCAGGTGGGGCTGGAAGTCGTAGTGCCGGTCATCGTCGTCGACGACCCATTTGTAATGTTCCTCGGCGACCACCTTGCCGCCCAGTTTTTCGAATTCTTTCTTGAAGGCGGCGAAAACCGAGGAGGAGTAGATGGCGGCATCGGAGATGATGGCGGCGGTGGTTTTCACCTTTTCCTGGTTGACCAGGTAACGCGCCAGGGCGACGCCCTGGTAATTGTCGTCAAAGAGCAGGCGGTAGGTCCAATCGCGGTCGCGGCCGATTTTCGGGCTGGTGACGGAGGGGGAGATGATGGGGACCTGTTTGTCGCGGGCGATCGGCTGCATGGCCAGCATTTGATTGGTCGAGAGGGGGCCGATTATGGCGGAAACGTCGGCTTTTTCGGCGAGTTCCCTGGTGACGGCGGCGGCGCCGTCGGCGGTGGATTTGTCGTCCCTGAGGACCATTTCCAGTTTGAAGGCCTTCGGGTCGGCGGGCTTCAGGTTATCGTTGTGGTGCTCCATGCGCATCTTGATGCCGGCGAGGTATTTCTTGCCGCTGGCGGCGTAGGGGCCGGTGAGGGAGAGGCAGACCCCGAAGCGCGCCACGGGAGGTTCGGCGGCGGCGGCGAGGAATGGCGGACACCACGACATCAGGGCAAGGAGAAAAAGGAGGAAGACCGCATTGGCACGGGGTGTTGTCAAGGTACGCATGGGTGTTCCTTCCGACTTGATGGGAATATTGCCACTGGTTGCAGGGTTGACGTCGCAGAGCCAGGTAACGGTTTATTATTAATTAAGTTTACGCGCGGACGCCCCAGGTTGTCAATGCGGGAATGGGAGAACTTCGCTTTTGTTAACGTATCGCCCCGGTTTTGGTTCCGCCAGCCCTTCCCCCACAGTGATTTCCCTTTTTGGCTAACTAACTGAACTTTTGCAAAGTGGCGATTTAACCGCCAATCGCCACTTTGCAAAAATCGTTTTTGCCCGAATTTCAGGGGTTTTTGATTTTACAAAATCGCCATTCGGCGGTTTGAATGGTGATTTTGCAAAAGTCCAGTAACTAAACCATCTTTTCCGAATTGCGGTAGGCTATCGGGGTCATGCCGAAGCGGTCCTTGAAGGCGTGGTAGAAGTGCTGGATGGTTTGGTAGCCGCTGCGGCGGCTGGCGGCGGCGGGGCTGGCGCCGGAGGCGAGGAGCTGCCGGGCCCGCTCCAGCCGCGTTTCGGTGATTTCCTGATGCAGGGTCTTGCCGCAGAAATGCCGGAAACGCTTTTCCAGGGCCCGCCGGGACAAGGGGAAGGCGGCGGCGACATCGGCGACGTTGATGCCTTTGTCAATGTTTGCGGCAATGTAATTCATGACCTCGCGGGTCAGGCGGTCGACGCCAAGCTTGATATTGGTCGACTCCTTGACGTCAATCTGCAAAGGGGGGACCACCACCTGCCGCAAGGGATCCTCGCCGTTGAGGATTTGGGCGAGCAGGCGGGCCGCCTCCTGACCGATGCGTTCGCAGTCGCAGCTGATGGAGGTCAGGGTCGGCTGGGAAAGGTGACAGTAGACGTCCTCGTTGTCGACGCCGACCACGGCGAGGTCTTCGGGTATCCGCAGCCCGACGGAAGCGGCGGCGAGGGTGAGGCGATAGCCGAGCAGATCGTTCGCCGCCATGATGCCGCAGGGAAGGGGCAGTTTTTTCAGCCAGCGCGAGATCCCGGTGAGGTGGTGGAGACGGCGCTGCCACGAATTGGCGACATTGAAGATCAGGAGTTGGGAGCGTTCGCGATCGGCGAGCACCTCCTCCATGCCCTGCCGGCGCTGGTCGGACCAGGTGGCCTCGGCGACGCCGAGATAGGCGAGATGGGCAAAGCCCTTTTCCAGCAGATGCTGGGCGGCCATGCGGCCGGTGAGGAAATCGTCGTTGACGGCTTGGGGAAGGCCGGCGGCGGCATAGGCGTTCGCGACATCCACAATGGGCACCCGGTGGGAACGGAGGCGGCGGAGATGGTCGCGGCCGTTGATGCGGGCGATGATGCCGTGGACGGGTTCGTCTTCCCGCGGCGTGTTGTGGAGAAGCCATTCGTTGCCGAGCAGGCGCCAGTTTTCCTGTTGCCGGGCGAACTTGATGATGCCGACGGCGACTTTGTGGTCGTAACGCTCGTTCCAGCCGAGGGCTAGGCTGATGTTCAGGGTTTTTTCCGGCATGGCGGGCGGCCTCGGGGTTTTCGTCGCCTGGTTTGCGTGAATTGGCAACAAATATTCGTATAATGAGAATGGCAAAAGGGCGGAACAGGAGGTATAGTACCTGATAATCCGTCGGCGGAGCCTTCACTCCCAGTCCGAATTATATTGGTGCAGACCATATAATCCAGCCGATTATGACAATCCAGCCGAATTGCCGTAAACGCCGGCATTGCGTGGACAGACCCGGAAGGCGACGTAACCGCCCTGCCGGAGCGAATCACCTGGAGAACTCCATGCGCCACTTCGGAATCCGTTCCGGAACGGTCGCCTTCAGCCTCCTCGTACTGCTGGTCCGACTGGCAGCTTGTCCCGCGCCGGTCGCGGCGGGGGGGGAAATTGCCGTCATCGTCAAGGATTTAAAAGTCGGCTTTTGGCAGGATGTCATGGTGGGAGCCATGGAAATGCAGAATGAACTCGCCGACGCCGGCAAAATCTTCACGGTCACGGTCGAGGGTCCGGAAAGTGAAACGGAGACGGTCCGGCAAGTCGCCATCGTCCATAACGCCATCAACCGCGGCGTAGTCGCCATCGTCATCGCCCCCTGCGACCCGGCGGCGCTGGTCCCGCCCCTCCGCCGCGCCAGATACGCCGGCATTCCCGTCGTGCTTATCGATTCCGCCCTCGCGGACGCCAACCTCTACGCCACCTTCCTCGCCACCGACAATCAGGCCGCCGGCGAACTCTGCGCCAAGGAGATGATTCGCCGCCTGGGCGGGCCGGACAAGGAGGGCGAAATCGTCGTCCTTTCCTACGTGTCCGGGGTCGGCTCGGAAACCGCCCGGGTCGGGGCTTTCCGCGACTATATCCGCAAGCATTCCCGCCTGGCCGTCGTCGACACCTACTTCTCCGGCTCGGACATCCAGACCGCCAGCGAGCAAACCGGCGACGCCATCGACAGCCATCCCCACGTGGGAGGCCTTTTCGCCGCCAACGAACCCACCGCCATCGGCATGGGACGGGCCATCCGGGCCCGGGGGCTGATGGGCAGGTATGTCACGGTCGGGTTTGACAGGGAGCGTCACCTGCAGGAAATGATCCGCGACGGCACCATCCAGGGGATTGCGGTGCAGAACCCGCGCCGCATGGGGCGTCTGGGCGTGCAGGCGGCGATCGACGCCATGGACGGCAAGGAACTGCCCCGCTTCATCGACACCGGGGCGATGTGGGTGACCCGCGAAAACATCGATTCGCCGGAAGCGGCGGCGGTGCTGAACTGAAGCCAAATAGTGTATCGTCCCTTAAATTCCTTTGCTTATAAGACGGCTCTTTTGTCCGTACTCTTCGTCAGTCTCCGCCGCCCCGCGATTTTTACTCTCTATACCGCCGAGAGTAAAAATAGCTCTTGCGGCTGCGACTTCCTCGATTACG
>JAVBRG010000069.1:0-12896 GCA_031548195.1 Planctomycetota bacterium | reverse complement strand
ACCCAGCGACGGTTTATCGGCCTGGATTCCGGCGAGCTACGCTTCCCCCCGGTTCAATGTTTATGGCGCCGGAATGACGTGTGGGGTGGTGTCAGGCGTAACGGGATGCGGATTGACGTAACAGAGTTGAGATGCGCCCGGCTGGGGGCAATATACCGGACAAGTGCCAAGTCTAAAATCTTTGAAAATCAGCGGTAAATTTTTTCTTCCCTCCGCGTGAACGCGGATATCGTCAAAGCTGTAGTGAACGGAACCAGCCCGTTCTTTCCATGAACAACCGCGCGGTCCCGGGCGGTTTTACCGGCGCTGGAGGGTGAAAAACCACCATTGGCTTTTGAAAGAACCGCACAGGACAAACCCATGCGTAAAAAACTCCCCTTCCCCCCAAACGACCAGGAACGCATCGCCCGGCTTCGCGCCGAAATCCGCCGCCACGACGACCTCTATCACAATAAGGCCGCCCCGGAAATCGCCGACGATCATTACGACGCCCTGGTCGAAGAATTGCAAACCCTCGAAGCCAAACACCCCGAAGCGCACGCCCCCGACAGCCCCAGTCAAAAACCCGGCGCCCCCCGGCCGAAACGCGACAAGAAAACCGCCTTCCCCCCCCACCGCCACGCCGTCCCCATGTTGTCGATCGCGAACACCTATTCGGCGGATGAAATCCGCAAATTCGTCGGCCGCGTCGCCGGCGCCCTGGCGGAAGCGGGCGATCAGGAAGCGCCGCGTTTCGGCATCGAACTGAAAATCGACGGCGTCGCCTTCACCGCCTTTTATAGGGACGGTTCTTTTCAAAGCGGGGCAACTCGGGGGGACGGCAATATCGGCGACGATATCACGACAAACCTCCTGGCGGTCGAGGCGCTGCCGAAAACTTTGCAGGCCCCTTTCCCAAAAGGCGACGTCGAGGTTCGCGGCGAAGTTTACCTGTCGAACGCGGTTTTCGCCAAACTGGTGGAAGCGCAGGAAGAGGAAGGGGCGGAGCGGATTTTCGCGAATCCCCGGAACGCCACGGCGGGGACCTTGAAGCTGCTCGATCCGGAAATGGTGCGGGAACGTAAACTCGCCTGCTTCTTTTACCAGGTCGTCGATCCGGCCGAACATGGGCTGGCCACGCAATCGGAAGCACTTGCCGCCCTGGAAAAATGGGGACTCCCCGTGAACCCGACCCGGGGCGTCTTCGCGACGCCCGAGGAAATCCTCGCTTTCCGCGACCGCATGGACACGGAACGGCATGGCCTACCTTACGGCACCGACGGTCTGGTCATCAAGCTCGATTCCTTTCGTCAGCAGGAAATTCTCGGCCTCGGCAGCAAAGCGCCGAATTGGGCGGTGGCGTACAAATTCGCGCCCGAACGCGCCGAAACGACGGTCGAAAACATTCGCGTCCAGGTCGGGAAACTCGGCCGACTCACCCCGGTGGCGGATTTGCGGCCGGTTCTTCTGGCCGGTTCCACCATCACCCACGCCAGTCTCCACAACGAAAGCCTGCTGGGGGAATTGGACGTGCGGATTGGCGACCGGGTGCTGGTCGAGAAGGCCGGCGAAATCATCCCCCAGGTTTACGAAGTCGTGAAAGACAAACGTCCCGCCGACGCCCTGCCCTTCGACATGCCGGAAAATTGCCCCTCGTGCGGCAAACCCTCCAGCACCAGCGAAAGTGCCGACGGCAAACGGAAAATCGTCCTCCGCTTCTGCCTGAATCCCGATTGCCCCGCCCGCCGCTTCGCCGCCATCGTCCACTTCGCCTCCCGTGACGCCATGGACATCGACGGCATGGGACCGGCGGTGGTGGAGTGGCTCCTGGACAATCACCTGGTGAAGGACGTCGCGGACCTTTACACCTTGAAGCGGGAGCAGCTTCTCCCCATGACCAAATCCGGCCGCGAACTCCTCGACCGGAACCACTCCGGCAAAGAAGGCGGCAAGGGCGATTCGGCGAAGAGCGTCGACAATCTTCTTGCGGCCCTGGAGGCGTCGAAAACGCGCGGTTTGGCGAAGCTTCTTTTTGCCTTGGCCATTCCGAATATCGGCAGCACGGCCGCGCAGCTTCTGGCCCGGCGCTTCGGCAGTCTGGAAGCGCTTAAGGAGACCGACGCCGCCACTCTCGCGGCGGCGGAAATGGGCGAATCGACGGCTTACCGGACCCTGGGAAACACTTCGGCGAACCGGCTGGCCGAAGTCTTGAAAAATCTGCCCGCCGACATCAAGCCTTACGGAAAGGACCCGGCGGCTTTGGAGGTTTTTCTGGACAGCTTGAAGGTCGAAGGTTTCAAGGAGGCCCGGGTGAAGGCCACCGCCGCATATTTCGGCAATGTCGAGGCGCTCCTCAAGGCGACGCCGGCGGAAATCGCCATGGTGAAAATGGGGTCCTCGCAAGTCGAACGCACCCTGGGGCCGGTGGCGGCGAAGTCCCTCCGCGACTATCTGGATTCGCCGGAGGCGGTGCGGCTCATCGGCAGATTGCAGGAGTATGGCGTGACCACGGAAGCGTCCGCCGGCGCCGGCGGCGCGGTCGCCGGCAAGGTGTTTGTCCTGACCGGCACTTTACCGCACCTGGACCGGGTGGAGGCGAAGCGGCTTATCGAAGCGTCGGGCGGTCTGGTGGCAGGTTCCGTCAGCCGCAAGACGGATTACCTGGTCGCCGGCGAGGCGGCGGGCGGTAAACTCGCGAAAGCGGAGGAATATGGGGTGAAGGTGATAAACGAAGCGGATCTACTGCGGCTGTGCGGCCGTGGTGAAGGGTCGGAGAATGCCGCTTCGGATAGGTAGGGTGTGACGCGCGGTTTATTTCTATGCGAAAGGCCGCCCATGGATCCGCAGCTCATCGACATTTTGATCCGCCGGATGGAAGAGCTGGAGACCCAGTTCCAGGGCGACGACATGGGACTTTTTTCCGAATCGAACGGCCTTTACATCAAGAAGGGGACAGTCATAAAATCAGGGGAACTGATTACCATCGTCCCGCACCCCCGCTTCCGGCACACCCTCTCCCATCGGCATAATTACATCGAAATCATGTACGTCTGCCAGGGGGCCATAACCCACCTGATCAATGGAGCCGAAGTGGTGATGGAAGCCGGCGACATCATGCTGATGAACCAGTACATAGCGCACGGCATTCTGCCCGCCGGCAAGGACGACCTCGGCGTAAACCTGATCGTCCTGCCGGAATTCTTCGAGACGGCGACGGCGATGCTCGGGAAAAACAATATTCTCGCCGACTTTATCATCGATCTCCTCCGCCGCCGGAAACAGCCCAGCCGCTACCTGCATTTCAAACTCGCCGGAAACCTGCAAACCAATAATCTGATGGAGAACCTGATCCATTCCCTAGTGCACCCCAACAAAAATCTGACCCGGATCAACCAAACCCTCATGGGCCTGCTTTTCCTCTACCTGATCGAGTACGCGGACTGCCTGCACCGGGACGCCCCGAACAATTACGAGGAAATCATGATTCACTCCATCCTGATGTACATCGACCAGCACTTCAAAACCGCGACCCTTTCGGAACTGGCCGCCGACATGCATCTCCCCCTGGCCCACCTCAGCCGCTTCATCAAGAAAATGGCCGGCCACACCTTCAAGGAATTGCTTAGGGAAAGGCGCCTGGCGGTGGCGGAAACGATGCTTTTGGAAACCGCCCTGCCCATCGCCGACATCGTGACGGCGGTCGGTTACGAAAATCACAGTTATTTCTTCCGGCAATTCCGGCTTAAACACGGCCAGTCGCCGAAGGATTACCGGCTGGGCCACCGGTCCGACCGGGGTTCGGAAAAATCCGGAGGAGGCAGGAAATGTTAAGCCGGACTTCTGCGGACGCTCCGGTCCACCGCCGCGGATTGTCCGGACAGGGGCGCCTCGAACTTGTGCGCCGCCCCTTCCGCCGGACTCAGCCAGAGAACGTCCCGCACCCGGTAATTCGTGTTGCCGGCGCTGCGGACCAGCATCTCACCCGCCCCCTCGACGTCGAAATAGAGAAGGGAATCCGCCCCCAGGCGTTCGATATGCCGGAGGCTCCCCTGCCACTCCCCGGCCGACTCCGACACCAGGATGTTTTCGGGACGGATGCCGTAGGTTTTCGCCCCCATCCGCTGGGCGAACTCCCCTTCGTAGAGGTTCATCTTGGGGCTGCCGATGAAGCCGGCCACGAACGGCGTGGCAGGGTGTTCGTAGAGGTCCATCGGGCTCCCCACCTGTTCGACCCGGCCGCCGTTCAGGACGACAATCTTGTCGGCCATGGTCATGGCCTCGACCTGGTCGTGGGTGACGTAGACCATGGTGGTGCCGAGACGGCTGTGGAGTTCGGCGATTTCCAGCCGCATCTGCGCGCGGAGCGACGCATCGAGATTGGACAGGGGTTCGTCGAAGAGGAATATCTTCGGGTCCCGCACGATGGCCCGGCCAATGGCGACCCTTTGGCGTTGTCCCCCCGACAGGGCTTTGGGTTTACGGTCCAGGAGGTGGGAGAGTTGCAGGGTCTGGGCCGCTGCGGCGACTTTCCGGTTGATTTCCTCCTTCGGCCTTTTGGCCAGGGACAAACCGAAGCCGATGTTTTCGGCGACGGTCATGTGGGGGTAGAGGGCGTAACTCTGGAAGACCATGGCGATGCCCCGCTGCGAGGGTTCGGCGTAGGTCACGTCCTGGCCGTCGATGAAGATTGTCCCGGAAGTGACGTCCTCCAGGCCGGCGATCATCCGGAGGAGAGTCGACTTGCCGCAACCGGAGGGGCCGACGAACACCACGAATTCCCCCGGGCTCACGTCCAGATCGACCGAGCGGATGATTTCCAGTTTGTCGAAGCTTTTGGAAACTTTTTTAAGTTGCAGATTGGACATCGGGTCAACCTTTCACCGCGCCGGCGGTCATGCCCGCCACGATCTGGCGATTGAAGAAGATGAAGAGAATCAGGGGCGGTATGGTCACCAGGAGAATGTTCATGAACAGGAGGTTGTACTGGGTCGTGTACATGCTCTGGAAATTGTAGAGGGTGAGCTGGACGGTAACGTTTTCCTTGCCGGGGAGATAATAGAGCGGATTCGTGAAGTCGTTGAAGATGCAAATTGACTGGACGACGATATTGGTGACGGTGACCGGCTTCAAGAGCGGCAGAATCACCCGGAAGAACACCTGCCAGGGTTTGGCGCCGTCGATGATGGCGGCTTCGTCGAGGTCGCGGGGAATCGTGGCCATGAAGGCGCGGTACATCAGGACCGAGAAGGACAGATTGTAGGCCACTTGAATGAGGACCATTCCGCTCAGGGTTTTGAAGAGGCCGATGGATTGCAGGAGGCCGATGGTCGGCACCACTGCCGGGGGAATGATTAGCCCCATGTACAGCAGGACCTGCGCCAGTTTGTTCCAGCGCGAACGCCGGCGCTGCATGACGTAACCGACCATGGCGGCGAAGACGACCAGGAGAATGACCGAGGCGACGGTGATTACGGAGGAATTGAAGTAGGCGAGGAGGAGCTGGTAGTCCTGCGCCTGCACCACCGCCTTGAAATTGTCCCAGACCAGCCATTTCGCCGGGGGGATGAAATTCAATTTGCTGGCCTCCGTCTTCGACTTCACCGCCTGCAGGGCGATGAAGACGAAGGGGAGGATGAAGAATACGGCGGCGACCGCCAGGGCGATTATCCCGGCCAGATAGGGTCGTAGGCTTCTCATTGTTCGACCTCCCGGCGGTTCAGCCACAGGCTGAGGGGGAAGATGATGCAGGCGATGAGCAGGAACAGAATGACGTTCCCGGCCGTGGAGAGGCCGTAGAAGCCGGCCTGGTATTGCTTGTAGATGACCGAGGCGATGACGTCGGAGGCGAAGCCGGGACCGCCCCTGGTCATGGCCCAGATCAGGTCGAAGGAGCGGAGGCCGCCGATCAGGGACAGGGTCAGGACGGTGACGGTGGCGGGCCGGACCAGGGGCAGGGTAATCCGCCAGAACTGCTGCCAGCGGGTGGCGCCGTCGATTCGCGATGCTTCGTAGTAGTCTTGACTAATGCTGACCAGGCCGGCGATGTAAATCAGGGTGGCGATGCCGACCCCTTTCCAGAAGTCAACCAGGGCGACGGAGAACAGGGCCAGCTTCGGATTGGTGAGCCAGCCCGGTCCGGCGAGGCCGATGGCCTTTAGGGCGACGTTGATGACCCCCCGGGTGGGGTGCATCAACACCGCGAAGGTGATGCCGACGCCGATGGTCGAGACGAGGACGGGGAAAAAGACGACCGCCCGGAGGAAACCCCGGAGAATGATACGTCCGGTAAGAAAAACCGCCAGCAGGAGCCCCAGAACCGTTTTTAGGCCGGAGGTGAGTACGGCGTAGATCAGGGTGTTGACCAGGCCCTGGACCAGAAACGGTTCGGAGAAGAACTGGCGGAAATTATCGAGGCCGATGTAATGGGCGGTCACCAGATCCCAGCGGGTGAGGCAGTACCAGAACGAGGTGAGGGTGGGGACGAGAAACAGTACGCCGAACACCAGCCCGGCCGGCAGGAAAAACCAGAGGGGATAGGCCGACTTCCGCCGGGGATGAGGAAGGGGGTCCATGTTCACCACCCCGCCAGACCGAGTTGCCGGGCCTGCTTCTTGACGTCCTCGTCGTACATGGCGGCGGCTTCGACGGGGTCGCGCATGCCGGTGCCGACTTCGACGGTGATTTGTTCCAGGGCCGGTCCCTTGATGGGGGAGAGGAATTCCAGGGCCGGGCAGACTTTCCCTTGTTCGAAATAAGGAAGCATGTCGAAAACGCAGGGCGGGGTGCTGGGGGGAAGTTTCACGCCGGAAATGAGCGAGGGACCCTGGGCGTTATTGACGGACAGATATGTTTCGCTTCCATCCTTACTGCCGACGAAATTGGCGAATTTCCTGGCTTCCTCCAGATTCTTGCTTTTGGCATAGACGTAGAGGGTGGTGGGCATCCACACGGTGAGGCCGTGGTTGTTCGCGTCCTCGCCGGGTTGAGCGAAGAAGCCGATGTCGTTCTTGAGTTCTTCCGGGTAATCCTGGTTCCAGCCGCCGATGGCGAAGGAGAGCATGGGGTAGTGGGCGGCTTCGCCGGTGGCGAGCATCCGGAGGCCCTCGGGGTAATTCGCGGCGTTGAAATCTTCGTTGTAGAAGCCCTTGTCGTGGCCTTCCTTCAGGTGTTCGAAGCCTTTGACCGCGGCGGGGGTGGTGGCGTATTTAATTTGATTGGCGGTGTATTTTTCGGCGAAGTCGGGGACCGCCGCCTGAACATTGTAATAGTCGGCGAGGACGAACAGTTGCGAAGTCCAGGTGTCCTGGCTGTAGGTTTGGGCGATGGGGGCGGCGAGGCCGGAATCCTTGATTTTCTGGCAATTGACGATGAAGTCGGCCCAGGTTTTCGGGACGGCGAGGCCGAGTTCGTTATAAATGCGTTTGTTGTAGAAGATGCCCCCGCCCTGGGTGGTGCCGAAAGGCACGCCGTAGACGCGGCCGCCGGCGGTGACGACTTTCTTGAAGCTGTCGTCGATTCCGGCCTGGCAGGGCAGGCCGCTCAGGTCGGCCATGTTCTTGGGCGGGTTCAGGGCTTGCATGAGGGAGCCGGAATTGTAGAGGAAGACGTCGGTCATTTCGCCGGTGGCAATGCGGGTTTTGACGAGATTGTCGCCTTCGCCGCCGCCCGGGCGGAAGTCGAGTTTGAAGGAGACGTCGGGGCGAATCTTTTTGTACGCCTCGACCAGCGCCTTGGCGCCGCCCATGGAATCGGGGTTATTGTCGACGAGGAAGGTGAGGGTGGTGCCGGCCTGGGCCAGACCGGTCACGAGCAGGGCGGCAAGCGCCAGAAGACAAACAGCCATGCGGCTACGGTGGTGCGTCATCGGTGTCCTCCTTGTTGAAGTGGGTTTTCTTGCGACTCCAGCTTGCACTTGTTCAATTCCAATGTTATTCCCCGTTCCGATTTTCAAAAAAGGAACGGCAATCCTGGCGGATCCTTACCGGGGACCGGAGGGTAAATTTTGTGGAGACTCCTGGTAAGTGAATCCCCGGGCGCGTCTGGGAGGCCTTATCACCCGCCTTTCCCCGCTACCACGTAAAACCGCACGCACGCGCCCTCTTGAAAAAACCCTCCGGACCCCGTGCAACCGGGACTTCCGTTCGGGTACCGCAACCTCGGGTTCGCTCCGCGGAGAGCTGTATTACAGACTCCGTTATCGCCTGGTTCACGCGCGGGGGAACGGTTATTTTATTTTTTTTGCAATCACTTCGCCTCAGGCGCATCTCAACCCTGTCACGACGGACTCCCCCCCACGCGTCATTCCGGTGTCGCAAGCGTTCAACCGGGGTGAGGCTTAACTCGCCGGAATCCAGGCGGGCGCATCTCAACCGTGTTACTCTAATCCGCATCCTGTTGCGCCTGAAACCACCCCGCACGTCATTCCGGCGCCATAAACATTGAACCGGGGGGAAGCGTAGCTCGCCGGAATCCAGGCCGATAGACGATCGCTACCGTGGTGTTTGCTCCTTGTCTTACGGATGGGTATGTTCCGACACTGAGAGGGTGTTTTGTGGAACCACCGAGCGACGGAGCGACGGTTTATCGGCCTGGATTCCGGCGAGTTGCGCTTCCCCCCGGTTCAATGTTTATGGCGCCGGAATGACGTGTGGGGAGAAGTCCGGCCTAACAGCCCGGTAACAGGATGCGGATTAGGGTAACACAGTTGGGATGCGCCCCTTCGCCTCCACCTCCTCCACCACAAACCGGTACGCCCCCGACCCCGCCTCGGCCGCCTGACCGTCACCACTAAAAGCGAACTTCAAGCCGGCGCTTTCGACAATTTTTCCAGCCGGCACAACCACGGTCGCAGTGGTGTTATGGGGCACGGAAACCTCCAAAGTCAGGCGTCCGCCTTCCAGCCGCCAAGACGAGGACAACTCGCCGTAGGGGGTCGTCTCCACGACTTTCGCCCCGGTGAGTCCGCCGCCCGGGCGGGGGGCAATGCGGCTACGCCGGAAGCCGGCGGCTTTGTCCTCCGTATCCAAGCCGCCGATGACCGAGAACATCCAATCCGCCACCGCCCCGTAGGCGTAATGATTGAAGGAATTCATGTTGTCCGACCACATGCCGCCGTCCGGCTTGATGCCGTCCCAATGCTCCCAGATGGTGGTCGCGCCTTTCGAGAGGGGATAGAGCCAGGAGGGGTAGTCCTCCTTTTGCAAAAGTTCGTAGGCGAGGTCGAGCCGGCCATGGTCCGAAAGGGCATAACAAATGTAGGGAGTGCCAAGGAAACCGGTGCTGAGATGATTGTCGTATTCGCCGAGAATTTCGACCAGGGTGTCGACGGTGCGGCGCCGGAATTCGGGCGGGACCAGGCCGAAATGCAAGGCGAGGATGTGACCGGTTTGGGTGCGGGCGGTGAGCCGGCCGTTGGGGGTGAAGAACTCCTTCACAAACGCTTCGCCGATTTTTTCGCGAAGGCGGAAATACTCCCTCGACTCGGCGTCACGGCCGATCAGGGAGGCGGTTTTAGCCAATATTTCCGTGGAATAGGCGTAGTAGGCGGTCGCCACCAAATCGACCGGGGTGGCGCCGAAGTAACTCCCCTCCTTGGCGTCCAGGGCGACCCAGTCGCCCAGCTGTTTGTCGCCGTTCCAAAGCAGGCCCCACTGGGCGCGGGAGCGGATGAACTCCACCCACGCTTTCATCATCGGGTAGGATTCCTCAAGCAGGCGCCGGTCGCCGGAATGCCGGTACACCGTCCAGGGGCAAACCACCCCGGCGTCGCCCCAACCGGTGGTGGCGATGACCACGTCGATGATGTCGCCTTCCGGCACGTGGCCGGTGAGGACATCGGGGACCACGTGGGGAATGCCGCCGTCGGCGAATTGCGCCGCCGCGACGTCGCGAAGCCACTTGCGGAAGAAGGCGGCGGTGTCGCAGAGATAACTCGCGGCGCGGACAAAGACCTGCGCGTCGCCGGTCCAGCCCAGGCGTTCGTCCCGCTGGGGGCAGTCGGTGGGGACGTCGAGGAAATTACCCTTCATGCTCCAGCGGATATTCTGCATGAGCTGATTAAGTTTGGGATTTGAACATTGGAAGAACCCGGTTTGCGGCAGGTCGGAATGGAGGACCACGGCGGTGAAATTTTCGGGGCCGAAGGCGCCGGGGAATGCGTCAATTCTTATATAACGAAACCCCTGGAAAGTGAAATGCGGTTCGTAAACCTCCTCCCCGCCGCCCCGTAGGGTGTATTGAATCCGCTGCTTGGCCCGGCGCAGATTGCCGGTGTAGAAATTGCCGTCCCGGTCCAATATTTCTGCGTGGCTGTAACGCACCACTTCCCCGGCCTTCCCCGTGACCTTGAGCCGCACCCGGCCGGTCAAAATCTGCCCGAAGTCGACGATATGCTCGCCATTCGGGGCAGTGAAGATTTTCACCGGCGGCAAGACTTCAACCGGACGCACCGGCAAACCGTCCTGGGGCACCACCACGTCGAGGTTCGCCGGAACCGGCGTCGCGGCGCGCCAGCCCGGGGCCGTGAAACCGGGCGTGTCCCAGCCCGGTTGCGCCAAGGTCGCGTCATACGTTTCGCCGTGGTAAATCTCGCTGTACAGCACCGGGGACGCCCCCGCCCGCCAGTCCGGGCCGGTCGTGAAAGTCTCGCGGGAACCGTCGTCGTACTCTACGCTCAGTTCCATGGCGAAGGCGGTGCGGGTTCCGTAGACGTTGCGGCGCGGGATCCAGCCGGCCAGGTCCCCCTTGAACCAGCCGTTCCCCAGCATGGCGCCGACCGCGTTCGCGCCTTCCCGCAGCAGCCGGGTGACGTCGTGGCTTTGGTAGAGCAGGCGCGAAGCATACTCGGTCCAGCCCGGGGTCATGGCCCAATCGCCGACGCGTTGACCATTCAAACTCAGGAGGTAGACCCCGTGGGCGGTGGCGTTGACGATGGCGGATTTGACGCCTTTACGAATCTGGAATTCCCCGCGGAGAAGCGTGCCGGCCGAACTCGCCCCGGCCTCTTCCGGCTCGCCGCTGATGAAGGGGGCCTGCCACTTCCCCAAGGCGGTCACGAAGCTGGCCGGGTCGCTCCAGGCGCTTTCGCGTCCGGCCGCGTCCCATACCTTGACCCGCCACCAGTAACGGGTCTGGTGCGCCAGCCGGGGGCCGGCGTAGGGGACCAGGACGCTGTCGCCACAGGGGATTTCGCCGCTGTCCCAGAGACAGTGGCCGAAAGAGTCATCCTCCGCAACCTGCAGGCGCCGCCGTTCCTGGACGATCCCCCGGCCGGGTGATTCCAGCCGCCAGGAGAAACGCGGAACGCCGGCCACGCCGACGGGATGGTGCAGATGTTCGCAAGTGAGGTGGGTAGTTTTCAGCATGGCTGCCGTCCTTGGGTTCGGTTTTGCGAAAGGGGTGATGGACCGCATTCGATGATATTGTCAACATACCATGCCCAGGCCCGTTCGCAAGAACGGGAGTTTCCGGAAACTAGGTCCTTATTTGCATTTTTAAGATTTGCCGCAACTTCCGTTTCTTGATTCCCAAACAACCATTTCGTCCGGCAAAAGCGATTGACTGCCGCGGGGCATCTTTTATAATGCCAGCTGATTCGGAGTAAACGGCGAACGCCCGCCTCACCGGCCGACTGATTGGCGGGGGCATCTCAACTCGGTTACGTAAATCCGCATCCTGTTACGCCTGTCCCCACCCCACGCGTCATTCCGGCGTAACAGGAAACGGATTAGGGTAACACAGTTGAGATGCGCCTCTGATTGGCTAGCGTATTGTACCTCAAGGTGCAATGCACCAGGGGGTTACCTTTCCGAACGCCGCAAGTTAACCCTGAACTTTTGCAAAGTGGCGATTTAACCGCCAATCGCCACTTTGCAAAAATCGTTTTTGCCCGAATTTCAGGGGTTTTTGATTTTACAAAATCGCCATTCGGCGGTTTGAATGGTGATTTTGCAAAAGTCCAGTTAACCGATTAATCCCGGGACTCCCCTACGCCAACGCCGCCTCCCGCGGCCACCCGCACCCCGGTCGACGTCCCCTGTTCACTTCCGGTCCCCATCCCCGGCGCCACGGCGGGACTTTCCGCCTTCGGATTGCAGTTCAATGGTCGTTTCATTTTTCCGTTCTATCGAAAGGAAGAAACACATGCGTAAAGCCATTCTCGCCTTGCTGGCGGTCGTTCTCACCGTCGGCGCCTTCGCCGCCAATGCCGGCGAAAAAACCATCGGCATCACCATCATGACCCGCGAACACGTCTTCTTCAACATCATGGAAGCCAACATGCTGAAGAAGGCCAAGGAACTCGGCTACAAAACCATCGTCATGGACGCCAACTTCGACATCAACAAGCAAATCGGCCAAATCGACGACCTCATCACCCAGAAAGTCGACGGCATCATCGTCGCCCCCGCCGCAACGGGCGGCCTGGAACCGGCCGTGAAAAAACTCGCCGCCGCCAACATCCCCTGCGTCACCGTCAACAATAAAATCGCCTCCGACAACCCCATCATCATCTCCCACATCACCACCGACAACTACCAGGGCGGCAAAATCGCCGGCGAATACACCGTGAAATACCTGAAAGGCCAGGGCGACGTCGCCGTCATCACCTACGCGGAAATCTTCGAATGCCGCGAACGCGAACGCGGCTTCAAGGAAGCCGTCGCCGGCACCCCCGGCATAAAAGTCCTCGATACCCAGAACTACGCCGGCTCGGCCGAAAAAGCCCAGCAGCTGGTCCAGGACATGATCATCAAGTTCCCGACCCTCAAGCTCATCTTCGCCGTCGGCGACCCCGCCGTCGTGGGCGGCATCGCCGCCGCCAAGGCCGCCGGCAAACACATCGACTTCATCGGCTTCGACGGCAACCCCGAAGCCATCGACGCCATCAAGCAGGGCGGCATGTGGGTCGCCGATTCCTC
>JAVBRG010000189.1:0-26680 GCA_031548195.1 Planctomycetota bacterium | reverse complement strand
TACTCGTCGCTTACAGCCCGTAGGGGATGCGCGCTCCTCGTGCCTCGATTGAGGGCAAAATAGCAGTGCTCAAAATGCCATATAATTGTTAGAACCGCTCTAGTTGCCCAAACCAAAACTCAATGATAATCAGTCGGGTTCGAACGTCAAGGGGCGACCATTTTTGCCATTGTGCGGGGCGGATTTGTCTTGGCCATGGGGCAGTGCCGATATAACAACGATGCAATCATCATTCCGTTTTAAGCGGGACTTTTCCCGTGACCTTTTTCAGGACATTGTTATAATCATAGTTAGCTATAACCCGATTATGCGGTCAGGGGTGGCATTTGCGGTTTTTTGGGGAGAATCAGATGTCAAGAAAAATTCCGTCGGCGCTTACGCCTGCCCATGCCGTTGTACTCGTCTGCCTGACCCTGGCCGTCGCCGCAGGCGCCGTTGCCGGCGACAGCGCCGTCGCCGCCCTGCCCAATCCCTTGAAACACGTCCAGCCCGGGCAATGGGTGGTTTACCGCATCCAGACCCTGTTTGGCGAATTAATTCAGAAGCAAACCGTCCTTGACGTCGCCGGTCAGGGCGACGAACGCACTTTCACCATCAAAACCGAAATGAGCGTCGACGATGAGGTGATGGACGAACGCACCGACACGGTAACCTACGAACGCGCCCTCGAAGAGCAGGAAGAAGCCCTGAAGCAAGCCGGAAACGTCGACATCGCCGCCAGGAAGATTTCCTTCAAGGGCCGGGACATCGACGCGGTGGAGGTGTCCTTCACCGACGGCGAAGGGCAAAAATGCCGCCTGTACCTTTCCGAAAACGTGCCGCTCGTGGGGGTGATCCGCATGGAAATCGAGGGACAGGAAGAACCCTCGATGGAACTGGTCGATTTCGGCAGTTGAGGCCGGCGGCATATCAAGTAACCAGCGCTGACGCGACACGGCGAATGCGGTTGACGATAGATGGGGATCGGCGTTGCATACCATATCGCTAATATGTCTGGCGGGGCCCCTCAAGGGACAGGTCTTCCGGCTAAACAAGGGCGGCCCGGTATTCCTGTTCGGACGCTATTCCAAGGCCACCTGCAGTCTGGCTGCGGATCCCGCCGCCAGCCATTTGCATTTTCTCATCGACACCTCGGACAACCGGGTCCGAATCATCGACCTCGGCTCCACCAACGGTCTGGTCATCAACGAGCGCCACCTGGGCGGCAAGCAGGGCGCCCCCTTCACCGACTTCATCACCCTTAAATCCGGCGACACCATTCTCGCCGGCGCCTGCCTGTTCCGCCTTTCCGCCGTGGAGGAAGCCAACACCTCCGAGTACCGGAGCGACTCCGCCGTCTCCAGCAGTCATTCCTCCAGCGCCGTCATTGCCTCCGGCAACGCCCCCCGCCCCACCGGCAGCGCCTCCCGCAAAGTCGGTTCCTCCCGCACCCAGCACCGGCTCACCGCCATCATCAGCCAGGACACCGTCCAACAGCGTCTGGACGGCATGGATGGCGAATCCCAGCCGGAGGAGGAACTCCCCCGCGTCGACGGCTTCACCATTCTGGAACTCATCGGCGGCGGCGGCAAGGGCGTGGTTTACCGTGCCATCAAGGACGACACCGGCGACTCGGCCGCCATCAAGATGATGATGTTTCGCAGCAAATCCAAACGCCAGCGCTCCATCGAGATGTTCCGGCGGGAGATTCAAATCACCCGCCAGCTCCACCATCCCCACATCATCCGCTACCTTGCCGACGGCATTTCCGGCGGCGCCCCCTTCCTTGCCCTCGAATATGTCGAAGGCGGCAACCTCGACACCATCATCGGCGATTCGCCCGGCGGGCGCATGGATCTTCCCGCCGCCGTCCCCCTGTTCATCCAGCTTCTGGAGGCGGTCGCCTACATGCACCAGCACTCCCTGGTGCACCGTGACATCAAGCCCAAGAACGTTCTCCTCGACCTGCGCCGGGGCGGCACCTACGCCATCAAGCTGTCCGACATGGGTCTGTCCTGCCGTTTCACTTCCGCTTCGGTCAGCGAGTTCCTGCCCATCATCTCCGAGGGGGGCACTCCCGCCTACATGCCTCCGGAACAGCTCACCGACCTCACCCGCGCCATTCCCCAGTCCGACGTGTTCAGTTCCGGCGCCACTTTCTACCAAATGGTCACCGGCCGTCCCTTGTACGATTTTACCGACAAGGATCAGAACGAGACCATCATCAACGGGGAAATCACCCCCATCCGCGAACTTCGCCCCGACCTGCCCTTTTCCATCACCACCGTCATCGACAAAGCTCTCTCCTACCAGCCGGAAAACCGGCAGGCGAATGCCTTTGAAATGTTGGAGGAGTTCAAGAACGCGCTGTAGGTCAGTGTGTTAAAACTGAACTTTTGCAAAGTGGCGATTAAACCGCCAATCGCCACTTTGCAAAAATCGTTTTTGCCCGAATTTCAAGGGTTTTTGATTTTACAAAATCGCCATTCGGCGGTTTGAATGGTGATTTTGCAAAAGTCCAGTTAAAAGAGTGGTAAAAAGGCGGTTCAATAAAATCCGGCCCTTCGGCCGGATTTTATTGAACCGCCTTTACCGCTACTGCCCACCTAAAGGGGCTTTGCCGCCCTCCCCACCAACTTACCATAATACCTCACCAACGCCCCATGATCCTCCTGCCCAAACCCACCGGCACGAAGATTCTGAAACATCTCCATAATATTCGCCGTAAGCGGCAAAGGCGCCCCAACACTATGCCCGGTATCCAAAGCATTGGCAAGATCCTTGATGTGCAAGTCAATTTTAAAACCAGGCTGGAAATTCCCCTCAAGCATCTTCGGAACTTTGGCATTCATCACGGCGGAACCCGCCAAACCGCCCTTGACAGCCTCCAGAACCAAATGCGGATCCACCCCGGCTTTCTCCGCCAAGGTGAAAGCCTCCGCCACCGCGGCAATATTGGCGGCGACAATAACCTGGTTCGCCAGCTTGGCAGTATTCCCCGCCCCGATGCCGCCACAGTATACGGCACTGGCGCCAAGCTTAAGGAAAACCTCGTCCTTCACCTGCTCGAACAGCAGCCGGTCGCCCCCGACCATGATGGCAAGGGTGGCGTCAATGGCTTTGGCTTCACCGCCGGAAACCGGAGCGTCCAACATCTTCACCCCCTTCATGGCACAGGCGGCGGCAATCTCCAGCGAAGCCAGCGGGGCGATGGAAGACATGTCGATAAGAATCGCGCCAGGTTTGGCCCCCTCCAGCACACCCTCGTGACCCATGACCGCATCCTTGACATTGGGCGAATTCGGTAGCATGGTGATGACCAGGTCGTTTCCCAGAGTCGCTTCTTTCGCCGAAACAGCGGCTTTGGCCCCGTACTTAACGCATTGCTCGATATTTTTCTGGCCGTGACCGTGGACGGTAAGACGATGGCCGGCCTTGATGAGATTATGGACCATGGGCTTGCCCATGATTCCCAAGCCGATGAAGGCGATATTCATGTCGATTCTCCCGTTTTTGGAGACTGAAGCGGTTCTAGGCAAAACGCTTTGCCGCGACAGCCATTATATAAATATTCGCCCCGCTTAATAAGGATTTTTTTCTTTTGACATGGGAGCCAATTACTGGTTTAAATGCAGAAGTTTTGCAGGGTTTTCCGGGGTTTTTATTATTTTACAAAATCGCCGGGCGGCGGTTTGCGGGCGCTTTTGCAATGCGTAAGGGTTTACCTTAAAGTAAAGCGAGAGGAGTCACGGCATGACTGATACGATTAAAGGGAAGGCGATAATCTTCACCCAGGGCGGTCCCACCGCGGTCATCAATGCCTCGTGGGTCGGAGTGGTCCAGGGGCTAATGCTCAACAAGGACATCGAGGCAATCTGGGGCGCCATCAACGGCATCGACGGCGTCATGGCGGAGAATTTCATCGACCTCCGGGCCCAAACCGCCGCCACCCTGGAAAATATCAGCTACACCCCCGCCTCGCAATTGCGTTCCACCCGGAAAAAACCCACCGCCGACGACAACAAGAAAATGCTGGACGTTTTCCAGAAACACGGCATCCGCTATGTCTTCGGCATCGGCGGCAACGACACCTCCGAATCCCTCGACATCATCAACGACGCCGCCCGCTCCCGCGACTACGAACTCCGCGTCTTCCACGTCGCCAAAACCGTCGACAACGATCTGATGGAAAACGACCACACCCCCGGCTTCGCCTCGGCGGCGCGTTACGTCGCAAACGCCTTCCGCGGCGTCTCCCTCGACAACCAGTGCTTCGGCGGACTCTATATCGGCGTCTGCATGGGCCGCCACGCCGGCTTCCTCACCGCCGCCTCGGCCCTCGGGCGAAGCGCTCCCGACGACGGCCCGCATCTGATTTACCTCCCCGAATGCGCCTTCAGCCTGGACAAATTCGCCAAAGACGTCGAGGAAGTATATAAAAAGTACGGCCGCTGCGTCGTCGCCGTTTCCGAAGGCATCGAAGACGAAAACCACACCCCGATTATCCAGGTCCTCGCCGCCGACGGCACCCTCGAAAAGGACAGCCACGGCACTGTCCAGCTTTCCGGCACCGGCGCCCTCGCGGACAGCCTGGTGGACTACGCCAAAAAGCATCTCGAAGGCAAAGGCGTCGTGAAAAAACTCCGCGCCCGAGGCGACACCTTCGGCTATGTCCAGCGCTCCTTCCCCGACCAAAGCCCGGTCGACCGCCAGGAAGCCCTGGAACTCGGCCGCTTCGCCGCCAAATGCGCCCAGTCCGGCAATGTCGACGGTTCCTGCGCCATCATCCGCCTCGCCGACCTGCCCTACAAAGCCGACTACAAGCTGGTCCCCCTGAAGAACGTCGCCGGAAAAACCCGCCGCATGCCGGCGAACTTCATCGCCCCTTCGCAAAACAACGTCACCGAAGCCTTCATCACCTACGGCAAGCCGCTGATTGGGGAACTGGGGCCGGTGGGGCTCCTGGACATGTCAAAAAAAGTGGTGATTTGACGGTAGTTTTTCCAAAAATCCGTTTCGAATGGTTAAAGCGCCACGCAGAAACACACCGGTCCCGTCTGGAGGTGATTCGGACGGGACCGGTTCATTTTTCGTACAACCCCACAGCCGGCCGGCCGTTCTCCGGCAGCGGATTTCCGGCGAAATCCCCCTTCAGCCCCAGGTCCATCCCGGCGGCGAAAACCGGCGAATCCGCCCGCGGCCGGTAATCACGCTTCCGCTCCTCCAAAGGATATTCGTAAACCAGCGGCTCGACCTCCCTGCCCCTGGCCATGACCTCGTCCTTCATTTCCTTCAGGGTCACCACCCGAAAATTCCCGTCGTCCCGCAATAAACGCATGAGCGTTTCCCATTCCTCCCGCTTGAATTCCTCCCAGCGGTGCGAGTAAAAAACCAGGGCGGAAAACTGTAGCCGGCAGTAATCCAAAACCAGGCGCAGCTTCTCCTCCATGCCGTCCCCTTCGGCCAGCACCCCGCGCATATTGCCCAACGCCTGTCCCGGCAAGCCGAATACATTCATGCGGGCCGTCGCGCCGGTGCCGTCGTCTCTATCCATACCTTGATCATCGGCAATGAGACCCGTGCGGGAGGCGATGTAACCGGTCCGGGCGATGGCCTGTTTGGACATCAGGGAACTGATGGAATAGGGGTGGACGAAAACGAACTCCTTTATTTTGGGGAGCTTTTCCCTGAGTGTGGCGAGGGAACTCCCCAGTTCATAATCAAGATAACGGTCGAGATCGATTGCCAGCGGCACTTTTCCCTTGGGGAACAATATGTCCAGCCTCACCCCCCGGGCTAGATGCGCCGCCGGAACCCCGGCGTAATAGGGCGAAAAGTCGCATACCAAACCGGCGCGGCCGAGTTCCCGGAACAGGACGCCGATATTGGTTTTGCCGTCGGAAAGATTGTTCGTGTATACGGTTTTCCCGTCGGCGGTCACGGTCAGCCGCCCGTCCGGATCGATTTCCAGCCACGCCTCCCGGAGATTCGGGCGGTAATAGGAAACGGCCAAAGGCGCCGTCATGGTCACCGGGGTGTGACTGCCGGTATGCGAGGCAATCTCGTGACCACGGGCGAAACCGTCCCGGGCGGTCGCCCAGATGTCACCGTCACCCCCCTCGCCCGCCGCCGGCTCGGCGGCGGCCAGGGCGGCACCGGTGTTGATGGCCCAGGTGAGTTTGTAGCCGTAAGCGTCCCCGAGGCGGGTCAGGTCCCGCCAGACGCCGGCATTGGCCACATCGTCAATCCCCAGGCCGATCAGGACCTTCCGCCCGACGTCCGCGAAGCGGGGGGAAAGGGGACGCGAAGCTTCGAGAAACGCCCCGTCCAGGGGCGTTCCCATCGACCACAGGCGGGAGTTGAAGACCGGGGTGTACAGGCAGTGCGCGAGCAGGGCCGGAGGGGTGGCGTCGGTGATTTCGGCGGTGAGGTTATGGTAAAGAATACTGTTGAAGAAATTCACCTCGCCCTGGTAGCCCCCGCCGCCGCCGCCGCGAACCGCCATGCCGTTCCGGCTGAGGAGACAATTGCCGAAGCGGAAATCCACGTCCCCCATGGCCAGGAGAAGCCCCTCGGTGAATCCTTCGAAGAGGCAATAGGTGAAGTCGATTCGTCGATTGGGAAGGGTCGATTCGGGGAGGGTGATGGCAACGCGCAGACCCAGCCCGCCTTTCCCGGTGAAGGCGGTGGCGTGGAAGGAAGGTTCGCCGCCGCTGATGTAGACGGCGAAATTTTCAAAGGCGGCGGCGCCGGGGATGCTCGAGGTCACGGTGCTTTCGGAATCGTCCCGGGGGTCGTCGACGCAGTCCGCTCCCTCTGCGGCGGCCGGACGCTGCGGCGGGGCTTCCGCCTCGATGCGGCAGTGCTCGAAACGGCTGGTGGAATTGACCAGGGACAGGACATTGGGGCCGTTCGGATTGGTGAATACGACGCCTCGCCAGACGGTGTCGGCGAGGTCGAGGAGTGTTGCTTCGGAATTGGTCACCCCGACGATGCGGACCGGGGCGTCGGTGACGCTTTCCGGCGGCGCGGTGATGACCAGGCCGGGTCGGTCGACGACAACGTTCTCGCAATATACGCCGGGAGACAGGATAATCCGGTCGCCGGGAGCGGCGGCGGCGAGGGCGGCGGCGATACTGGTGTGGGGGGGAGTGCCGTCCGGCGGCAGACAGGGGGGGGTAACGTCGGAGGCGATGGCGGGGGCGACGTACAGATCCCGGCGGGGCGCCTTTTCCGGCGTTTCCCGGAAATAGGCGGCGCGTTTCCTGACCTCCAGAATGGCTTCTTGAATAATCTTCAGGGATTCGGGGGCGTTTCCCCCCAGGCGCCAGAGGTCGATTTGGTCGAAACCGTAGGCGCGGGCGACCCGGCGGAGATAGGCGATGGTGTGGCCGTCCGCGTACCAGACCTCGTGTTTTTTGCCGTCCGGAGTCTCATAATTGAACACCATATAGCGGCTGTCCGCCTGGCGCAGGGGCTTGACGCCGTGTTTTTCGGCCAATAGTACGGCCTGATGTTCGCCAATGCCTTTGGCGTCCTTTTCGCCGGCCCAATCGAAGCCGCCGGTGGCGAGGGCGAGGCGGGGCTGCTTCAAACCGGCGGAGCGGCATTGCTGATACATCTGTTCGATAAAGGCGGCATTGGCTTTGGGACCGGGTCCGGAATGGTTTCCGAAGAGATTGTAGGCCATGACGCTGTATTCGGGACCTTCGGGGAAACGGGTGCGGTAGTAATCCCTTTTCGGTTCGAGGACGACCCGAAGGCGCTTTCCCATGCCTTTCAATTCGGCGGCGAGGTCGCGGCAAAAATCGAGATAGCGCGGCCAGTCGGTTATTTTCACCCGTTCGTAGTCGAGTTCGAGGCCGCCGAAGCGGTTCGAGGCGAGGAGGGCGAGGAGGTCCTGCTTATGGCGCTGGCGGCTCTCGCGGGTGGCCATGAGGCGGGTGATGAGGTCGGGGTCTTTGAGGACGGGTTTTTCGCCGTAGGAGTCCAGATCGTTCACGACGCTCAGGAGCAGTTTCTCGCCGGGATAATCCGCCGCCGTGGGACTGTCCAGCCATTTGCGGATGGGCTCGGGGAGTACCAGCCTGCCTTCGTGATCAAAATAGGCGGCGAAGACCTGCACCGTGTCGAGACAGGGTTCCAGCCGGGCGGCGTCCGCCCAGCCGTTTTCGAAGTCCCAATCGACCAGCCAGGCGGAGCCGGGCGGGGCGGGGTCTTGAGTGTGGGCGGTGGTAATGTTGAAGGCCAAGAAAGCGCTAGCCAGGGCCAAGGTGACAAGCCGGCGAAACAGCCGGGGAACTGGGTGGAATGTTGGTAAAGACATAGGATTATATTCCTAATTTAACGACGGATGAGATCTATTTTCACGCCATCGCCAACATTGGAAAAAGGTCTGTCGGTTGTGACGACGATCGCATGGGTATACGCGGCTAAGGGCTATACACACACTATCTGCCAGGGATAGAAATGGATAACGGATCTTAAAAAAACCGGATCGATTGCGTAGTGGTTCATCAAATTTTTCACAGATCCTCACACCAAGCTCGGCAAGATCATCCATTGCGGAAGAAGCAGTTGATTCGCCGCCGTACGAAGCCATTTTATAATACACCTCCAGAAGATTCACCGCATGTATAGTGATATTCACCGATGCGCTATTAACTGAACTTTTGCAAAGTGGCGATTAAACCGCCAATCGCCACTTTGCAAAAATCGTTTTTGCTCGAATTTCAAGGGTTTTTGATTTTACAAAATCGCCATTCGGCGGTTTGAATGGTGATTTTGCAAAAGTCCAGCTATTAAGCAACGTTTCCACCCGATCCGCACCAGGTTCGCCTCGAAGATACGCAATGGCGGCGCTAGCATCGAGAACATATTTCATGCCCTATCCTCAAGGGCTATTTCCCGCCGCTTATCACGATTGAAATCCTCGGAAGAGTAAGGTACCCAGGCGTACTTGCCCTTAACAGCGGCGGCAAGTGCCTTCCTGGCTTGGGATGCATTTTTTGGGGGATTTTTTTTTCTGTTCTTGGTTGATACCTTGATTGCCGGCATATCGGTAGACTTTCGTAAGGTTTAGTTATACCGAACGCTTATTGAAATTGTGAAAACGCGTCTCGTCCCGTCATACTTCGTCAGCTCAGTCGGAACTGAAGTTTTGCAAAGTGGCGATGAAACCACCAATCGGCATTCGGCGGTTTGAATTGACGTAACAGCGTGGAGATGCGCCCGTGGCGTTTTGCCTTTGCTTCCTGTTGTTCGATATCCGAATAATGCGCCGAAATCGCAGTAATTGGGAATATTATTATTGTGTTATTATAGTAAAGTTGGTAATAAACGTATAGAGAGCGTCAGTGGACTTTTCGAAAAAATCGAGCCAACCGCTGCTCGATTTCTTCGAAAAGTCCACTGTCTCTAATGTTGCCGATTTCAATTTGCTTGTCGCCGAAAGCGTGGAAACGTGGCAACGCACAATCCAGGGGAGGAGAAGGAACGATGTTTAAGCCTAGGTCCAAAAACGGGGATTGGCGGGTTGTCCTGACGCTGAAGTTGCTGGGTTGTCTGCTGGGGGTTTTCGTCGTGACTAGCGGGAATATGACCGTAACGGCTATGGAATGGCAGGTGGTCAGTGCCGGAAATGGGGGGGATGGGGGGAGGGCGTGGAAATCTGGTGATCATTATGTAGGTATAGCTAAAACATCGTGTTTCCCGGGAGGAAACGGTGGCAACGGAGTGGTTACTTTTTCGAGTGAACAATCGGAACAGGCTTTGATTGGCAAATTTTATTCTACAGGCGGCAAAGGCGGGGTGAGTATTGGTTGGGTACCTGATAGTGACTCCGAATATTTTGCCCGGTTTGAATTTTTTCGGTACGGTTTAAACCGCGGTGAAAACGGTCATGAGGCTATGTCATTAGTTACTCAACAGATTGTAGATGGCGGGACGGGACACCAGAGTGGGGGGTATTGGGGTAGGTGGCTTGAATTGCATTTACCAGGTGGTGGCGGGGGTGGCGGTGGATCGGCCGGCTATGTAACTCATGGGACCGCATACATGCCGGAAGGCCAAAGTCTGAGAATCTCCGGAGGAAGCGGTGGCAATGCCGGTTCAAGTATATATATTGAGTCTGGAAGTAGTAGTGGATTTGCTGGCGGTGGTTATGGCGGCGATGCGGGAAACGCTTATTTTTCTATTAACAATTTATTTTTCAAAGAACAGATAGAGATCAAGAGCGGTAATGGGGGAAATGATACGGGTGGAATTAACTTTAGTTATGATGACGGTGATAGTGATACTGGTGGCACTGGTACTGGTACTGGTACTGGTACTGGTGACTATGAGACATCCCCTCCTTCACGTGGCGGCAGAGGCGGTAATGCCGGCCTGGAGATCAACGACCTCTACTTTGACGGCTCCTCAGCTAACGGCGGCGTCTATATAGCCAGTGGAATTAATGGACATCAAGAAATTTTTCCTGATCGCAATCGCAATGAAATCCGCAACTACGGCGGCGATGTGAGATTCAACGTCGGCATGCTGCAAACGCCGATTCTGAGCATCAAAAAAGGCGACGGTATAACATATGATGCCGGTCTCGTCAAGGCCGACGTCGCCGGCCTGAACATGCGCGCCATGGACATGAATGTTAAGGTGAGCGATAATTTTGGCGCCAACGATTACGCCCGTCTCCGCGACATGTATTTCGCCGGTGGCCATGGTTTCAATCTCGCCTTCACCGGCGGTGATCCCACTCCCAAGATGGCCGGGGTCACCCTCGCGGGCAATCTGCAAGTCTCGGGCAAAGACAACTATTTCAACAGCCCGATTTATTACAACAACGCCAACCCCGGCAACAGCGCCTATTTCCAAATCGAGGAATTCAACCGCCCCGGCGACGTGATGCTGACCGCCTTGGCCGAACCGATTTTCGTCAGCAATCACACCAAAATCCTCATGGGCGCCGGCAGCCCCGGGGCTGTGCAAACCCTTCTGAGCAAATTTGCCCCCGACGACGAAATCGTCCTGATTAACCACACCGCCGGCGACATCAAGGAAGGCGCCATCACCGGCTCCTTCGGCGCCACCGACCTCTATTTCCACATCCTTAACAAAACCATCAGCGCCGACGGCACCTCAACCGACGACATCAAGCAAATCATCGCCAAATGCCTCGACATCGACACCGGGAAAGGCGTCATCAACAATCTTTCCAACGTCAGCCGCCTCGTCCTGATCGAAAACGGCCAGAACGAAGTCATCAATATCGCCGAACTCCTCAAAGCCATCGACAACCCGGAAACCACCACCTTCCTTAATCCCGGCTTCTTCTACGACATCGTGCACCCCGATTGCACCATCTCCATGCGTTCCGCCTATGGCCTGGCCGGCATCAAGCACGCCCGTCCCACCTCTTGGGGCTCTTTCCAATTCGGCGCCTTCTTCGACGCCGCCCGGGGGAACTACTACTCCGAAGACAACTATAATGGCTTCCAGCTTCGGGGCGACGGCAAAGCCGACACCATCGGCGGCGGCCTTTTCGCCGGACTCCTCTGGAAAAACGGCTTCGGCCTCGACGCCAGCTTCCGCGCCGGCCGGGTCCGTTCCGATCTCGCCACCAACTCCGGTTCGGTCGGTTACGACTCCTCCACTTGGTACGTCGGCGGCCACTTCGGAATTTCGCAGACCTTCGACCTCACCTGCAAGTCGAGTATCCGTCCCTACGGCCGCTTCCTCTGGGCCTACGAAGGCGAGGACAACACCGTCTCCCGCAGCGCCGAAGGCAGCAGCATCTTCCCCATGACCGGCGAGGACCTCCATTTCGATCAGGTCAATTCCGCCCGCTTCCAAATCGGCGCCCGTTACTCCTACAACCTCGCCAAGAACCTCACCGCCTACGCCGACGCCGCTTTCGAATACCAACCGGACGGCCGCATCGAGTCGCTCCTGAACGGCATTCCGGTCAACCGCATCAAGACCAACGGCCACGCCGTCAACCTGAAGCTGGGCGGCATTTGGCAGCAGTGCCCCGACACCGGCCGAGGCTGGGACGCCCGGGTCGAGGGCGGCTTAAGCACCGACGCCGACAATAAAATCTCCTTCTCCGGGTCGGTCATGGTGGGGTATGGGTTCTGAGGGCGGGGTGTTAAAACAAACTTTCATTTTTGGTGGAGGGATTAACAACGTTTTTGGCACGTGTATCCGAGCCCTGTCAGGGCGCATCTCAACTCTTCTACGTCAATCCGCATCCTTGTTACGCCTGACTCCTCTCCACACGTCATTCCGGCGTCGCAAGCGTTGATGTCCCCGTAATCCGTCAAAAACCTGTCTGGAAGAAACAAAAAAGCCGGGGCTCGACTCGCGTCAAGCCCCGGCGGATAGTATTTTCCGGCTCACCAGCCCGTTTCCTTCATGAGAAGTTCCCAGCGCCAGCTGCCCCGTGTCCAGACCCTACCCAAGATTAGATTCAGTATCGACCGCCGCCAATTCCTCTTCATCGCTGTCCTCCTCGTGACCGGCGACATCGTCGCCGGAAGCATTGCCGTTGAGACGCGCCCGTTCCGCATCCGTCGCCTTGCGCAATTCCGAGACGGTGTCGTAGTAGAGCGTTTTGCCATTGTCCAGAACGAAATACATCCCCGCGTCATCCTGGCCGGCGCCGGTGATGATGCCGGCGAGATCCGAGCCGTCCTCGTCGAGGCCGGCCACCCAGAGGCCTTTCAGGTTAGCGGCCAAATCGTCGGCGCTGGGATCCTTGGCTTCACCCTTGATGGAATCGATGTCGAGTACGGCGCCGCTGAAGAGGGTGAGCTGCACTTTCGAGCCGTTCAGGTTCGCCTCGGCGACCATGCCGCTGATCTCGTTTCCGGATTCATCCTTACCGGTGACGACTTTGCCGATCATCTTCTGGGATTTTTCCACTTTTTCGCGCACTTCATCCGGCAGGGTGTACCAGAGTTCGTCCTCGGTGGCGGCGCGGAGTTCGGTGACCTTATCCCAGCCGACTTTCTTGCCGCCGTAGAGGTTGAGCATCACCGAACCGCCTTCGACGGTGATTTTCTCGACAATGCCGTGAATCGGCTGCGAGTTCGCGTCGAGACCGGCCTCGACCCACATGCCGATGACGTTCGAGGAGCCGGCCATGTCGTTGTACATGCTGGTGGCGTCGTTCCAAATATTGTTGACGTCGCCGACCAGGACCTGCTGCTTGTTGGCGAGTTCGACAAAAACGCCGTCGGAATTCTGCACGGTCCGGGTGACGAGGCCGCTGGCGGCATTGCCGGCGGTGTCGGTCCCCGAGATGAATTTCCCAATCATGTTGGTGCCGGCCTGCAACTGGCTGTCGACCCGCATGCCGGTCATGGTCTTGGTCATTTCCATCTGTTCATCCAGGGCCTGGAGCTGTGCCAATTGCCCGGTGAAGTCGATGTCCTCCATCGGACTCAGGGGGTCCTGATTGCAGAGTTGCGTGGTCAGCAATTTCAAAAACGACTGGTGGGTGACCTTCCCCGACGCCGCTTCCGCCTTCTCCGCCTGCTGCCGCTGATAAACGGTCGAGGTGTTTATACCCGTGCTGATTCCGGCTGACATGACTTGCTCCTCTCGTTTACAGAGATGTGGTCGGGGATTTTTCAGTTATTGCGCGGTTATTCAAGCCAACAAATTTAAGCCGCTGTCCGAACTGTCGCCGGGACCGGCCGGTTCCGGCGGGTCCAAGGTCACCCGGTCCGAATTCCGGCGGCTGACCGGGCCCGGCGTGGCGCGGTGCTGTTGGCGTTGTCCCGAAAAGTCGCCGAGCGCTTCGTTCTGCCCCCGCTGCTGAATGTCCACGGTGGCGAGTTCGATGCCCTGGGCCTTGAGGTTTTCCCTTAGTGACGCCAGATTAAGGCTGAGCTGGCTGGCCGCTTCCGGTTTTTCCACCCTGAGGTAGGCCGAGACCACGCCGTCCTTCGCTTCCACCCGCAGCATCACCTTGCCGAGTTCCGGCGGGGAGAGCTGCAGGGTGAGGTTCTTGACCCCGTTACGGTTCGACATCTTCATGGCTTCGGCGAGGCGCTCGATATTGTCGATTTGGTCGAGCATGCTGGACATGCCGACGCCGGCCTTGGCCGACGCTTCCCCGGTTTTTCCAGCCATATGTTCCTGCCAGAAGGAGGCGTAGGAACCATGGTGGTGGTCATGCTTGCCGGCGTGGAGCAGTTCATTCGCATCGCCCCGGTTCAGGCTTTTCGAAGATTTGGTTTGCAAGCCGCTTTCCATATTTATAAGGACGTCCGCTAAATCGTCCGCAGAATCGCCTTCACCCTCGGAACCTCCTGCAAAAGACGATGTTAAGAATTCGCCATTTTTTACGGCAACCGCCCCGGTATTGCTGTCCCACTCTTCACTTTCGCCGGTGAAAAGGACTTCCTTGCCGGCAATATTTGCCGCATCCGGGCGAGCCGCCAGCGTTCCCCCGCTCAACAGTGACAACAGCTTGTCGCCGCCGACCGCGTTCACGGAAATCACTTCCGCATTCAATTCCGCCGCGATCTGTTCAAACAATTCCTGCCCCGACATCACTCCCCAATTCGGATGCGTCCGTTCCAGCGCTTCCACCAGGGCGCTTCTGGGCATGCCGTCCAGCAGGTCGTCCAACGACGCCAGCAGCCCCGACATGTTCATTTCCGCGCTGGTGTTCGAAGTCGCCACCGCGTCCTGCATGGCTCCGCCGGCGCCGCCAAACATCGCGCTCCAGCCCGCCCCGGCCGCGCCGCCGCCGGCCTGGCCCGCTTCACCCAGAAGCCCCGTGCCGTACAGGAGTTCCCAAAGAATCCGCGCCGCCTCCTCCGCCGCTTCCTTGACCTCCGCTTCCTCTTCCGCCTCGGCGTCGGCGTCGGCGTCCTCCACCGTCTTGTCGATACTGTTCTTCAAGGACTGCTTCTGGCCGGAGGACATGCCGTTAAGGGCTTTGCCACCCTTGATTTTCCCGCCATTGGCGATGCCGGTCCTGGCGGCGGAGTCGGAGCCCAGGAAGGAATTCAGGAAACCGTTGAAACCGGTCTTCCGCGAGGTCGTCTTGTTGACGTAATTCTTTAACTTGCGGTTGTCCGCCGCCGTCGTGCCCCCCGTGGCGGCGTCGCGGGCGCCGGGGCCGACCAGCGAGACCAGGGAAGCCAATGTGTCGCCGCTAAAGTTATTGGCCACGATATCCCCTTTCATTCACACCAAGCATAACGAAAATTGATTGAACCGCATCGACACGAAGGTCCCGAAATACCGGCAAAGGTCGCGGTCTCAGGGCGCTTCCAGTTCACCCCCCATCGACGGCTCCGGCGGCTTGGCCAGACGCTCCAGTTCGAAGGAGAAGGGCAACCTCGCTTTGATTGCTGCAATATCCTTGCCAGTTAATTCATTGTTGCCGGCCGTGCCCACTAAATTACCCGCCGCAATCGTAAACGGTTCCCCAATCGTCGTCCCCCGGATCAACCGTCCCCAGCCTTCCCCTGACAATACCCCGCAACGCCATTGCCCCGTTTCAACCAGACACACATCGCCCCGTTTCATCAGGACCTCCGACCCGGTCAGGCTTGTCAACACCGACTCCGGCTGGTCGAGGTTCAAGCGGACCTGCACCCGCAACTCGCCGTTTAACAAGGTTAAATCCAAACGCATGGCGGGTTTACCGTCAGAGTCGACGAAGTTTCTTAAACCGTTGAAGCGCACCCGCGAATTCCCCCCCGCCACCGCCACCAGATTGTACCCGCTGGTCCACTCCACCCTGGACCCGGCCGGAACCTCCAGGATGTCCCCCGAATGGATGCGGTCCGCCAAACCCAGCGGCAACGCCGTATCCGTGTCCGACTGGAATGAACGGCGAATCTGCACCTTGCCGCTCACCACCGCCACTTGTCCACAATCGTTATTGGTGCTAATCGCCGGATTACTGGCCGCCGTCCAATAGTCGACCGCCCCGGCCGAACCGGAAAAAAATTCCCCTTTCGGCAAAAATCCGACGGCAAAATAAGCAACCGCAACCAATAATATTCCGGCGCCTCGCGCTTGAACGTACATTTTCACACTCCTCGACTACGACATGAAGCGGTAAATTCCCCCAGAAAACTATTACCCTCCGGCATGTTTTGCAAACCGGATGCCAAAGGGAAACACATTGCGACCGGGGAGGGGAAACGGACGATAAGATGAATGGGGAACCAGGACAAATCCTTGTTGCCCCTCCATTCGTTGCCATCACGGAAAACCATTGGATAAAAACCGCCATGAAAAACCACCCCCGTCTGTTCCTGGCCTGCGCCTGTGCCGCCCTGACCCTCGCCGCCGCCCCAATCGCCCCGGCCGAGGACTGCTGCCCGCCTGACGACGAACTCACCTGCCTGCCGGTCAACGGCTACATCAACCTGCCGGGAATCCTCTACGAAGACCTCACCCCGCTTGCCCGCGATAAATTCAACGGTAATACCGCCGCGGTCACCAACGCCCTCTACGCCCTCCCCATGGAGCAACGGGACGACTTTCTCCTCCTCTACCTTCAACCCAAAGCCCGCGACCGCCACCGCCGCTTCTTCGCCCGCTGCCGCGACGTCGCCCAAGTGCGCGAACGCGCCACCCGGATCGGCCGGGACGAAGTCATCCCCCCGGCGCTCCGCGACGAGCTCCTGGAAAAAGAACGCGTCCGCCTCGCCCTCCACGACAACGCCATGCCCTTCCGGGTCGGCGATTACCTTGTCTACATTCCCATTCCCCTCGGCTACGCCTCCGACGAAGTCTCCGTCTCGGCCATATGCAGCGACCCCTCGCTTCTGGGACTCGGCTGCGGCGGCACCCTGCCGCCCATCACCCCGCCCGCTTCCCCCAATGCTTCGGAAGCGGTCGCCGTCACCACCGACTGTCCCCCGGCCGTCCCCGCCACCACTCCGACCAATTGCCCCGATCTGGTCACCCCCGCCAAACCTTCCGAAAAGGACCTGGTCTCGAGTCTCGCCGTATTCCGGAAAATCGACCTCGCCACGCCCGGGCAGGAGCCCCTCATCCGCCGCCGGGTCCTCGCCTCCATCCGCCATGTGCGGACCGCCACCGACAACCTGAAAACCCTCCTCTCCGCCTACCAAATCATGGTCGACCCCTGCTGGCGCATCGCGAGCGTCTATCCCCCCGGGGCGGCGCCGGGACAGGCGGATTCGGTCGAGTACAAGTGGAACCTCGCCCCCTTTTCCATCAAGGACAATTCCTTCTGCTACGCCCAATTCGAAAAAACCGTCGACTTCCACGGAGTCGAGGAAATCCGCTACCGCGCCACCGCCATCCTGACCTTGCCCGGGTCCTACATTCAAGTGTCGATAACCCACCCGGCCAATACCTCGCTGGAACTGGTGAACGAAATCAACACCGATTTGACCCGCTGGCGGGACGCGATCCTGATGGCGAATTATAACTGAAACTTTTGACAGGCGGCGTTCGGTATATACCGAACGCATATTGGTATTATGAAATACGTGGGGGGGAAGGCTTGATAAGCCTTCCCCCCCGATAACGTGCACCCAAACCGATGTGCAAAACTCCTACTATCCGTCCGCCTTCATCTTCGCCACCAATTCGCCAATCACCTGGTCCGCGTCGTCGTAGGGTACCTGGCAGGTGCCCACCTGGGGGTGGCCGCCGCCGCCATACTTCAGCATCAAAGCGCCGACGTTCGTCTTCGAGGATCGGTTGATCACCGAGTGGCCGCAGGCGATGGGGCAGTTTTGCTTGGCCCGGCCGTCGACAATCCACAGGGAAATGTTCTGCTCCGGGAACATGCTGTAAACCATGAAACGGTTTCCGGTGTAAATCGGGTCGACGTTACGGAGATCGGAAATGATGACGTTGCCGTCGGCGCGGCTGACCCGTTTAAGCATATCGACGAACAGGGCCGACTGTTCACGGTACTTTTCGACCCGTTCCTTGACGTCGGGATTTTCGAGGATTTCTTCGACATTCTGGGTGCGGCAGGCGTCGATGAGGACTTCCATGAGCTGGTAATTGGAGATGCGGAACTGGCGGAAACGGCCGAGGCCGGTGCGGGGATCCATGATGAAGCCGAGTAGAATCCAGCCGGTCGGATTCTGGATTTCGTCGATGGTAAGTTTGGCGGCGTCGACCTTGTCGACGTATTTGACCATTTCCTTGAAATGGGGCAGGCGGGATTCGCCGCCGTAATAATCGTAGATGACCCGGGCGGCGGAATCGGCGGGACGGCTCTCCCCCTCGAACTTGATGTCCCCGAGACGCTGGTGCTCGGAGACGTGGTGGTCGAACCACAATTTGCAGCGGGGGTCGTAGGGCACGTTGGCGAGAACGTCATCGGGACCGACCGTTTCCTTGCCGTCCTGCATGTCCTTGGGATGGACGAATTTCCAGGAATCGATGACGCCAAGCTCCTTCAGGAGGGCGCCGCAGGCCAGTCCGTCGAAGTCGGCTCGGGTGAGTAGACGCATATGATCCTCCAGCAGGTTATTGGTAGCGATTTCCGCCGCTTGCAGCGGGAAAAATATCCGCAAAAATTGTAGTTTATCTTGCCGAAAAAGTGAAACCATTTTTCGGTTTCGAAAAATTTTCGCCGGCCGTCACATCCCCCACACCCGGGTGTTGTTTCTGCCGCTCGCTTTGGCCCGGTACATAGCCTCGTCGGCGGCGTTCAATAAACTCTCCAGATCTTTCGTATCCTCGGTCATCCCCGCCACGCCGCTGCTGATGGTCACCCCGAGAATATTGTTGTCGCACACCACTTCCTTTTGCATCACCACTTGCCGCACCCGTTCCGCCACCGTCGCGGCGACTGTCTTGGGGGTGTCGGGCAGGAGGATGACGAACTCCTCGCCGCCGTAGCGGGCGAAGATGCTGCCGCAGCGGATCACGTCGGTGACGGTTTGGGCGAGATGCTTCAGGACCTGGTCGCCGGTGAGGTGTCCGTAGGTGTCGTTGACGCGCTTGAAAAAGTCGATGTCGAAGACGATGCAGGACAGTTCGCCCTTCACCCGGCGGGCCTTGTCGAACTCGCGGGCGCCGACTTCAAACAGGAAACGGCGGTTGTGGATGCCGGTAAGGGAGTCGATGTAAACCTTCCCCTCCAGCGCCCTGAGCAGGGACATGGTGTGCCGGAGTTCCCTCAGATCGCGGATATAACTGGTGTAGATCAATTCCCCGCGCCGCATCATGCTGACGATGGTCACTTCACAGGGTATGAGTTCACGGTTGACGGTTTGGTGCATCCACTCCAATTTCAGCCGGCCGGATTGGCGGGCCAGATCGAACATTTGCCGGGACTTCTCCTCGGAAGTGGAGCCGTCGGGCTGGTGTTTGGGCGATAATTTGGCGAAACAGCGGAAATACTCGTCCTTCGTGGGTATACCGAAAAGTTTCAGCGCCTCCTGGTTGCAATCCAAAAGACGCAATTCCGCATCCATGACGTTGCAGCCGAGAGGGGTCGCGTCCAGCATGATCCGCACCAGTTCGTCGGATTCGTACTGGATGGCCTTCTCCGCCCGGAGATCGCGGATGTAGGCGAGGAGAATCGTCTTCCCGGCGTGTTCGATGCGAATCATGGTGTCTTCGCAGGGAATGGGTTCGCCGTTAAGGTGCTGGTGCACCCATTCGAATTTCAGGTAGCCGCTTTCGAGGGCTTCCTGCCGGAGTTCGTTGGCGCGCGATTCGGAGAGGGAGCCGTCGGGTTGATAGAGCGGTTCCCTGGTGTCGAAATAGTTAAGGTAATCCTCCTTCGAGGCATAGCCGAACAGTTCGATCGCCTTTTGGTTGCAGTCGACGAGCTTGAGATTGATGTCGCGGTAATGGCAGCAGAGCGGGGAGGAATTCAGCATCACCCCGAAGTGATCCCGGTTGTCGTTATCGATGTTCACCAGGGCTTCAAGCTGATCCATGAACAGCACGCAGGCGATGACGAGAGGCTCGGTGCGGTTATGATGCCGGACCAGGGAGATGCTGCATCCCTTCTCTTCGCCGTCGCCGGTGACATGGGTCCATTCGAAGCTGGCGGAACCGGCGGTAAAGGCTTGTTCGATGAACTCCCTGGCCATGTCGACGGATTTTTTCCCATTGGGCTGGAACAACGGGGATATGGCGAAGATGTTGGCGTTTTTTTCCGGCAGCCGCAAGCAGTGCTGCAAGGCGCGGTTGCAGTATATCAGCCTCCCCTTCGCATCCAAAACGCCGCAGCCGATAGGCAGGCTGTCGAGGATATGGAAGTCCTCGCGCACCAGGGGGTAGACGCGGCTGGAACTATCTTTTTCCGAGGTCATGTTTGCCTTTCACTCCTTCCCCGGCGGTATGACGCCAAAGCCAATTTTAATACTAGCGTATACTATAAATGGCCTGATGCACTATTACAAGCAAATTGAGAAATGGAGCTGCGCAAAGTGGCGATTGAATCGTTCACAGTCATTTTGCAAAAATCGTTTGTCAGCGTTCACGGATTCGCATACAGTACGATAACAGTATACTTTAAGTTGGCAAAGTTGCAGTTGGCAAAGTTACAATTGGCACAGTTACAATTGGCACAGTTACCACCATCACCACGGAGACTCCGCATGCGGCCTACACCACTTCTCCGGACCATATGTCTGTTTTTTTGCCTCTTTCCTTGCCGGATCGCCGGCCCGGCTCGTTCAAGTCCCGACTTCGGCATAACCCACTCGAGCGGCTGCGCCGCCGCCGCCGCCGACTCCGCCCCGGCCGCCCCCGTACCCGAACCCGTGCAGGTGCGCCTGCTGCTTCCCTGGGCCCCCCAAGCCCAATTCGCCGGCTATTACCTCGCCCTCAAGGAAGGCGAATATGCCAAGCGCGGCCTCGAAGTGGAAATCATCCACTCCCAACCGAGCGATCAGCTCTCGGCCCTCATTTACAACCGCGTCGCCGAATTCGTGGTCTGCCCCCCCGACTCCGCCATCGGCATTCGCCGTTTCGGCGCACCGGTGCGCCTGGTCTCGCAAATAATCCAACGCTCCAATCTCGCCCTCGTGGCCTGGAAAGACGCGAACATCGCCTCCCCCGGCGACTTCGATCAACGCCGAATAAGCCTGTGGATTGACATCTATCGCCCCTCCTTCAACGCCTTTTTCAAAAAATTCGCCATCAAACCCGCCATTCTCCCCCAAGGCTATTCCCAGGCCCTTTTCCTCAATCGCGCCGTCGCCGCCTGCGCCGCCATGGAATACAACGAAACCCACGCCCTGCTCATGCAGGGTATAAAACCGGAAAACCTCAGCGTTTACCGCTTCTTCGATTACGGCATCGATCTGGTCGAGGACGGCCTCTACGTCACCGAGGAATTCGCCAAATCCCGCCCCGACCTGTGCCGGGCCATGGCCGAAGCCACCCTGGCCGGCTGGAAGCAGGCCGACGACCGGTTCAAGGACGCCCTCGACGCCGTCATGTGGTGGGTCAACGCCAGCCATATCCCCACCAGCCGGGTGCATCAGGAATACATGCTTAAAACCATCCTCCCCACCATCTGGCCCAAAGGTCACCGGGACTGGCAGCCGGGACGCCTGGATCGGGACGATTACCAACGTATCGCCGCCGCCATCGCCGATTTGGAAAACGAGGATTACTTCATCCCCATCCCCCATCTCACCGGCGAAGCCGACACCCCGGAGAACGACGGCAGCCATCCGCCGGAAGAAAATGCGGAAACGGCCGAGCCGGCAGCGGTCGACCGCACCCTCCCCAGTTACGAAGACTTCACCATGGAGACGGCAAGATGAAAACCCCAGGGCAGCAGGGCATGTCGTTACGCTGGCGGCTGTTGATTCTCATCATGCTCGCCTCGGGTCTGATCCTCTGCGCCGTCATCATGCATAACGCCTCCTTCGCCCGGCGCGCCCTCAGTAACGCCCTGAAGGACCGGGCCGGGGAGATGGCCGCCCACGCCGCCGCCGCCATCGACGCACGGCTTACGGTCGCGGCGCGTTCGGTGGAAATCGCGGCGGTGGAGAATTCCATCAACCGCGCCTATCTCCGCCGGGTCACGGCGGGAAACCCTTACGGCGAAGCGTTCCGACGCCTCAGGCGGCTCCTCGCCTCGAGTCCCGAACTCTACGGCGCCACCATCGCCATCGACCCCTCGGTGCCGGGTTTTTCGCGTGGCTACTCCCCCTACCTGCACCGAAATGAGACGGCGGAACCGGCCGGGACCGAACCGGCTGCCAAGAATCCGTCCGGAAAGGGATTGTCGGAACAGAATTACCCCGAACCGCCATCAGCCGCCCCCGATCTGTTCAGGGCCGATTCCGGCAAGGCCAATCCGGCGGGGGATGGCTCACCCGAAGCGAACCCACCCGAAACGGAGCTGGCCGAAGTGAATCTGGCCACCGACGCCTACCGTTATCCGATTCAGGACTGGTACCTGGTCCCGCGGGAACTGGACCGGCCGATGTGGGGTGAACCGGCCTTCGACGAAGGGGGGTGCGAAAAGGTGGTGGTGACCTACTCCGTCCCCTTCCGCTTCGGCGGCGCCGGGGCGGGCGGGGGGGCGGCGGACGGCAAGGCGGACGGGGTGCAAACCGGGGACATTACCCTGGATTGGCTGGACGACTCGCTCCGGAACCTCCCTCTGCGGGACAACGATTACGCCTTCCTGGTCTCCCGCTTCGGCACGGTGATCGCCCATCCCGACGGGCGCTGGGTGATGTCGGAAACGCTCTTCAGCCTGGCCGCCAGCCACCATAACCCGGACATCGCGGCTTGGGCGCGGGAGCTCCAGAACCACGAATCGGGGATCACCCAGGTCGAGGGCCTGTTTGGTGCGAAGACGGCCGCCTGGGTGGCGCACCGGCCGGTTCCCTCCACGGGCTGGACGATGATCGCCATTTTGTCGCAGGGCGAGGCCCAGAAGGAGACGCATTCCCTGGTCATCGCCGAAGTGGAAATCGGCATTCTGGGGCTGCTCCTTTTATTGGCGGCCGGATTGATGATTGCGGAGTCGATCACGAAACCCCTCCGCCGGCTCACCCTGGCCACCAAGGAAATGATCCACGGAAACCTCGACCATCCCTTGCCGGTGGCGCACGGCGGCGACGAAGTGGCGGACCTGACCCGGCATTTCGCCTCGATGCGGGGCGAATTGAAACGTTATATGGACAATCTCCAGCAGGCGGCGGCGGCAAGGGAAAGGATTGAATCGGAACTGCGCATCGCGAACACCATTCAACATTCCTTTTTACCGGCGGAATTGCCCAAGGAACGCCGTTTCGACGTCGCCGCCAAGTTCGAGCCGGCACGCGAGGTGGGGGGCGACCTTTACGACGTGCAGTTGGACAAGGAGGAGGGGCGGCTGTACCTGGTGATTGGCGACGTGTCCGGCAAGGGCATGCCGTCGGCCCTGTTCATGGCCAGGACCATTTCCCTGTGGCGGCATTTGTTGACCGAACACCGGTTGCCGGAGGAAATCCTCGCCGCCCTGAACCGGGAGCTGGCCCGCGAAAACCCGTCGTGGTATTTTATAACCATGTTTTGCGTGGTGGTGGAATTGCCGGCGGGTATGATGTATTATGCCAGCGCCGGGCATCCGCCGCAGGCGTTCCGGCGGGCGAACGGGGAGTGCGTGTGGCTGGGGACGGAGGAAGAGGTGCCGCCGGCGTTCCCTCTGGGTTTGGAGGAGTCGGCGGTGTATCAGGGGCGGTCCAGGCATCTTACGCCGGGGGATCTCCTGGTGCTGTTCACGGACGGGGTGAACGAGGCGGAGAATGCGGGACACGAGCAGCTGGGCGAGGAACCCATATTGGCGGCATTGAAAAATGATCCCGAGGATTGCGCCGCGGCGTTGCAGGAGGTCCGCCAGCTGGTGGCGCGGCATGTGGACGGAGCGGAGCAGTCGGACGATTTGACTTTGACGGCTTTTCGTTATTTGGGAGGAGAGGGGGAGGATACGGTTACGACGCAGATGGGCGAATGGGTCAAGGAATGGCGGCCGGCGGAGACGTATCTGTCCGGCGACATGCTGGACTGGCTGGAGGGGGTGGCGGGGGAGCTGCACCTCAAAGCGCAGGTGGTGAACGAAATGGGGGTGGCTTTGGACGAACTCCTCAACAATTCGGTGGAACACGGCAAGGCCGGGCGAATGGCGGTGGAGCTGGCATTGCAATCGGGTTGGTTCGAGGCGCGGGTGATTGACGACGGACCGGAATTCAATCCCCTCGACTTGCCCGAACCCGATATCAACGCCCCTTTGGAGGAGCGTCCGATCGGCGGCCTGGGGGTGTTTCTGGCCCGGCGCCTGACCGATCGTCTGGAATGGAAAAGGGCGGGGGGGGAGAATGTGGTTACTTTATGGAAATGGGTCGGCTGAAGGCGGGCTGTTGAGGGTGGAAGACGGCGGAACGCTCATACGTGAAGGGAAAAGCGAACATGACTACGGGCGGTCAATTCGGGTTGTCGGTGGAACAGGCGGATGCCTTTGCGGTGATGAACGGTTTCGCGGTCGTCAAGTTGACGGGCCGGCTGATCGACGATTCTATAGGCATGTTCGAGGCGTCGTGGGAGCGGGTGTTGGCGGGAGGGATTCAGGGGGTGGCGGTGGACATGGCCGATCTCGAATTCGTGAGTTCGGCGGGGCTGAGGTCCATACACAAATTTGGCAAAGCTCTGGCGTCGCCGCGGAGCGGCCTGGTCCTCTTCGGCATGCGGCCGGCGATGGCGAAGGTGTTCAGGTATTCCGGTTTCGAGAAAATGCTTCCCATAGTGGAAACGCGGGAGGCGGCGCTGAAGCGGTTGCGGGTGCGCCGGGGAGGGGAAGTGGGGGGGACGATGTGAGGCGAATTTTGGCGGCGTAGCGCTTGAACCCCAAGCGCCACGCCGCCAAAATCATTGCTGCGGAGCGCCGCCTCACTCCGAAACAACCACTCCGTCCAACGCCGCGCCGCCGCTCGCATCCCCCGTGACGGTGCCGGCCGGGGAACCCAGGAGCGCTCCTCCCCCCTCATAGGGGTTTTCGGAGGACATTCCGTCCGGCGCAGTGCCAAAAACCCCCCCGACCACGCCGTCAATCAGGCCGTCAATCACGTCGCCGCTCTGTACCGCCATTCCCGGCGCGGCGTAGCTCGGCACCGGCGTCGGGGGGTGCGGGTAGGGGCGGGGGCCCGGCGGGGGAACCAAACCGGCCGCCACCATGTTCTGGAGGTACATCGCCCCGATCGCGTGTCCGCGCATTTCCGCTTCGTAATACCACTTCGCCGCTTCCATATAGTTCAACGGAACGCCCAGGCCGCGCTGATAGCAAACGCCGATATTGGTGAAGGCGGCGGGGTAACCCATATCCTTGGAGATATGGTAGAGCCGGAGCGCCTCGCGGTAATCATGGCGGTTGAAGGCGTTGATCCCCTGGACGTTGATTTCCTTGGCAGCCGAGAAACCGCCGCCCGGCTGGGGCTCGTAGGGATTGTAAGGATTATAGGGATTGTACGGATTATATGGATCATACGGCGGTGGCGGCGCGGGCGGATACGGGGGATGCGGCGGGCGGCGGCGATGCCGGCCCAGAACCACCCCCGGCGCCGAACCGTCCCAGGAGGTTACGTCGTCGTCTTGGGCCGGGGCGATGCAGGTCAGGGTTCCGTAAGCCAGGATCAACGCCAGCGCGAGGCTGAACGCGTTTGTCCTTGATACCAGGTTTCGCATGTCTTTCTCCTCTCACCGTTATTCAAAACGGAGCATCTTCCAAACTTTCCAATTCCACCAGACAGCGCTCCAAACGTTCCTTCAAGCCGCCCGGCACCGCGTTAGTGGTCAATAAACAGCGCCGCAACTCCCGCGCCGCCTTGAGTATCCCCGCCAGTTCCGACTTCCTGTTGCGGCCGCCGCCGCTTTCCCCCTCATCCATCACGCTTGGCCGCAGGCATTGCCGCAACTCCCGCCTGAACTCCGGCTCCTCCCCCTCGCCTTCGAAGGCGCGGCGGTGCAGGTCGTTGATTTTTTCCTCCGGACCTTCATCACGCTGCCGGACCCGGTCCAGCAATTCCACCGTCTGGAAATCGGGGATTTGCGGGGCGGAAGGGCGGTCCTCCTCCTCCTCGTAATTCTGCAGGCGATCGCCCTCATACTTTTTCATATAATTATAGCTGGCCATGAGCTTCTGCACAGTGGGTTTTTTCAAACCCAATTCGCGGGCGCAATAAACCTCGAAATCCTCGTAGCCCCATTCCTTGTAGTCCCCCCCGTATACGACCTGGTTGAGAAGCTTCCCCAATTCCACCCACGAGGCGCGGAACTGCCTCAGGGCGGTCATGACTTGATGGCGCAGGGTGCCGGGCTGCAGTTGATTGATGCGGGAGTCGATCTTTTTGACGGTGGTGGCGGTCATGAATTGCTTTCCATGGTTTGGCTGGGTAATTCCCCATGCCTCTTGGGAAATATCCCGAAAAAAAGGTGATGCCTCGACAGTTTTCAATAGGCGGGCAACTCTAATATACCGGTATAAAGGCGCTTTTGCCCAAATGCCATTATAGGCCGCTCCGCCTCGCGGGCAAGACCCTGGATAAATGGACGTCGGAATGACGCGTGGGGAGGGGGGATGTTTAGAGCGGTTCTAACAATTCTATGACATTTTGAGCACCGCTCTTTTGCCCTCACTCTTCGTTACTCGTCGCTTACAGCCCGTAGGGGATGCGCGCTCCTCGTGCCTCGATTGAGGGCAAAATAGCAGTGCTCAAAATGC
>JAVBRG010000048.1:0-8098 GCA_031548195.1 Planctomycetota bacterium | reverse complement strand
CAGGACGTGGTGGCAGGCCGAACACAGGGTCAAGAGGACGCCGCCGCGGGTTTTCGCCTCGTTCAGGGCCCGCACGGCGGAGAGTTTGGTGGCGATTTCGTCGCGGGCCAAAGGATACACGGCGCCACAACATTGCCATTCGGGCAATTCTTCGAGTTCAACCCCCAAGGCGCGGGCGGCGGCGCGGGCGTTTGTATCAAGGACCGCGGCTTTGGTTTTGAGGGTGCATCCCGGATAGTAGTTGACTTTTGTCACATTGGCCCCAGTCTTGTAAATAGGGTAATGTTTATTTTCAACACACGATTACCGCCCTTGTTTGTAGCTAAAACAAGGCTGTGTAATGATAGGACCGACCCGCCAAAGCGAGTCGGCAAAGCATGAATTGAAACGCCTCGCATGCATATGGTATGCGATACGTCCGTCAACGGGTGATTTTTTCGGTCTTTTTGCAGATTTGCCGCTAATACGTCCAATATAATGGATTCTCGTGCGAATTCAAGATTTTTTTACTAATATTTTGTTCCTGATTTTACTCAACCCTGCAATTGGTTTAAATGATTACATTTATGGACATTTCTTTACCGGTATATTTTTACTGATTCCATTGACAAAGAAAGGGAAAATGGTATACTGGAACAGCTAGCCTAAAAAATCCCGGAAAATCGTCGCTAAACCTTATCTCGATAACCTACGGTGTATTTTACTGTCCTAAATTTAGAGATTTCTTTCTTTAATTTGGCGATTTATCATAAACACCAGTCAGCAAGGGGACGGAATGCGTGAGATTTCCACAGACCTCGTCACCGCCGCCGTCAAGGACATGTGCATCGAGGCGAACCTCGAATTGCCATGCGATGTAGCGGAAGTTATCTCTCAAAAAAGTAAAACCGAACCGTGGCCGCAAGCCAAAGACACTATGGAGAAACTGGTCGAAAACATTGCCATCTCCCACAACGAAAAAATGCCCATCTGCCAGGACACCGGCATGGCGGTCGTTTTGGTCGAACTGGGACAGGACGTCCACCTCGCCGGCGGCTTCCTGGGGGACGCCGTCGACGAAGGCGTGCGTCAGGGCTACCGCGAAGGTTACCTCAGGAAATCGGTGGTCAAGGACCCCCTCCGCCGCAAGAACACCGGCGACAATACCCCCGCCCTCCTGCATGTCGACATTGTCCCCGGCGACAAAATGAAAATCACCGTCGCCCCGAAAGGTTTCGGTTCCGAAAACATGTCCCGCCTCGCCATGCTCGCGCCTTCTGCCGGCGAGAAGGGGGTCAAGGATTTCGTCGTCGAGACGGCGAAAATCGCCGGCCCGAACCCCTGCCCGCCGATTGTCGTCGGCGTCGGCATCGGCGGCTCCTTCGACCGGGTCGCCCTCCTGGCCAAGAAGGCCTTGCAGCGGAGCGTCGCCACTCCGAACCCCGACCCCTTCTATGCCGCCATGGAAAAGGAATTGCTGGAGAGGATAAACGCCTTGGGCATCGGCCCCCAGGGCTTCGGCGGCGAAACGACCGCCCTCGGCGTGAACGTGGAAGTTTTCCCGACGCATATTGCCGGCCTGCCCGTTGCCGTGAACATCTGCTGTCACGTCTCGCGGCACGTTACGCGCGTGCTATAGGAAGGGATCGAGAAGCCATGGATAATATTCCCCTCAACACCCCCCTGTCCAAAGACCAGGCCCTGAAGCTCAAGGCCGGCGACACCGTCCTCTTCTCCGGCGTGATTTACACCGCCCGCGACGCCGCCCACGCGCGGCTGGTGGAGCTCCTGGACAAAGGCGAAAAACTGCCCATCGACATCAAGGACGCCCTGATTTACTACGTCGGCCCCACGCCGGAAAAACCCGGCCAAGTCATCGGCTCCGCCGGCCCCACCACCAGCTACCGCATGGACGCCTACGCCCCGCGCCTCCTGGACCTTGGCCTCCGCGGCATGATTGGCAAAGGCAAGCGTTCCGCCGAGGTCATCGCCAGCATGAAGAAAAACGGCGCCGTCTACTTCGGCGCCATCGGCGGCGCCGCCGCCCTGATTGCCAAAAGCATCGTCGGCTGCGAAATCGTCTGTTACGAGGACCTCGGCTCCGAGGCGATTCGCAAACTGACGGTGAAGGATTTCCCCGCCACGGTGATTATCGACGCCGAAGGCAACAATCTCTATGAGATCGGGGTCAAACGGTATCTGGATTCAAGGAAATAGGACCGGCTTTATTAAACCACAGAGGCACAGAGAACACAGAGGACCACAAACACGTCACTTTATAAAGGACCTTCCCATGGAAGAGCGCAGACACTTCGAGATTCAAAGTTTACGCAACCTCGTCAAGGCCATTTTCGAGCAATACGGCGCCTCCCCTGAAAAGGCCGAGGACTGCGCCAAGGTCATCCTCGAAGCGGATCGCATGGGCATCGAGTCGCACGGCATTTCCCGTATCGGCATGTACATCTACGGCATGAAAATCGGTCGTATCCGCCCGAAAGCCGACACCAACGTCGTACTGGAAACGCCGGTCTCCGCCGTCCTGGACGCGAACGACGGCCTCGGCCAGCCCGCCGCCATGCGGGGCATGCAAATGGCGATGGACAAGGCCAAACGCTCCGGCATGGGCATAGTGATGGTGCGTAACTCGAACCACTTCGGCATCGGCGGTTTTTACACCATGATGGCGGCGCGGGCGCGTTTCATGGGCATGTGCATGACCAATTCCGAAGCGATGGTGGTGCCGACCTTCGGCCGCCGGGCGATGATGGGCACGAACCCGATTGCCGTGACCATGCCAGCGCACCCTTCCTGGTTCCACTTCGACATTTCCACTTCGGTGGTGCCGGCCGGCAAGATCGAGGTTTATTCCCGCAACAAGCAAATGCTGCCGGAAGGCTGGTCGGTCGGTTCGGACGGCAAGATCAACACCGACCCCGACGTCTTCCTGAAAATCCGCGCCCAAAAGCTGGACGGCGGTCTTCTCCCCATGGGCGGCTACGGCATGACCCACTCCGGCCACAAGGGCTACGCCATCTCGATGCTGGTCGAATTGATGACCGGCGTCTTCGCCTGCGGCAACACTTCGAACCACGTCCGCGAAGTGCCCAACGTCGACCGCTGCTGCCACATGTTCATGGCGATTGATTACGGCATGTTCGGGGACAAGAAGGCGATTGAGGACCATTTCTCGCGTTACCTCAATGAAATCCGCGCCAGTGCCAAGGCCGAAGGCCAGAGCCGCATCCTGACCCAGGGGGAACTCGAGACCGACAGCAAGCTGAAGGTGGACAAGGAAGGGGTGGGGATTCACGAGAAATCTTTGCAGGACCTAATCAGCATCTGCAATGAAGTCGACGTCGACTACAAATCCATAATGGTCGAGAAGCTGCCGGAACCGAAAAAAGCGCCGAAAAACGCGGCTTCGTGAAGGTTCCGCCGCAAAGATGCCAATGCCGGCAATCACGCCCTTCGGCGTCTACGGGCATGACGGCAATATTTGGATGTGCCCCATAGCGATATGCGGTCGGGATAATTTCCGAAAATGGCGCCGGGCATTGCCTCGGCGCCATTTTTGCGTATCATGGAATGGCAACCTTGGGCGGAATATTTATCCTTTTGGGCAGAGGGGGAGCGATGGAAGGCGAGACCACTTTCAGCGGCGACGATTTTCGCAAGATGGACCCGTGGCGCATTTTCAGAATCATGTCCGAGTTTGTCGAAGGCTTCGAGGCCATGGCACAGGTCGAGAGGGGGGTGAGCATCTTCGGCTCGGCCCGTACGCCGGAGAAGGACCCCTATTATAAAATGGCCCGGGAACTGGGCGCCCTGCTTACCCGCGACGGCTTCACGGTCATCACCGGCGGCGGCCCCGGCATCATGGAGGCGGCCAATCGCGGCGCCAAGGAGGCGGGCGGGAAATCGGTGGGCCTGAACATCGACCTGCCTTTCGAACAGGATCCGAACCCCTATATCGGCACGCTCCTCTCCTTCCGTTATTTCTTCTGCCGGAAGGTCATGTTTTCCAAATACTCCCAGGCGATTATCACTTTCCCGGGCGGTTTCGGGACCCTGGACGAATTGTACGAACACCTCACCCTGGTGCAGACCAGAAAAATCCCCGCCCTCCCCGTCATCCTGGTGGGAAGCTCCTTCTGGAAGGGCGCGCTCGAATGGCTGGAAAAAACCGTCCTCGCCCAGGAGCGCTACATCAGCCCCGGCGATCTCGAACTCTACAAACTGGTGGACAGCGCCGACGAGGCTTTCCGCGCCCTGAAGGAATGGCTCCCCCGCACCCGGGCGGCGCGCGCCTCCGGCCGGCACGTTCCGAAAAAGTGACCCGGAAGGCATTCCATCATGACCAAGCGGAAACGCGACGACGAGGACGATAAAAACCGCGAGGAACGCCTGGCCTATGTCGGGGTCCTGGCGGCGGGGCTGATTCACGAAATCAAGACCCCCCTGCACGCCATTCTCCTCACGGTACAGATGCTGGTCGAGGATTCCGAGCGCCTGCCGCCCGACACCCGCCCCCGTTTCGAGCGCCGCTGCCGGCGGGTCTACAGCGAGGTGAAGTCCCTGGCCCGGATGCTGGACGCCTTCCTCTCCTTCGCCCGGCCGCCGAAGTCCGACCCCACCCCGACCGACCTGAACCAGTTCATCCGCGAACTCATGGAATTCGCCAAACCGGAAATGGAGGAGGCGGGGGTTCTCCTCGAGACCAATCTGGCGGAGGGGATGTATCCGGTGGTCCTCGACAAGAGCCAGTTCACCCATGTGGTCCTGAACCTGCTGAAAAACGCCCGGGAGTCGATCGAAACGTCCCGGGAACTGGCCGACGACGAGTTCGAGGGCCGCATCATCGTGGCGACGGTCGAGGACGAGGAGGGGATCAGCCTGGTCATCCAGGACAACGGCGTGGGGATACCCCCCGGCGACGAGGAAAAGGTTTTCGAATTCTTCTACACCACCAAGCCGAAGGGAAGCGGTCTCGGACTCGCCATGGTGCAGCGGACCATCGAGGAACATCGCGGCCGCATTCGCATCGAACACATGTCCGACCCCGGCGCGCGTTTCGTCATCACCCTGCCGCGGGGGCATTATCTCGAATTCAGCGACGAGAAAACCGGGGCGCCGCCCCGAACCAGCGAGAGCGCCAGAATTCGGCGGGAATGGCGGCAGGAGCGGGAAAAATCGGAACAGCGGGAAGGAGAAGAAAAATGAAAACGGGCCAATCCGGCAACGCGAATTTGCTCCGGCGTCTCCACGAACTGAAGGAGCAGCGCCGCGCCGTCATCCTCGCCCACACCTATCAGCCGCCGGAAATCCAGGACGCCGCCGATTATGTCGGGGACAGCCTCGGCCTGTCCCGCCTGGCGGCGGACACGGAAGCGGAGACGGTCCTCTTTTGCGGCGTCCACTTCATGGCGGAAACGGCGGCGATCCTTTCCCCCGAAAAGACGGTGCTGGTCCCGGACGAAAACGCCGGCTGCCCGATGGCGAACATGATTGTCCCGCGCCAGCTCCGGGAATGGCGGCAGGCGAACCCGGACGCCCTGGTGGTGACCTACGTAAATTCGTCGGCCGATATCAAGGCGCTTTCGGACATCTGCTGCACCAGCGCGAACGCGGTCCAGATCGTCGCGTCCCTGCCGCGGGACCGGAAGATCCTGTTTGTACCGGACCGTAACCTCGGACATTACGTGATGCACAAACTCGGCCGCGACATGGAACTGTGGAACGGCTTCTGCCCGACCCACGAGCGGATGCTCCCCGAGATGGCCCGGGCGATGCGGGCAGTACATCCGGAGGCGAAATTGGTCGCGCATCCGGAGTGCCGGCCGGCCCTGGTGGACATGGCGGATCACGTGGCCAGCACCACCGGGATTCTCAAATACTGCCGGGAAAATCCGGCGCGGGAATTCATCGTCGCCACGGAAATCGGCGCCCTGCATCCTCTCCGGAAGGAAAACCCGGACAAGACATTTTACCCCCTGACGGAACTCGCCGATTGCCCGAACATGAAATTGTGCTCACTCGAGAAAATGGTCTGGGCCCTGGAGGACCTGGCGCCGCGGGTCACGGTCTCCGAAGCAACCGCCGTCAAGGCTTTGGCCCCGATTAAACGCATGCTGGAAGTGGGTTGACGGGAGTTTTGCAAAGTGGCGATTAAACCGCCAACCGCCACTTTGTAAAAAGCATTTTCGCTGAATTTCAGGGGTTCCTGATTATGCAGAAACCCAGGGTCGATTGAAAATTTGGAGCGTAAGGTATGCCAAGCATTGAAGAAAACCTTAAATCGGTGCGGGAGCGGATTGCGGCCGCCTGCCGGCGCTCGGGCCGGCAGGAATCCGACGTCGCCCTGGTGGCGGTGACGAAAACGGTGGGGCCCGGGGAAGTGGCGGAATTGTACCGCCTGGGCGTGCGGGATTTCGGCGAGAACCGGGTCGGGGACGGCCTCGCCCACAAGGAGGCCCTGAACCGCCCGGACGCCCGCTGGCATCTCATCGGCCATTTGCAGCGGAACAAGGCGGCGGAGGCGCTGGCGGGCGGCTACGCCCTGATTCACAGCGTCGAATCGGAGAAGCTCCTGGAGGTGCTGGAAAAGGAAATGGAAAAGCGGCCGCCGCAATTGGACCGGCGGGTCGCCCCGAAGGCGCGGATTCTTTTCGAAGTGAATGTGAGTGGCGAGGACAGCAAATACGGCCTGCCGCCGGACGCCGGGGTTTTGTCCGCCCTGGCGGAAAAGGCGGCGGCTCTTCGCAAGGTGCAGTTGTATGGTCTCATGACCATGGCTCCCTTGACCGAGGATCCGGAAGCGTCCCGCCCGCATTTCCGCCGCCTGGCCGAACTGAAGCGGGAGGTGTCCCGGCGAATCGGCCGGGAGCTGCCGGATTTGTCCATGGGTATGACCGGCGATTTCGAAGTTGCGGTGGAGGAAGGCGCGACCCTGGTACGGATTGGGACGGCGCTGTTTCGGTAGTTTTCCAGCTTGGGTTGTTTGGTGAAAGTGAATTTGACAAAGAGTGGGTATCGGGTACAATAAAGATTGATACATGTATTCATAATCCCATTGTCAAATGGCATGTAGCGGGATGGAGTCCTTCTTTCTTGACTACTATGTTTGTTTTGACCTGGAGTATTTGTAGTCGGTTGGGGGCTGGAGGTATTCGTTAATGCGTATGGCAATTTCAGCGACTGCAAAAAAATGGCTGGACAGGCACGAATTGGCTGAGCAGCTTGTAATTATTAGGTTTTTGCGTGAGCGTATTGGTGCTTGGAACAACCAGGGTAAGGATTCGCCCAAATCTCGAAAAATTGGTTTCAATGAGTATGACGATATTTTTGTTCTTACTCTGGATTTCTCGGGAGGGAAGTGGTTGGATGTCCAGGTGGGATAGAATAGAAATGAAGGCTGCATCACTATTCTGCGCATTTCGGAATTTATTTCCTTGGGAAATAGTAAGGGTTAAAAATGCCGACATCTATTCGAATGCCTGAAGAGGTCGAGGAAAAGCTATCCAGACTTGCCAAATTGACCGGCAGGTCAAAGGCCTTTTATCTTCGCTTACTGGTTGAAAATGGGATCGATTCGTTGGTTGAGTTATACGAGGCTGATGCCATTTCAAAAAGAATTCATGAAGGTAATGAAAAATGCTTTTCACTCGATGAGCTTGAAGAAACTATACAACAAAAGATCAAGACGAAAAGGGTCGTGAAGAGAAGTCTTTAACAGCCCGGTAACAAAGTCGCTTGTCGTCGATTTCGGCTGGTAGGTTCGAAAGACGAGGCCAAAAAAATAAGCAAATATGGGCATATTGGCGTTTTTTTTGGCCGAAGTATTTCGGACCTGCAAGCCGAAAGCGGCGGCAATGGACTTTGTTACCGGGCTGTTAAGCATGACCTTAGGAAGAATATGCCGACTTATTCACTCTGGCGCGATAAATCCCTCGCCGTTCTAGGCGGCGGGAACATGGCGGACGCCCTGTTGCGGGGAGCCCTGGCGGCAAACCTCCTTGCCGGCGCACAAATCCACCTCTACGATCCGCTGCCGGCCCGCCGGGAAATTTTCCGGAATCTCGGCTGCCAAACCGTCGACCGCACCGACGCCCTGCCGAACGCC
>JAVBRG010000153.1:0-54124 GCA_031548195.1 Planctomycetota bacterium | reverse complement strand
GGGTGTTTAGTGGAACCACCCAGCGACGGTTTAGCGGCCTGGATTCCGGCGAGTTACGCTTCCCCCCGGTTGAACGTTTGCAGCGCCGGAATGACGTATGGGGTGGTGTCCAGGGTAACTGGATGCGGATTGACGTAACATAGTTGAGATGCGCCCGATTGAATTGTGAAATTTTTTTCTGAAAATATTATTGCGGCGCGTGAACAAAGCTATAACGGAGCTTGTGGTTGAGCTTTGGCCAAAGCTATCGCTACCCGAACGGATATCCCGGCCATGCGGGGTCTGAAGGGTTTCTTTAAGGCGTGCAAGTGCAATTTAACCGGTCACGGGGAAGGGCGGGTGGTTAGGCCTCCTATTGCACGCCGGGGATATGCCGACCCCATATTCCCAAAAAATCGCCCTTCGGGCCTCGGTAAGGATCCTCCGGGATATCCGTTCCTTTTCCATGAAAAGGAATGGCGGTTTGGCATTGGACCTTCTCGGCTCTTCACGGCTGAAAAGCCAGCGGTTCGCAGAGCGCCCGCAAATTCTCCTGGGGCGTACCGGAGGGAATCTCGCAACCGGCGTTGACGAAATAAGGGTTGCCGGCCACGGCATACGCCGCCCGCACCGCGGCGCGAATCGTCTCCGGCTTGCCCCTTAACACCGCCGCCACCGGATCCAAATTGCCGGTCAGGACCGTCCCCTTCGGCATCACCCGCCGGGCTTCCGCCAAATCCACCATGTGGTCGCAGTCCAGCACGTCCGGCGCCACTTCCGCCAGGCCTGGTAGCAATGGGGTAATGTCGCCGCAAATGTGCAACTTCACCTTCACCCCTTGCCCCTGAATCGCCCGCACCAGCTTCACTTCCCGGGGCAGCACGAACTCGCGGTACAAATCCGGCCCAATCTGGCTGGCGATGGCGTCCCCAATCCCCACCATGTCGCAGCCGGCCTCGATCTGGGCCATGGCGAAGGCAATCCCGTTCTCCAAAACCAGGTCCATTAAATCCGCCGCATAGGCCGGTTCATCCAGCAAATCGACCAGGAAATTCTCCACACCGCGTAAATCCGCCCCTTCCGCCGCCGGGCCCTCGACCCAACCGAGAATCGAATAGTCACCCGCCGCGCGGGCGTAGGCGCGCACCGCCTCGACCCGGTCCAGCATGCGTTCGGACTTCAAGGGATCCGGCTTCGCCAAGCGTGATAGATCGGGGTCGTCAGCCAGGGGGTGGGTAGAGCGGGGAGTGCCGTTCTCAACATAGGTCACCCTGCCGCCGAAGCCCTGGGTCTCCCGGTAGGCGTCGGAAATCACGCTGACCTGGTCGAAGCCGAAGGCGGCGGCACAGCGCAGGTTCGCTTCGACCAATACCCGGTAATCCGCCGCGAAACGCCCGTAATTAGAACCGATGAATTCGGCCGCGTACTGCATCAGGATGGGCGTCCGGGGGACGATGTCCGCCGGCCTGCCCTCCAGCACCGCCTTGATCCGTTCCTTGCCGGTCATGGATTCTGCCCTCCTCTCATTCCCCTCAAAAAGGGCGGCGGAAGTTGTCGCCTTCCGCCGCCGGTAAAAATCAACAATAGACATCCCGCTTGCCCGACCTCACCTCCGCCACCATCCACTCCGTCCGCTGCCGATCCTCCGGCTCCATTTCCTTCACCGCGCCGTCGATGAGCGCCTCGCCGACCCGCTTCGTCTCGGGGCTGGCGTAATCCAGCAGGTACTCCTCGAAAGTGGAAAAGGCGTTCGGATCGCAGTGGTGACGAATTTCCCCCGGCTTCGCCAAATCCATGAAGTCCCGGCCGGTCCGCCCCAAACGGTAGCAGCCGGTACAGAAGGAGGGAATCAAGCCCAATTCCGCCACCGCCCGAATCACTTCGTCGAGACTGCGCTGATCCCCCAGGGAAAACTGCGCCTCCCGATCCTCCTGCAAACCCGCCTCGGAATAACCGCCGGGATTGGTCCGGCTGCCGCCGGAAATCTGGCTCACCCCCAGGGCGAACAATTCCTGCCGCAAATTCGCCGTCTCCCGGGTCGACATGATTATCCCGGTATAGGGAACCGCCAGCCGCAATATCGCCACAATCTTCCGGAAATCCACGTCCGTCACCGGCGCCGGCGGCTGGCCCGCCATGTCCGACCCCACCGCCGGTTCAATGCGCGGCACCGAAACGGTGTGGGGACCCACCCCGAACTTATCCTCGAGGTGGCGGATATGGAGAAGCATCGCCATCACCTCGTACTGCCAATTGAAGAGACCAAACAACACGCCGATACCGCAGTCGTTTATCCCCGCCGCCATCGCCCGGTCGAAGGCGGTCACCCGCCAGTTGAAGTCGGTTTTGCGGCCGGCGGTGTGCACCCGGTGGTAGGTGTCCCGGTGGTACGTTTCCTGGAACAGCTGGTAGGTGCCGATGCCGGTTTCCTTGAGGGCCTGGAATTGCTCCAAAGTCAAAGGCGCCACATTCGCATTGACCCGGCGGATTTCACCCGGACCCGACTTCACCGAGTAGATGGTGCGAATCGCCTCGAGAACATAGTCGAACCCCTGCTGGCTCGGGTAACTCTCCCCCGCCACCAGCAAGACCCGCTTGTGGCCCTGTTCCACCAGGAGCCGCGTTTCATTGGCAATTTCCTCCATCGTCAAGGCCCGCCGCACCACCTCCTTGTTCCTGACCCGGAAAGCGCAGTACAGGCATTCGTTGGAGCAAAGGTTCGATATGTACAAAGGCGCGAAAATCACCATCCGGCGGCCGTAAATGGTATTTTTCACATAATTGGCGGCGGCGAACATTTCGCCCAGCAGCTCCGGATCCGACACCGGCATCAAACAAGCCACCTCCTCGAGATCCAGCCCCCCCAGCGCTTTCGCCTTGGCGAGAACAGCCCGAATTTTGCCGCCGTCGGGACGGCGGTTCGCCTTGAGCAGCCGGTCGATGCGGGCGTCGTCGATGAAGGCGTCGGAAATGTCGTTGGTAACCATGGCACTCTCCTTGCAGTCGCACTGCCGTATATATTTGTCTCCAGGTGGTCTAGAAAGCGTTCCGAAAAGAGCGGTAAAACAGCGGTCAAAAAAATCCAGCCGGATTTAATTTTACCGTAAAATTACCGCGCCGCCACAATCTGGCTTTATTTCTCGGATAAAAAAAACCGGAGGAAATCCTCCGGTCGGCTTCATTTGATTAATGTTTCTTCTTGCGGCGCTTTTTTTTACCGGCGCCTCCTCCGGAGTCGGCCGCGAGGCTGGATTTGTCGACCCGCGGCGCACTGGGGTAGGCGTCGGTGGGACGGGAATTGAACTGGCCCGGCGAATTGGAACTGAGGAGATCCTCGACCATTTTCCTCGCATCATCGAGGTTGGCGGCAGAGGCGCAGTTCATCTGGAGATGCCGGCAGGTCTTGAAGGCGCCCATCCATATGGCCGTCGCCCCTTCCCCCTTCGCAAACCAGCGGAGCTGCCAGCCGGGCGAATCGTGATTGCACTGGCCGCGCGCCGCCAAGCCGTCGGGGGAGAAAATAGTGGGTTTGGAAATGGTCAGCATGGTGAATCCCAGATAATTATGCCTTAGCGCCGGTTGCCGCCCCAAGCTTCCCAGTACGATTCGCATTCGCTGAGATTCCGCTTGGCGGTGGTATTGTTCTTGTCGATTTCATCCAGAATACTCTTCTGGACGTCTCGGGAGTTCCGCAATTCAATCAGGGCCTGCTCGTTCTTGCCCAGCTGGTTGTAAAGAATCGCCTTACGTAGATACAAGCCGCCAAGCAAGGCCCGGGGTCCGGCGTCGCCGGGGTTCTGCTTCGCCCGCTCCTTGGCGCGCTCGATACCCTTATTTATAACCGTAATGCAATTTTCCGCAAACAATTCCGCCCGCTCGCGCTGACTCGGGCCCAGCTTCAGGTAACTGATCGCGTTCGAGTACAGCTTGCGGCTCGCACCCTCCGCCGCCATCGCCTCGCCGTACACCGCCTCGCCGTCCGTCGGCGCCCGGCGGAGGCACAGGCCAAGCATTTCCAGCGATTTTTTGTAATTGTCGTGGGCATTGGCGAAAGTCTCCGCCGCCTTCTCCTTCGAACCCTTCGACACCTCCTCCTGCATCAGCCGCCAATACTCGTGCCCGCGATGCAGATAGGCGAAGCCCTGGCCGCGGAGGGCGTAATAATCGTTCGGGTCCCGCTCCAAGGAACGCTGGTAGCAGTCGACCGCTTCGTCCAGCTCCAGCAGATTATAGTGGCAATCCGCCAGCCAGCGCCACGCCGCCGCATTGGACGGGTTCCGGCTGGTTTCGCTGGAGAGGAGATTTTTCGCTTCGCTGAAACGGTTTTCCTTGACCAAACGCACCGCGTTCTCGAACTGTGGGCTACCCTGGGCGTCGACGCTCGGACCCGAGGCGCGGTAGGCCGGCGGCGGCGGCGGAGCACTCGGGGCGCTCGGTGCGGCTACCAGGCCGGAACCGGAATCCCAGCCGCTCGAACCGGTGCTTATGGTGCTCATGCCGGAATCGTAAGTCGCGCCGTAACTGCCGCTGTCGTAGCTGGTGCTCGAGCCGTAGCTGGAGGTATCGTAGGAAGTCGCGCCGTAACTGGCGGAGGAATCGTAACTGGAGCCGTAGCTGGAGGAGTCGACGTAGGAGGTCGAACTGGCGTAGCTGTTGTAATTGGGGTCGAGGAACGAGGCGGTGCCTTCGTTTCCGGAACTGCTGTAGACCGGCGGCGGGGTGTAGGTGCTGGCGCCGCCGTAGGCGGCGGTGTCGACATAAGCGGAGGAAGTGTCGAAGCTGCCGGTCGTGCCGTAAGAGGCGGAGGAGGCGTAGGGGTCGCTGTAAGGTTCGGAGACAAATCCGCCGCTCGGCGCGGCCATGCTGGAAACGCCGGAGGAAGTGTAAGTGTCGCCGTAGGAAGCGCCGCCGAAGGCGCCGCCGCCGGCATTCATGCCCGAATTAATACCGGAATTCAAGCCGGTATTCACGCCGGAATCGACCACGCCGCCGCCGATGCCGAAACCGCCCTGGCCGCCGCCGGAACGCGCCATGGGGGGGGGAGGAAGAGCGGGACCGGGTCCGGGACCGGCGGGGCCGGCATTATTGCCGCGGTCCACCCCGGCGCTGTCGGCGCCTCTATTCATGTTGACGCCCCGGTCCACCGTCCGGCCGCCGGCCAGTTCGCCGCCGGAGGTATTGACACCCCTATCGACCACCGGGCCGGGGGCGCCCCGCACCGAAGCCGCCGGGGGCGGCTGGGGGGAAGGCATGCGGCCGCCGGCGTCGGCGAATACCGGTTTGTCGTAAGGGCTGTCCTTGACGGCGCCACGGGCGGCGGAACCTCCGGATGCGGAAGTGGCTTTTCCAAATGAACCGTCGGCGTTGTAGCCGGAATATTCCTCTTCCTCCTCGTCCCACATTTCGTCGTCATCGTTTGAACTTGCCGAAGAGGCGCTGGCGCCGGAACGGGATTTAGTCGAAGCGGAACTGCCGCCGGAGCCTTCGCCGCCGCGATTTTTCCGGTTGCGCCACATGCCGCCTTTCCACCAGGGCACTTTTTCGTCATTGGCGACGACGACCTTGCCCACTTGGCGGCGGATGACATGGTTCGCCACTTCCGAATGGGCGGGAACCTGCTGGGCCATGACCGGCGCGGCCGAATAGGGGGCCGGCGCCGAGGCGACCACCGGAACGACGGTGGTGCGGGTTCGCACCGGCTCGCCAACCGGGGCCGGGACGGAGACGGGATTGTGAACCGGCGAGGCGATGTACATTTCCGCCGGGGCGGATACGGGAATGGGCGCGGAGAGCTGGGGACTGACGGTGACGGTGGGGGAGGTTATGAAGCCGCCGGAATAATTGGTGTTGGCGTCAATGGGCTGCTGGACGGCGCCGAAGGCGATTTCCGGGGGAACGAATTTGTTTTCGTAATTGGCGTTGTCGTCGTTGGGGATGACCAGGAGCACCTCTTCCTTGGCGTCGAGGTGGCTGTTGTCGATGTCCATGGGTCCGCCGTCGGCGGCGAAGGCGAGGATTTTGCCGGTTTTGTTGTCGATGCCGAAGTGGGTGTTTTCAAAGGCGCTGTTGTCGCAGTCGGGGGCGGCGCAGTAACGGAGTCCGGGGATGTTGGGAATCTGGGGAAGGCCTTCGCCAAAGGTGGGGATGACGATTTCGGCGGCTGAGACGCTTGAGCCAATGGTCAAGGTGGCCCAAGCCACCACAACGGCGAAATTTCTCTTCACGACGATTCCTTTGCTTTAAGGGGCAACTCTATTTCAAGAGGTGCCCTGAGGGCATCCGTAAAAATAAATTTAGGAAGCTGCGAATGCCCGGGAGAAGCGGCGTTTCGGCAACAATGCATGCCGCCACGCCAAGAGCGCAGCCGTATTATCTACCGCCTTTGTCGGATTTTTTCTGCTTGGGTTTGCCGGCCGGTTTGGCGTCTTCGGCGGCGGCGCGATTTTTTTTATTGCGGAACATGCCGCCTTTCCACCAGGGTATGCGCGCCGGTTCGGAGGCGCCGCGTTTTCCGGCGACCGTTTCGCCGTTGTCTTTCCGATTCTTCTTGGAAGTGTTGTTCGCCACTTCGGAAAACAGGAGATCGGCCTTTTTGGTTTTTTTGGGGGCGCCTGCCGAGGGGACGTCTTCGGAGGCGGCGGCGGGGCGGCTGGGTTTGGCCTGGGAGGCGGAGGAACGCGCGGGCGCGGCGGCGGGGATGGAACTGACGGCCGGCTGTTTGCGGGCGGTTTCGCCGTAGGCTTCGTGATAAGGGGGTTGCTGATTACTCATGGTGGGGGCGGGAGACTCTTGCGGGCGCGTTTCGATGGCCGAGGCCAGGGATCGGGCCGGTGTGGCCGGGGCTTGCGCCTTGCCGGCGGCCAAGCCGGAGGAACCGGCCCGATCCGAGGCGGCGGCGGAACGGGAGCGTTCACCCGGGGGAGGCGGGACAAAGCCGGGAGGCGGGGGCATAAAGCCGCCGCCGGAATCCTGGTTATCCTGAATATTGTCATTGTAGGCACCGGCGGGAGCCCGCATCGCCGAGACCGGGCCGCTGTGACTGTTCGGGGGCATGAAGTTGTAGGTAGGATCGGAAGCGTAATCGATCATGCCGCCGGCCGGGCCGGCTTGCCCCATGGGGGACTGGTTCATGGCGGAGGCGTAGTCATAATTCGCGCCGGCGGAGTCATAGTCGGAGGGCGGACCCTTGAACACGGAACCGGCGGTGAGCATGCCGGGCGATCCCCCGCCGGGGGCGACCATGATGAGCGTTTCGCCATCGTTCAACTGGTTCTCGTGGTGGCTTTGATTGGCCGCGGCGGTGAAATCCGCGCTTTGAAAATCCTGGGCCTGATAAGCGCCGAAAGCGTCGTCATAGCTCTGGGACATCTCGGAACCGCCGGGCGGGGGACAGAACTTGGCGCCCGGGGGACAGGAGTAGTCGCCGGCGGCGGCTGCGATAGACCCTACAGTCAAACTGGTTACAGCAATAACTACCGTGGCGATCCTTTTCACGATGTTCCCTTTTCGGATAGTGGGCCATTACCCCGGGGCAGAAAAACGGCGGCCGATTTTTACGGGGTATGCCCTTAATATCGGAAAATTTTACCCAACTACTGGATTCAATCAAGGGGGCGGTTAAAGAAAATCGAACGCGGCGCTCGTGGTGTTCCGATAAAACAGGCGGTTGAATGGAATTCGCAGGGCGTCAGTTTATTTTTCCCAGCCGGTTCACGGCGTGAAAAGCAAACCAAACCGCCGGCGGCGTTCCATCGGCGCCGGAGCATATTGACACTGTGGGTGCTTATCATAAAATTGGGAACATTCAAATTGTTGTCGCGTTATTCGGGGCTTCCTTCGCGGGCGCAATTTTTTTTTGACCTTTTTCGTAAAAAAACCGGCGCCCGGCGAACCGCAACCGGTAATATCGCGTACCCAAAGCGGTTAATAGCCAAACAGCTGCAGCATTTATCCGCAACATCTTATCCATTTATATAAAATTGTATATGGAAAAATCCCGATGAAAAAAATCCTCCTTTCCGCCGTGATCCTGGCCCTGCTCCTCTCCCTTACCCTCATTTCCGGCTGTATGAACGGCAACGCCGCCGCCTCGAACCGGGGCGCCAGCGCCAATTTCAACCTGGGGAATTTTTAACCGGATGGCCGGTAAAATTGCTTTTGACTTCACACAAGCCTTTGTGTATACCTGAACTGCCCTGGAGACCGCCGGGCGCCTCCAACTATTATCCAGAGATAACGCATTTATGCCGCGATGCCTTTTGGCGATCCCCCTCTTGATCGCCCTAATTTTCTGCGCCGGTTGCGTCGAACGGGCCCTGGTCATCACCAGCGATCCCGAAGGCGCCACCGTCACCGTAAACCAGCAATGGCGCGGCACCACCCCCTTCGTCCTGCCGTTTAAACATTACGGCGTCTACGACATCTGGATAGAACACCCCGGCGTCGAAGAAAACGGCAAAATGGTCAAATTCTACCCACTCCACGTCGGCGAACCCGTCCGCGCCCCCAAATACCAGTACCCCGGCGCCGATTTCGTCACCGAAGTCCTGCTCCCCACCACCCTCCGCGATCAACAAAATCTGCACTATACCCTCGAACGCGTCGCCGACGCCGACGACCTCGACGACGTCCTCGACCGCGCCGCGCAATTGCGCGAAGCCAGTCGTCTGCGCACCCAAATGCGCTACGAAAAAGACCTCGCCCGCGGCCGCTATAGCGACGTCGACAACGAAGCCCCCCTCGCCCCCGACGAACCCGGCTCCGTTCCCTTCGACGCCACCCCGCCCCTTCCCTCCGAAATGCCGGTTTATACCGATCCCTATTAGAGCGGTTCTAACAATTATATGGCATTTTGAGCACCGCTCTTTTGCCCTCACTCTTCGTTACTCGTCGCTTCCCGCCGGTTGGTGAGGCGCGCCCCTCGTGCCTCGTTTGAGGTCAAATTAGCTGTGATAAAAATCCAATATATTTGTTAGAACCGCTCTAGAAGCCGGCAATTTTCATCCAGGTTATGACCCACCGCCCGAAAAACCGGCAGGCCCGGCGGGTGGAAGGCATGGACTTTGGCGGCGGGAGGGGTATACTGTCAGGAGACCGCTTACACGGCCGTATTGGCCGGCCGCACCATAGTCGATAAATGCCCCGGCAGCCTGGGACCCGAGTTACTTCGCCAATTCACCCGAGGGTAAAGTCACCCCAAACCCATGCCCACTACCGATCCTTCCGACATCGAATTTGTCGACCCTTCGCAAACTTTCTACCCCGAACTCGCCGGCCTCGAGCCGGGCGGGGGCATTTCCGCCGCCGGTACGAGGGAAGAAAAGCGCCCGGCCGACGCCGACGACTCCGTGCTCTACGCCGAACACGAGGGCATGGCCGAGGATCCGCCGCCGCCGGTGGAAGCGGCGGCGGCGGCAAAACCGGAGCCGCCGGCGGAGAAAAGGGAACCGTCCCTGGCCATGTTGGCCTCGCGGGAAATCGGCGGGCACCTCGAGGAATTGCAGAAACGCCTCTTCATCGCGGTCGCCGTTTTCGCGCCGCTGTTCGTGGCGGGAATGCTGTTGTACCGGAGCTTGTGGAAAATAGTCACCCTGCCGCTGGAACGCGCCGCCCCGCATCTGTTGCGTTTCCAGGCGCTGGGACCGTCGGACGGTTTGGTGATGGCGATGCGGATTGCCTTCGCCTTCGCCCTGTTCCTCGCCTTGCCGGTGCTATTGGGTCAGGTTTGGGCCTTTGTGGCGCCGGGGCTGACGGCGAGGGAGAAGCGGCTCCTTTATTTGTCGTTGGGGTCGGGGGGGGCGCTGTTTCTGGTCGGCGCGGCGTTATGCTACTTTGTCGCATTGCCGTTGGCCCTCGAATTCCTGTTGCCCTTTAATCAATCCCTGGAAGGCTGGGAGAATGCCTTCACCGGGCCGGGCTACGTCGATTTCGTCATCACCTGCCTGGCCGGCTTCGGCATGGCGTTTGAACTGCCCCTCCTGATGCTGGCCTTGGGCTGGGCCGGCATCATCACCCCCCGGGGGATACGGGAATGGTGGAAGGCGATTGTCCTGATTATCGTGGTGGTCGCGGCGGTGATGACGCCGCCGGACCCGTTTACCCAGACGCTTTTGGCGCTGCCGATGCTGGGGCTGTTCGCGGTGGGCTACCTGTTGGTGAAATGGGTGGCAAGGAGGGAGGAATGACATGGGCTTCACGAAAATCGACGCCGGGGAATGCGCGGAAAAACTGTTGAGAGCGAAGAAAATCGCCGTCCTGACCGGCGCGGGCTTGTCGACGGCGGCGGGAGTGCCGGATTTTCGCGGTCCGAAGGGGCTGTACGTAACCCGGGCCTACGATCCGGAGACGGTGTTCGAGATTTCCCATTTCGACCGGGATCCGAAGCCCTTCTACCAGTTCACCCGCGATTTCCTCGGCATGTTGAAGAATATCGAACCGACCTTCACCCACCGCTTTCTGGCGAAGCTGGAGGCGTCGGGCCGCGATATCGGCATCGTCACCCAAAACATCGACGGCCTGCACCAGCGGGCCGGATCGAAGCGGGTTTACCCCATGCACGGCGACTACGGGACAGCCCACTGCCGCAGCTGCCGGAAGGCTTACGCCGGCGGCGCGGTCGAGAAGCTGCTGGAAACGGCGGAAGTTCCGGCTTGCGAAAAATGCGGCGGCGTAATCAAGCCGGACGTGGTTTTTTTTGGCGAAAACGTGCGACATTTGCCGGAGGCGGAGGCGCTGGCGGAGGCGAGTGACGTCCTCCTGGCCCTGGGATCGAGTTTGACCGTTTACCCGGCGGCCGGTATCCCCAACGCAGCCGGGGGCGAGGTAATCATCGTCAATCAGGGACCGGTGGGGATGCGGGGCGGGAGGAACGTTTACCTGGCCGACGCCGGCCTGGACGGATTTTTCGCCGAAGTCGCGAAAGCGATGGCTGTCGACACGAAGGACTGAAAGAACTTCGAGCCGTCGCGGAGATATTCGACTTCCAGGTACGGGGCGGTGCCGGCCCTGACGACAAAACAGGGGGCGGATTCGGGTTTGTCCCGGTTCAGCATGGCGAGGAAGGTCGTTTCATCGACCAGCAGGGCGACGATTTCCTGGCCGGCGACGCTTTCGCCGTCGTGCTCGTAGCGGAGGCGCGCCTGCATTTCCTGCTCCGCCTCGTAGAGGTCGGGGAAGTCGGACCCGATGGGGAAAATGCGCAATTTCCTGCCTTCCCGCACCGTCATCTTCCACGGCCGGAAGCCCTCGCCGTAAATCGCCTCCAGCATTTCCTCCTGCGCGCCGTAGCGGAAGCCGATACGCATGACGATCGACTCCACGCCGTCGCGGTGGGCCTGGTACTCCCCGGCCGGATCGGGGGGGGATCCGGCGGCCGGGCCGGCGGCGCGGGGCGGCGTGTCGGCGCGGGGAATTTCCGGCGTGACTATGGCCAGCCATTCGTCTTCGCCACCGACCTGGACCCGGGCGAGGACTTTGCCGCCTTCCCGCTCCTCGACGTAATTGTCGGCGAGGCCGCGGATTTCCGCCATGGTTTGGGCGGCGAGGAGGCTGGAGAATTCTATGGGGATGAGATAATCCGCCGCGCCGGTTTCGATGTGCCAGAGGTCGGCCGGGGAATCCTCCGGCAGGGGTTCGTGGAGGTCTTCGGCATAGGCCCGGGCCGCGAAACAGAGCAGGGCGATGGCGGCGGCAAGCGGCGGAAGAAGAATTGCGGCGGCAAGCGAAATGCGGCGGCAGGGATATTTCATACGCACCTCCGATTTTAATAAACACCGAAACCATTCCCGGCGGCGAGGCGGGAATGGCTGGTTGGTGTCGCGGCTGTCCGATAAGGCATGGCACCGCCGCCCATTGGGCAAAACGCCAATTGCTGGGCTGTTCTGTATTATGCCGCCGCGCCGGCCAGATCCTTTTCGTTGAGATCCAATTCCTGCACGAAAGTGGTCGGACGTAACACCACCACCAGGGCGTGGCTGCCGCCGGCCAGCGGCAGGGAGTACATTTCGAAACACTCGCGCCGGGCCTGTTCGGGGTAATCCTGGGCGCCGAGGGCCGGCCACTGCCGGCAGGCGCGGCGCCAGAGGTGGCGAACCCAGGCCGAAGCCTCCTCGGAGCCGATTTTCGCCTTGAGATCGGCGAAGCCGTCCCCTTTCTCGACTTCGCGGGCCCAGTCTGGGAGCACTTCCGGATAGGAGATTTCGCGGATATTGGTCCCGGCTTCCCAGAGGGAGTCGCCGGATATGTTCTGGTGGATTTCCCGCCAGAGGGCGTCCTCCTCGCGGCAGGACAGGGGCGGATGGCCTTCGATGAAAATGCGCACATAGGGGAGGCGGAGGTCGTAGGCCGGCGAACCGAGCCAGTCGCCGGTGAAGAGCCAGCGCTTCAGCCAGGCCGGCCACTCGTGGGGGCAGCGGGCGAGGGAGAGGCGGGTGGCGAAGCCGCGCCGGCTGGCGTCGTCGAGGCGGTACCAGAGGCGGAGGAAGACGTTTCCCCCGATCTGCCCGCAGGCGGCGCCGGCGAGAAGGGCCGGCAGGGTTACGAAGGCGGCGAGATAGTATGGCGAAACGTGCGGCAGGAGATGTACAATGAGGGCGGCCAGCAGGGCGGCGGCGCCGAACATGCCGGCAAAGGTCGAGCCGGCGGCGGAGACGGAGAGGAACAGTCCGGCGAGGGAACGCCAGCCGTCATTGAGACGGCGGTAAATGCCGCGCCAATTATCCGGTTCGGCGCCCGAGACGACGGCGATGCGCACGCCGGGATGTGCGGGATGGCGGCCGGAGATCGAAGCGGGAGGAGTATTTTGCTTGGCAGAAGCGTACATGGATCGCCCTCCGATGGCGCGTTTACTGTTGGACCTGAAGCGTTGGCCATTACTTGCCGGGGCGGGGGTCACTCTTTCGAAAATTTTCCCGGGCCGAGGGTTTTTACCAATTTTTCCGATGGGGATTGCAACCATGTCCGACGTTGGCGACAGGGATGACAAGGACCGGGCGGGGCCCGAACGGCAGGCTCTCGCGGGTCACGAAAGAAACGCCTCCCGCACGGGGCGCCGCGAATCGGCGACCGACAAGCGCCGCAAGGAATTGGCGAACGAGCGTTTTCAAAGGGAGGAACTGGGGGAGCTATTGAAGCTCTTCTCCAGTTTGGGGATTACCCTGGCGTTTGGAATCGTGGCGTTCTTCCTTTTGGGGGTGTGGCTCGACAGGCGCTTGCCGGCTTGGGGATATGAGACGCGGGGCTTGGGCAGGATTGTCTGCCTGCTGTTTGGCCTGGGCATGAGCGTGTACTGGTCGTATTTGCGGATTGCCCGGCATCTGAAGAAATTCGACCAGGGCGACAAACCGGACGCCAAGAAAACCGGTGATAAGGATAAGGGTGGGGAGGACCGGATAAAATAAATCGCGAGTTTCCCGCCTCTGCCCCGGCCCCTTGCCCAACTTCGCGATATGAGTTGCGGTGGGGCATTTTATATTTACTTTTTACTAACTTTTCATTAATATACATATCATGCCATCACCTCCCCGTTTTACGGCTTGCGAAGGATCCGACCGCGGCTGACACAATACTTACTCAAAGTCAACTACAAACCACATCCAGATTCGGACCGGACAAGCCAAGCGGGGATTTTCCGCCAAGTGGGTGGCAGGTTGACATGGACTATCAATGTCGGGAGATTTCGCCATGCGGTTAAGCACAAAAATTATCCTCGGGTTCGTCGTCATGATTGTTTTGGCCATACTTCAAGGTCTGTACACCTACAACAATATCCGTATTCCCGACCGGAATTCCGAGATGATTTACGGGACCCATGTAAAGCTCCTGGGCTACTTCAACAACATGGAACACGGGGCGCTGGCGGCCGGGAACAATTACCGCTCCTTCTATTATTCCCTGGACAACAAACTGCACCAGCGGGGCGAAGCCGACCTCGACGGCTACCATGACAACGAGCAGCTGGCCTCGCGGCTGGCCGGGGAGACGGATTATTTGGCCGGTCTAAGGCCGAAGCTGGCGGAAATGGCCAAGAACGCCGACGAATACCGCCGCGTGAACCGGGAAGTCGCCGTCGAAATCGGCGAGATTCTCAACAGCCGCGCGGATTTGCTGAAAAACGAGGACCTGTTCGTCACCGGCATGCATAATTATCTGGCCGACATGAACGAGACCTGGAAAAAGGAAGTGGCGGCGCTGAAGGAGAACCCGACCGATCCGAAGCGGATTGAAGCGGTGGAATGGCGTTTCACCCGGGCCCTGGACGGCAACAATATTCTCATCGATTTCAAGGATGTCGTCGGCGACTATTGGCAGGCCTCGGCCGCCAACGACGCCGAATTGATGACCACCGCCAAAGAGAAAATGGCCGGGCTGGCGGCGGCCGTGGGCGACATAGCCGCGCGAAGCCGGCGGCCGGAAATGCGGGCCATGATGGAAAACACCGCCAAAGCCGCCACCGCCGTAAGCAATTCCTACAGCCGGGTGACCAACGCCTGGGCGGCGATGCAGCAGAAGGGCGACGAAGGCCTGAAGCGCTTCGACCTGTTGGTGCGGGCCAGTTCCGATCTCACCAACAGCTATCTCGACGAAACGCTCGGCATGGCGGGGGACAACAAGGCCGCCATCGACAAATTGCTGCGTTACCTGGTCTTCAGCCTGCTTGCCATTCTGGTCATCGGCCTGATTCTGGCCATCTACATCGCCCGCAGCATCACCCTGCCCATCGACAAGATAATCGCCAGCCTCGCCCACGACGCCACCGATCTCACCGAATCCTCCCGCGACATCAACGAGTCCAGCCATGGCCTCTCGGCCGGTTCGGCCAGCCAAGCCGCCTCGCTTGAGGAAACGGCCTCGGCCCTGGAGGAAATGTCCTCCATGACCCGGCAGAACGCCGACAACGCGCAAAGGGGCGACGAAACGGCCAAGGAAACCGCCACCCGGGTGACGGCCGGAGCCAAGTCGGTAGCCGCCATGTCCAAGGCCATGGTGGAGATAAACGATTCGTCGGAAAAAATCAGCCGCATCATCAAAACCATCGAGGAAATAGCCTTCCAAACCAATCTTCTCGCCCTCAACGCCGCCGTCGAGGCCGCCCGCGCCGGCGAGGCGGGGAAGGGCTTCGCGGTGGTCGCCGACGAAGTGAGGAATCTCGCCGGGCGCTCCGCCCAAGCCGCCCGCGACACGACGGAACTCATCTCCGGCTCGGTCGAACGGGTCAAGAACGGCTCCCTGATCGTGAGCGGCCTGTCCGACAATTTCACCGACATCGAGCAAAGGGTGGGGACGATGGTGGGACTGATGGCCGAGGTCGCCACCGCCACGCGGGAACAGGCGCAGGGGGTGGATCAGGTCAGCACGGCGGTGGCCGAAATGGACAAGGTGACCCAAAGCAATGCCGCCGAGGCCGAACGTTCGTCGGAGAAGGCCGAGGTCCTCGACGTAAAGGCCGGCAACCTGAAGGACGTCATCCGGCAGCTGGCCATGCTCATTTACGGGAAGAAAGCCGAATTGGACCGAATCGACGCCCGGGTCGCCAAAAGGGACGCCAAGCTGGAGTCCAAGATTAGCCGGCGCCTGGCCAAGTCCACCGCGCACCATAAAGCCTTGCCGCCGCCGGCATGATCTCCAAAAAATAATTGTTGCACCTGGACCGGTCCGGACCTATAATACCCCCCGCTGCGCCCGCGGAGCGGATTCGGCGAATCCGGTTTTGCGAAGTCCACTGAAACGACAGTACATATGCAGGGGAACTCTTCGGAGTTGAGAAGGTTAAAACCTGACCCTTTGAACCTGTTGGTTAACACCAGCGTAGGGAGCAGAACCTTGAGCCGAAGCCAAGGCGCTTTCCTATTTCATATGGAAAGCGCCTTTTCATTGCCGGGCCAATCCGGCGGCCGACGCCTGGCACGCCCCCGACGCCAAGCTACCGGGAGTTATACATGACCATCCTGAACGACTGCGCCATCCTGCTCGAACGTTTGCGTGAACGCGTCCCCCTGGTCCACCATCTCACCAATTACGTCACCGTCAACGACTGCGCCAATGTCACCCTTGCCATCGGGGCTTCCCCCATCATGGCCACCGCCATCGAGGAGGCCGGGGCCATCGCGCAAATCTCCGCGGCGGTCGTCATCAATATCGGCACCCTGAACCCGGACGGCGTCCAGGCGATGCTGGCGGCGGGAAAGAGCGCCAATGCCCACGGCGTGCCGGTGGTGTTCGATCCGGTGGGGGCCGGGGCTTCGACCCTCCGCAGCGAAACGACGGCGCGCATCCTGGCTGAATTGAAGCTGGCGGTGATTCGGGGGAACATCTCGGAAGTCCGCGCCGCCGGCGGCTTGACCGCCCACACCAAGGGGGTGGACGCCGGCCGGGACGACGCCGGAAGCGACGCCGGGGAATGCGCCCGGGCGCTCGCCAAAAAGGCCGGTTGCGTCGTGGCGGTGACCGGTCCCGTCGACGTCATTTCCGACGGCCGCACCACCCTGCAAATCGCGAACGGCCGTCCCGAATTGTCGAAAATTTCCGGCACCGGCTGCATGTGCACCTCCCTGGTCGGGGCGTTTGTCGGGACGGAACCGGGGGAGCCGCTCCTGGCCGCCGCCGCCGCCCTCCTCTGCATGGGAATAGCCGGGGAGACCGCTTTTGCCCGGGCCGGGGCGGCGGGCCTGGGAAGCTACCGCCTGGCGGTCATGGACGCGATTGGCCGGATGGACGGCGAGACCCTGATTGGAATGGGGAGGATAAGTGAAACCGAAAATTGACTATTCGCTTTACCTGGTGACCGATAGGGGGATGTTGGGCGGGAGGAGGCTGGAGGACGCGGTCGAACAGGCGTTGCGGGGCGGCTGCACCCTGGTGCAGATTCGGGAAAAGGAGGCGGGGTCCCGCGATTTTTATGAAACCGCCCGGCGGGTGAAGCAGGTCGCCGACCGCCACGGCACGCCCCTCATCATCAATGACCGCGCCGACATCGCCTTGGCGGTCGACGCCGCCGGGGTCCATGTGGGGCAGACGGATTTGCCCGCGGCGGCGGCGCGGCGGATTGTCGGCCCGGGGCGGATTGTCGGGGTGTCGGCGGCTAACCTGGCGGAAGCATTGGCGGCGCGGGAGGCGGGGGCGGATTACCTGGGTGTCGGGGCCATGTTCGCCACCGGCACCAAGCCCGAGGCCGATCTCACCGGGCTGGAGGAACTCCGGCGGATTCGCGCCGCCGTGGAGCTCCCCATTGTCGTCATCGGCGGCATCAACCTGCAAACCATCCCCGCTTTCCGGGGTATCGGGGTCGACGGTTACGCGGTGGTGTCGGCGATCCTGGCGACTCCGGACAGCGAAGCGGCGGCAAGGGAACTCGCGGCGGCCTGCCGGGCCGTGCGCCGGGCGGAGTGACGCGGGTGTGTTATACCGCCGACAACTTGAAATTGTGAATTTAACCACAGAGACACAGAGGGCACAGAGAACCACTTTATTATTGGTAGCTAACTGAAATCGTGGTTCTCTGTGTCCTCTGTGCCTCTGTGGTGAATTAAACTTTTCACAATTTCACTCCGCCGTCGGTATAACAACCCCTCCCCCTTCTCCCGGCGAGGAAGGCGCGCACCGCCTGTTCCGCCGCGTCGGCGAGCAGGGCGGGACCGTTCTTCATCGCCTCCTCGAGGGTCATCGGCGCGCGGCACAGGGAAACACAGGCGTCGATGCCGATGGCGTGCAAATTGCCGATGTCGCCCAGCAAGCCGCCGGCCAAACCGAAGCAGGGCACCCCCCACTTCTTGGCCCGCATGCCCACGCCGGCGGGACCTTTGCCGAAAGCGGTCTGGAAATCAATCCTCCCTTCGGCGGTCAAGGCCAAATCCGCCCCCTCCAGCTCCCGGTCAATCCCCACCAGGTCGAGAACCACCTCCACGCCCGGGCGGAGTTCAGCCCCCAGAAAAGCCGTCAGGGCAAAGCCGAGTCCCCCGGCCGCCCCGGCCCCGGGCAACGCCTCCTTGTCCACGCCCAGATTGGCCCGGGTGCGTTCGGCCAGATTCCTCAGGCCGGCGTCGAGATAACGCACGTCCCCGGGCGAGGCCCCCTTCTGGGGGCCGAAGACGGCGGCGGCGCCGCGTTCCCCGGTAAGGGGATTGTCGACGTCGCAGACCGCCTCGAAAACGATTTCCCGGGGATCGAACTCGAGGGCGGAGAGATCTATGGAGACGATCTTCGGCAAATCCTCGCCGGTCGGATTCACCTCCCGGCCGGAGGCGTCGAGGAAACGCGCGCCAAGCGCGGCGGCGAAGCCGATGCCGCCGTCATTGGTGGCGCTGCCGCCTATGCCGACCAGGATTTTCCGCGCCCCCCGCCGGATGGCCGCCAGAGCGAGCTCCCCGGTCCCGAGGGTGGTGGTGGCGCGGGCGTTCCTTTGTTCCGGTTTCAGGAGGGCGAGGCCGCTGGCCCGGGCCATTTCGATGACCGCCGTCTTCCGATCCGGCAGATAGAGAAAATCCGCCCCGATTTTGGCAAAGCGCGGCCCCGTGACTTCCAGGCGAACCTCCTCGCCGGCGAACACCTCCTTGAAAACCTGGTGCAGGCCGTCGCCGCCGTCGGCGACCAGGACCTGCGGGGTCAGGGCGTCCGGCCGGGCCCTGAGGACGCCGGCGCGAATCGCCTCGGCGGCGGCGGAGGAGGTCATGCTGTCCTTGAAGGCGTTGGGGGCGATGACGATTTTCATGGCGCTTTCCTTTTCATCAGCGCCGTGGCGCTGTCCGGTGGGGTGGGGGGGGGCAAAAAAAAAGCGGTAAAATGGCGGTTCAAGCGAATCCGGGCGAATGGCCGGATTTGCTTGAACCGCCATTTTACCATATTTGCAAAGCGCTTTTCAGCTGTTTTTGGGCGCCGGCAACGCCTTCAGGTTGGACATCGGCCGCATGCCCCGCGGCGGCGCCGTGCGGGCGATAATCCGGGTGCCGGCATCCTGCAGGGCGCGGGCGGTGCGCCGTTCCATCTTCCTCCCCAAAACCGCGCCCAATTCACCGACGGTGTGCATCAGGCTCTCCGCCCTTTCGTTCAGGCTGACCGAGGCGGCGGCGGAATCGTCGGCGTTACGGGCGTTCTCCTGGGTGATGCGGTCGATTTGGGCGATACTGATGTTGATCTGATCCATGCCGATGGCTTGTTCGTTGGTGGCGGTGCTGATTTCCTCGGCCATTTTGACGATTCGGTCGGCAGCTTCGGAAATGGCCGTGAAGCGGGACTCGATGTCCGAGGCGATGTCGGAACCGTGGGCGACGTTTTGGACGGTGCTTTCGATGAGGGTGGTGGTGTCGCGGGAGGCGGCGGCGGAGCGCTGGGCCAGGTTTCTGACTTCATCCGCCACCACGGCGAAGCCCTTCCCCGCCTCGCCGGCGCGGGCGGCCTCGACGGCGGCGTTGAGGGCGAGAAGATTGGTTTGGAAGGCGATGTTCTGGATGGTCGAGTTGATGGCGCCGATTTTCTCGGAACTGGCGTTGATGTCGCCCATCGCCCCGACCATGCGCTTCATCGCCACGGCGCCGTCGCGGATTTTCACGGCGTTGGCGCCCATGAGGGTGTTCACCTCCGCGGCGTTGTCGGCGTTGCGGCGGGTCATGGAGGCCATCTGCTCCAGGGCGGAACTGCTCTCCTCCAAGGCGGCGGCCTGGCTTTGCGAGCCGGAGGAGAGGGCGGTGGAGGTTTCGGAGAAACGTCCCGCGGCGTCGGTGAGGGAGACGGCGTCGGTGGAGAGCAGGTCGATGATGCGGGTGATGGGATTGGTCAGGCCGTGGCGGATGGTGTAGAGGACAAAGGCGGCCATGAGCAGGCCGACAATCAGGGCGGCGCCGGCGAGATAGAGCATGCTGTGGGCGGCGCGCTTACCCTTGACGATGGCGGTTTCGGAATTTTTCTTCACGTTCTGGTCGTTGTAACCCAGCAACTCCTGCATCAGGTTGACCACCGTGGCGCCCTTGGGCATGATGGTGTTCAGGACCATTTCGTTGGCGTCGTTGTACATTTTCGCGGCCTTGCCGGCTTCGGCGGCCATCAAATCCAGGTAGCCGACCACCTGTTTGGCGCTGGTGAGGTTTTCGGCGTAGGCGGCATCGATGGCGTGTTCGTTGGCGACGGGATCGGCGCGAATCAGGCGCTGCACCTCGTTCGCCTTCTGGTGGAAGACCCGGTGGGTATCGGTCATGAATTTCATCATCTTCTGCATTTCCGGATTGCGGCTGAAGGTGACGGAGCCGTCGTCGAAGCCGACCCGCCATTTGCCGAAGGCGCAGGCGTTGTCGGCCGCGGTGATGTCCCCCAGACCGTCGTCACTGCCGGCGGCGACCATCCCCCCAAGGCGCGAGGACAGCTGGTAATGATCGCCACGATAGCGTTGCAAATCCCCCAGAAGGGATTTGGGATCGAGAATGGCGGTGGCGTCCAAATCCTTGAAGGTTTGGAACAGCTTGACGTTGTCGGCCAGCCAGGAGTCGCCTTGCGGAAGAATTTCCCGCCACTTGGCGTCGAGCTGTTCCCAACCGGACACATCCTTCTTGTTCTTGGCCAGAAGCTCGTTGAACCCGCCCACCTGGGTGCCGATGTCGGCTATGCATTTATTGAAATCCTGGTGAATCGCTTCGCGCATGGCGGGAGTGAAGGAGGGGACAAACATGGCGCGCTGGTTACTTCGGACTTTTTCCATCAACTGCAGAAGGGACTCGCAATAGCCTTTGGCCGGTATTTCCATATAACTGCATTCGTAAAGCGATTCGTTAACCGAATTGGTGGCGCGCCAACCCACCACGCATGCCGCTATGGATATGGCAATCATTACCAAAAAGGCCAAGAATATCTTCGTCCCGAGTCCCATGATTTTCTCCCGTGCTGAAATTGGTTGGCATGCCTGACGGTTGGAGAGGAGTATGGAAGCGTAAGTATCGTGGAGTTGCTATATTGCAACTATGCCATATATTATACCTGATTTATCTGTAAACGCCAGAGAAAAAACGAGAAATTTTTATCCGAAACCACGGGTGCATATCCGGATCTAAAGTACGGATTTTACGACATTTCCAAGGATCATGCGGTTTCATGTCACCGGTTCGGAAACTTTTCCGTTAACTTTTCCGGGTAGTTACCCTGTCCGGGCAATAAGCGCTACCTGCGGCTTTGCCGGTCGGGTGTGGCTGCAGGCAGGTTGAACAGCCAAATATTAACGCCGGGTAAAGCTTTTTTGGTAGGATACTTCCATCTATACGCTAAAATATTAATGGTGTGGCTGTCCGGGCTTTTGGCGAAAATTGCCCGGCGGCGGCGAGGTTTCCGGTAAAAATACTTTCGTCCTGTAGCAGAGGAGAAAAAACATGGCTGGTATTCATCTGGCGAGATTCACCCTGACAACCTTGTTCGCGGCTGCCCTGGCCGGCCTGCTGCTTGCCGGCGAGGCGGGTTTACCGATCAGCCCCGAACGCGCCGAAGAAGTGGCGCTCAAGCAAACCGGCGGCGGCGAGGTGGTGGAAATGGAAAGAAAACGGGGAGACGGGGTGATGCCGTACTACCGCTTCGAGATTGTCAAAGGCGACAACCGCTATAGCGTCGAAGTGGACGCCACGGACGGAGGCCTCAATAAATTCATTAGAAAGCAAAGCGGCGGCAAGGATGCGGCGCAGGCGGCCGCGGCGGTGCGGGCGACCCCAGCTTCCCGACCGGTCGGAACGCCTTTGACCCTGGAACAGGCGGAAGCGGCGGCTCTACGCCTGACCGACGGCGGCAGCGTCACGGAAAGCGACACGGAGGGGAGAAAAAGCGGCCGGGTGGTCTACGAATTCGAAATCGTCAACCGCGGCGTAAAATACGATCTCAAAATCGCCGCGACCGACGGCGAAGTGCTGGAATTCAAGGAAAACGGCCGCCGGCGTCCCGTACCGGGCGAGGCCGCCACGGAACGCCGCACGGTGGCGTCAGGGTCGAGAAACGCCACGCCGGCCCGGTTGAACCAGGCTGAAGCGAAGGCTCTGGCCCTCGAGGAAGTCGGCGGCGGGGAAGTGATTGGCTACGAAATCGACCATGACGACGGCAGGCTGGTTCATGAAATAAAAATCCAGGACGGAACACGCCGTTATGAAGTGGACATAGACGACGCCACCGGCAAGGTGCGGGAAATGTCGACAAAGAGGTGAGCCCCCTGCTCCACCTCACTCCCCGCTCCCGCCCTCCAGCCAAGCTTGCAACGCCGCCACAGGAACGGCGCGGTAGGGCTGGACTTTTTTACCCCCGACGCCAATCGCCCCGGCCGGGCAGATGCCGACGCAGCGTTGACAAGATTCGCAGGCGGCGCCGATAACCGCTTTGCCGTCCTCCAGGGTTATCGCCCGCTCGGGACACAGCTGCACGCATAAACCGCAGCCGGTACAAAGCGCCCGGTCCGCCGTGATGGGGAAATAGCGCTGGAAAAGGCGGAAGGACGACTTCCGTTGTCCCAGCCAATAAGCCAGGGCGCTCAGGGGATTCGCCCAGCCCCGCCGCCAGACGCCCTGCCCCACCAGCAGGCTGGCGGCGAAGGCGTCGACTTTCTCCCGCATTTGGTCATAGATCCCTTCCCGACGCCCTTCCGGCGGAGCGCTGTCGCCATAATTGCCGCACATGGCCACCGTGGCGGCGGCGAGGAGACGGTAACCTTTTTTCGCCAAGGCCCGGCCGACCGGTCCCTGCATGCCGGCACCCATGCCGGCCATGGTGGCGAGGAAGAAAACCCCGCGGCCTTCGGCCGCCGGCAGCTGGTCGATGCAGCGCCAAACGGTCGGGTAGGTGGTGAAGCATGCCACCGGCACCGCCAGGCCCAGGGTTGCGTCCGGGCCGAAACCGGCGGCCGACAGCGCCCCGGGTTTTTCCATGGGGACGATGCGCACGCTTTTGCCAGCGGCCTTCAGGCGTTGAGCCAGGCGTTCGGCTGCCAAGAGGGTGTTTCCGGTCCCGGTGAAAACCGCCAGGACAATCCTGTCCGTCAGCATGATGTCCTCCCATTGGAAAACTTACCAAAAGCAGCGCCACATCAAACGCGCCGCGACCTGGCCGGTCGCGGCGTTTTGGTTGTACCGGCACGATTGCTCTTTCCCGCCCGGCAGGCCGCGGCCAAACTACTGCAACGACATGTTCCGCAGTTCCACCGAGGTCCGGTAGCGGCGGGTCAGGTATTTCACGCTCTTCATGAAATTGCCGTTTCCCCGCTGATTCAATTCGTCGCACATCAGCATATTGACGTCCAGGACCAGGCTGCTCCGACGGTTGACGTCCGGCGCCCCGGGGACCTCGGTGCGGTGCCTGACCCGCAATTGGAAAAGGGGCTGATAGCTGGCCTCGTTCCGATTGTTCAATTGCAGCAGCACGGACTTGGAGGAAATCGGGCGCTGGACCATGTGGGGGTTGTTCGAATCGCCAATGAAATAAATCGCCTCGATGCGGCCGAGAGCGTATTGATCCGTGATGTCGCCGTCTTCGTTCAGATCGTAATTGGTCCGCTCGTTCACGATGTACGGTTGGCCCTGGTTCAAAAACGGGGCGAAACGAATGGCGCCGAAGGCGTAGTCGGCGCCTTGGGGCAGGTTCAGGTCCAAGGCGAAACGACTGTCGGCGATGGAGATGTCCTGCCGCACGCCCGGGGTCAATCCCAGTACGGTTGGGTCGAGGGCGCCGAGATAGGGGTGGAAGGCCCGGTTCTGATCGGGGAGGTGGCGGCGGCGGGTGTCTTTGCCGCCGTAAGTGTCCGGGACCACATTGTACAGGGCCGCATTGTAAACGGCGCCGTCCAGACCGCGGATGCCCAGCTGCGGGAGCGAATTCGAATCCAGGCTGTCGACGCTGGATTCGCCGTTGTCATAGATGTAGGGCACGGGAACGGTGAAGGGGACGAAGTCGGATCCGGCAAGGGGCGAGCCGGCGAACTGCCGCTTGTCGTCAAGAAGCAGCAGCCGGCGCCACTGGTCGCCGAATTGGCTGAAGCCCCAACGGGAGTTGAGGACTTTCTGGAAGGAATGCGCTTCGTCGGAGTGCACGGTGACGTAGTCGTTCAGGACGGTGTCGGGGGTCAGTTCGGGCGGCGTCATGGGGTCGGTGAGGATGGGGAGGATGGCGCCGCGCAGATTGGCGGTGATGTTGTTCAGGGCCCGGTGGGCGTCCTGGTCCATCCGGAGCAGCGAGGTCTCGTGGCCGGCGACGCGAATGGCGGCGATGAGGGGGGGGATGGTGAAGGCGACGAAAATGCTGAAGATGGCGATGGTGATGACGATTTCAATGAGGGTGAAACCGCGTTTCGAGGTTTCTTTCATGACTTTCTCCAGAAAACCGCAGGGCATTTACCGGAACCGCCTGGCAAACCGGGGCCGGAGTTCCACTCCAGCCCCGTTCCACTTTCCGTCCCGGCGGCCTACTTTTTGCCGTGATCGGCCGGGGTGTCAAGCTTGTCATTCCAGACGGGTTCGACGTTGATCGCATCGTTGTGATTCCAGGAAATGCGCTGGATGACGTTTTCGCCTTTCGCCCAGATGCCGGCGGTGGCCTCAACCGCGTCCCTGGACCAATAGGCGTTCAGGACGCCGCGGTAGACCAGGCCGGTGGCTTCATCCGTGACTTCCTTGGTGATGATGCGGCCCTTGACAATCAATTGGCCCTGGAGGATAAGCTCGCCCCGGTATTCATTGCGGCGCAGGGGGCGGACCGGTTCGTCCTTACCGACCAGTTCGCTGCCGGTGTCGGTGACCTTGATGTATTTACCCTCGTGGTCGAGGAGCTTGGTGGTGAACTCCGGTTTACCGGCGCGAATATAGGTGTAACCCCAGGAGTTGGCCTCTTTGTCGAAGGCGGGGTCTTCATATATGTCGTAACTCAAGTGCCTTTTTCCCTCCCCCGGCCTTATGGAATGGCCGAGGCGATCGAGCGGCCAGCCGTCCGTGGACCAGACGAACTGGTTTCTCTTCAGGTCCGGTTCGATTATCAGGTCGCCCAGCACCACTAATACGCCGTGGTAGGCGAAGGTGTCCTTGATGATCATGTTGCCGTTGACGACCATGGTGCCGGCGCCGTCGATTCCCTTGTCGAAGACGAAGTTGGGGACTCCGGCGGCGTCCTCGGCGGGTCCGAGGTATTTGTCCGGCGCGTCGCTTGCCGAGTTTTTGGTCATCTTTACGACCACCGGGGCGATGCCGTACTTTAACTCGTAGGCGTAGCGCCCCGTTTCCGCGTCACCGAATTGCAGGTTGTTGGCGAGGAAGGCGCCGGCGGTCTTATAGGGATTGAAGCCGGGCTTGTAAAGGGACACGACTTCATAGCGATCCTGAAGGAAGTCCTCCGGCTTGAATTCCGGGTTGTTGCCGCCGCGGTGTTGGCCGATGACAAAGCGCTTGTCCTTCATGCCGAACTTTTCCCACAGCGTTTCACGCTCCGCCAGGGTGCGTTTGTCGCTGTTGACGGTTCGGTACACCTCGTTTTCGCCGGGGTTGTAGACGCTGTTGGCGAAGTAGTCGGTGTACATGTTTTTAACCGCCTTGGCCGGATCGTCGTCCATGAACTGCATGACCGTGGCTTGGCGGAGTTTGTCGTTGGAACCGCGATCGGTGAACTCCATCAGGTCTTGACGATGCCGGACCGTGTAGGGTTCCTCCTTGGCGGCGATGTTGCCGGCGTTGTGGTCGTTCGGGTCGGACATCTCCAGGCGGACTTCGCCGGGCAGGAAGGCCTTGGAGGTGGTTTCGGTCAAGAAGCCGTCCTCGTTGGAGAGGGGGGCGTATTCCACAGCCTTGACGCCGAGGACTTCGCGCGTTTCCGAGCCGATGGCTTCCGCGGCGATACGACGGATCAGGACTTCGTCCTTGGTCACGGCGAGGGAGGACGGCGTGGCGGTGGTCATCCCGGTCTTGACTTTCCGATACGGTTCGTCATAACGGATGTCGATGTAATGCAGTTCATAGGCCGAGCTGTTGTCAGCGATCAATTTAGCCTTGATGTTTTCCAGGATCGGCTTATGGGTTTCGGAATCGAATAGCGGCGGCAATTTCCGGTCCCACTTTTCTATGAACTTTTTCAGGACGTCGATGTCCACCATAATCCACTGGACGTAGTTGAGGATGTCGTCGTCGGTGAAGAAGTAGGGCGGAGGCGAAATGGCTTTTTTCAGGCATTCCTCCCGCCATTTGGGGTCGTCCACGACAGCGGGGAAGCCAGTGGCGCCGTCCTCGAACTTGGCCCGGGGGAAGGTGCTGAAGGCTTTGCCTTCGGCATCCAGCATCGACCAGAACTTGGAATTCAGTTCGGCCAGCTCGGCCTCCAAGGCGGCTTTTTCCTCGGGGGTCATATCCTCCGTCTCCAGGTAGCCCTGGAGATAACCGAGGCGATGGTAATTGCCGGTCAGGGTGGTGGGGGTGATGGCGTCGCCGTCCGTTTCCTGCGATACCGTGCGGGAGGCCTGGTCGTTGACGGAGACGGGAGTGTGGGCGACGAGACCGGTGAGGCCCTCGCGCTCGTCACGTTCCCACCACTGGACGGCCGACTGGGAGATGTTGACGCCGCTGGCCTCGCCCGTGGCCTTGGGGGCGACGTAGATGGTGAACATCAGGTCGGTGTAGTCGTAGTCGGTGTATTCGGTGGCGGTGTTGTCTTCGTAGCCGACCAGGATGTTGATGGCGTCGGACAGAATCAGGTTGCCGTTGGCGTCGGTGCCGAATTCGATGGGGGTGAGGAAGTCGTCCATCGAGTTGTAGGTCCGGATGTCCGGGTTGGAGCTGTCCAGCGGCTTGTTGTAACCGTACAAGGCGGCTTTGTCCCAGGTGGTGTCGGCGGGATTGAAGACGCGGATGGGATCGTGACGGTCCTGCAGATAGCCGGGGCTGATATCGGTCAGCTCGTCGCCGTATTTGCCGGCCAGGGGGTGTTTCTCCCAGGCGAGGGTGCCGGGGTTGATGGCCTGGTAGATTTCGTCGAAGCCGACTTTCACCCGTGTGCCGTTTTCCTTGCGGAAGAAGGTGCGGCGATCGGCGTAAATCGAATGCGGATCGGTGGTGCCGTCGTGACGGCAGATGATGTCGGGGTGGTTCTTGAAGGGATCGTTGTCGCCGGAACGCTTGCCGATGGAGTAGCCGATGATTTCCTGCCAGGGGAAAACGCGGCCGACCGCCATGGCGGTGATGCCCTCGACCCGCTTGGAGTACAGTTCCTTCTTCCTCTGGTATTCGGCCTTTTTCTCGGCGAAAGTTTCGTCGGTGTCGTCGCTTTCGCGATCCGGCTGGACCAGCATGTCCAGATCCGGGTTGTTGGCGCCGTAGAGGACGAAGCCGCTTTTCGCCTTGCTGCTCTCGCCGTCGAAGACGATCCGGTAATTACCTTCGTCGGTTTTGATGTCGCTGCCATTGTTGAGGGCGTGGAAGCCGCCGTGGGCCCAGACGTAATAACCGGTCCAGGCGGCGTCGGGCGCCGGACGGGTTTCCTCGACGACTTTGATTTCGTAGAAATAATAGTTGCTGTGGCTGGCTTTGCTGGCGCTGGTGCTTTTCTCGACACCCAAGTCGTCCACATAATACAACAGCTTTTTGGCCGGATCGTACCTGAGCCAATATATTCTGCCCTGAGAGATGGTGTTACCGTTCGCGTCCGTCACGCTGTCCCGGAAGGTGAAAGCCTGGTATTCGGTGTAATTGCCGCCGTAATACCAAACGTCGTTCTGGTCCTTGATCCAGGTGTTTTTCAGATTCGGTTTATCCGCCGCAATCATTTCGGCGGTCACGTTGGTGTTGCGGCCTTCGCTGATCAGGCGGTCCAATTCCGCCAGCGCGTCGGCGGAGGGATAGGTTATCCCTCCCCTCCGGGCGAGGGCGCTCCGACTAAGGGATTCGATGCCGATGTCGCCGGTCTTGATGTTGCTTTTCTGCACCGGATACTTGTAATAAACCTTCTTGCCGAGTTCCTCGCGTTCGTAGAGCCGGACCAGGATCTGGTTGTCGGCGTTGCGGATGGTGTGGATGGTTTGGGGGCGCACCGTGATGTTCTTGAACAGGGGCACGCTCTTGGTCAGGGTGTTGCCGGGGAAAAGCCAGTTGCCGGGTGTGTATTGGCCGACATAAATCTGCCGGCCGCCCTTGTTCTGGGAGACGTTCTTCAGACCGGGGGTGGGGGTGGCCCAATCCTGGATGTTGATGTAGAGATTACGCAAATCCTCGTAGGCGCCAAGGACGATTTTGAAGGCGCCGCCTTTACTGGGCGACTTGAACTTCCGGTCATTCGCCTTGTAGGTGTGAATGGCTGTTTCGACAATCTGGCCCTTGATGTTGTTCGTGCCGGTTACGTTTTCGTTCACGGTGACGGTCAGGCCGGTGGCGCGGGAGGTGTCCCAGTTGTATAGGCTGGTGTTGTTGCTATTCCATGGATAATGGCCGTTGTTAATCTTGCCGCCCAGGAGATAACTGTCGTAGGTGCGGCTGGGGTCGACCACCCACATGTTGCGGTTGTCGTTGCTGCTGCCTATTTCGTAGGAATAGGGGCGGTAGGGATTGGCGGACTTCTTTTCAAGGCCGTTGGCCTTGTCGTTCAGGTTGAAGACATTGTCCTCGGGCTCCAGGTTGTCGGGGTGGCGATAGTTAAGGGTGGTGTAGCCGGCCGACCACCAGTAGGCGATGGCGCCGAAGAATTGGGGGTCTTCCGTTTCCAGCTTCAGGGGGGTGAGAATGCGGCTTTGACTGACGCTTTTGCTGAAGTGCTTGGTGAGGTTGTGATCCTCGCCGGACACGGCGAGGTTATAGACCTCCTTGGTCGGTATGGTGCCCGGCTGGCCGCTGGCCCATTCCCCGGGCTTGAACTCATTGGTGCCGACATAGAGATGTTTCGGACCTTCGAGATTGTCGTAGTCGATCAGGGTGTTGGTGCCGGGCAACACCTGCAGGTGCGCGGCGTCCTCCTGGTGAATCACCCCCAGTTTGTTCAACAAATCGTCGAGGGGGGACTCGTAGTCGAATTTCACCACCGCCTGGATGACCGGGCGGGTCTGGAATTCGGTGCTGACGGTCGGGCCAAGGGTGGTCACCCGGGCGTCCTGGGCCGAGGAGGTGATTTCATAAATGTCCTGGAACTGGTAGGCCTTGATTTCGCCAAGCGGAATCGAGGCGTTGTCGGGAGCCTTCTGCCAGCCGATGTCCACCAGATATTCCGACAGCTTGTCGCCGACGTCGCTGATGGCGGTGTTGTAGACCTGCCGGGCCGAACGCACCTGGACGCGGAAATCCTGGTTGTCGTACTTTCCGGTGATGCGGCGCTGTTCCCAGGCTTGGTTCGTCTTGTCGTTGTACAGGGTCTGGGCGCCGTTGTTTTCCCCGACCACGAAATCGCCAAGCACCAGCGAGGTGTCTTTATCGCCGTCAAACTTCAGGCCCTTGCCAATCTCCGAAATCGCCAATTCGGCGCCGTATTCGGCCGCCGCCAGCGCCCGGGCGTAATTGTCCTCGCGTTGCGCGCTCTTGTTCGCGTTCATGGTGTCGGACACGGCATACATCACCACCGACGCCATCGCCAAGGAAATAATCATGGTGATCAGCATCGCCGACCCACGTTCACCCGCCCGATGCGGCGCTCTCGGTTGCCTGGACATCGCTCTCTCCTGCTATCATGATTACACGAAACATCGTGGATAAAAAGACGTTACAGCTTTATTTGAAGGTTTCCTGAATCGCGCCGGTGTCGCCGATGCCGGTGATCATCACCCGGCGGGTGGTTTCGTAATACTCCCGCGTGAGGGCGGGATCGCGGTAATAGCGGATGGTGATGTCGATAGGCAAATTCTTGACCTTCGCCGCGACGGGGTCCCTGATGATCGCATCCGGATTTAAGACTGCCCCGTTCACCCTGACACCGCCCCGGCTGATTTCGCCGTCGCCGTTCATGTCGAAGCCCGGTTCCGTTTCCCCCTCGCCCTCTTTGGCATTGTTGCCTAAATCAGCCCAGAACTTATCCTCGGGGCCGCCGGTGGGCACCGACTCCTCGTCGAGGTAAACCACCATTTGTCCGTAACCGCGCTGGTAAACCGTGTTGGGGTCGTCGCTGTCCGTCACCGATTCGGAAGGCCCGGGCACGGCGAACCAGTGCAGAATCCCCACCACGGCGCCAGTACCGGCGTCCCCCGGCTTACGCGGCAGGTTCTGCCGCGCCGCCTCCACCGCCTTCCACAGTTTGCCGTTCGGGCCGACCACGCTGCCGCTATTGTTATTGGCGAGGGTGTCGCCGTAAAATTTAATCACCGCATCGGGCAAATTGGCGGTGGATGCATTGCCGTACAAACCCCGCGCCACCATCTGCACCTCCTCGCGCTTGTCGAGAATCGCGCCGTTGGCGGTAATTCTCGCGGTGGTAATCCGGTTGGCGGCAATCGCGCTCATCAGCGACGATACCGTCCACACCACCGCCATGGTGAAAATGGCCATGGCCATTATCACTTCTATGAGCGTCATGCCTTGGCTCCCACCCCAACCCGACGTCGTCACCCGGGTCGGCCTTACTTCACTTGGCATGTTGAACCCTCCCTTGAAATGGAAAATAGCCACATCACGCACTCACTGATGCAAGGTAATTGCCAAATTCGAACAATAGTCATCGGAAATGATCTAACCGCATATTTTGCAGCACGTTGACGAGCCATAACCGCTTACCAGCCATCGGCTGGTTTAATCGCCATCACCACCGCGTTAAAAATATGTTACCGCCAGGGAACCATCCATATCGGCCCCGTTTTGGGTTACATTTTGTTTATCACATTGTTTTATCGGTAGTTAACCGAAATGTACGTCGTTCGATACCGAAACGTAACATCACTACGGCCTGTTTTTAGTTTTTTCCTTCAGGATGCATTGAAAATGAGCCATTTTAAACGCATCCTGAAGGGAAAAACTAAAAACAGAGCCTAATCGGAAACGGGGTGATTGCATGCCGTCGCCGGATATTCGGCGAAACTGCCGGCGGCGGCGGGCCGGCTTGCGGATTCCGCCGGAAAATGAAAAAAAAGTCCAAGCCAATCCCCGGATTGCTGATGCGTGATTTTGCGAACTATAGTATACTGAAGTAAAATGTTGTCACATCCATCATCCCATAACGAGGAAGAAATCATGGCCGCAAAAAAAGCTGAACCAAGCGTGAAGAACCCCGACGCCTGCCAAGTTTTCCAGCTTGGCCCCGCCCGCCTGACCGCACTGGCCGGAGCGAGGAAAAACGGCAACGTCCACGTTTTTCAGGGCAAATTCACCGACCCCACCCAACAAAACCAGGTGCGGGACGAAACGGTCCTGCTGAATTCCGACCTCTTCGGACCCGACGGCGACCCCGAACAGCTCGCCCCGCTGCTGGAAAATGCCGGCCTGAAACCCGCCGACTTCACCGGCGTTTGGCTGGACCGCTGCGCCGGACAGGATTTCCTCGTCAAAGCCGCGCCCGAAGGCAAAAGCCCCTTCGCCAAAGCCCAATTCGCCTTCCCCGCCGGCGATTTCGGCAACGAAACCCCCGACTTCAAAAAAGCCCGCGTCGCCCTCAATAATCAAAACCGCCTCATGTACTATCAAGGTGAAGCCCCCGCCTATTCCGTCGTGCAATTCCTCCCCCTCAATCCCGGTCACGCCCTGCCCCTTTCCTATATTAACATCGAACCCGGCACCGTCCTGGCCATTCTGGGCGAAAACGTCGTCAGTCCCGCCGAACTCGAAAACCCCGATCTCGGCGAACCCAAAGCCGCCAAAAACCGCCGCGAGCAGCTCCAATGGCTCGCCGACAACGGACACCTCGTCGCCGCCGCCCACCTGCCCTTCCCCGGACTCGGCAGAATCGCCATCAAGGGAAAAGGCTTCGCCTTCGTCCCCATGACCCAGGACGGCCTCGACCAGCGCCGCGCCGTCATGGAACCGATTATCGCCCGCGAAGCACGCAAACACACGGTCATCCCCGCCCTGCAGGTCACGGTCAACAACGGCAGCGGACGGGAGATCTTCCTGCAACCCGACAGTGAATACGCCCATCCCGATCAAAACGTGACCATCGACGGCAAACTCGCCGCCGGGGTCTTCAAACTCGAAGCCGGGCAGAAAGCCCACCTGACCTACCCCTGGGGAAAACGGGGCAGCCCCGGCATGGCCGGCCTCTACATCGCCGACCAGGAAAAATACGCCGACGGCTCCGGCGGCTTCTATCAACTCGGCTTCGGCATGAACGCCAACGCCGTTCTGGATATCGTCTACTCCCCGGCCTACCACGGCCCCTCCCTCAATTTCCACGCCAAGGACCAGGCCCTCGACAGCCTCACCATCGAATGCGGCTTCACCCGCTCCACCATCATCCGCCCCGCCGGCGCCGCCGCCGCCGCCCCCGTGTCTTACGACCTCGGCGGCAACCTGACCCTCACCGCCCTCCCGAACGCCCGGGAAACGCCCATCGCCCGCCTGGACGAATTCGTCGGCAAAGGGGCGGAAAACGGCGAGACGCTCCTCCTCAAGTCGGAACGCCAGTCCACCGCCTTCCTGCTGCGGGACGGCAAGGACATCCACCTCTTCGGCGCCACCCTCACCAGCCCCCAGTTCTGCCCGGACCTCCTCGAACCCGCCCTGGCGAAAGCCGGCGTAAAACCCGCCGACATCACCCGGGTCTACATGGGGGGAATCCGCCCCGAATACCTGGCCATGATGCGGCCGGCCGGAAAACTGTTCTTCCCCAACGCCGCCTACCACTTCAACTACTCCTCGCTCATGAACGATGAACAGGACAGCGACAAAATCCACACCTATTTGGAGCGGCTGAAGGAAATCACCGGCGGCAAAATAAATGTCGACAACGATTGGGATCTGATCCACGCCGACAACGCCTTTGGGCCCAACCGGGCCAATTCCCTGTACAGCCTGAACCTCAAAGGCATCCGCGTGGTCATGGCCGGGGTACTGATCCGCTTCCACCCCCTCCAGCTCTCCCACCCCGACGTAACCCTGAAGTCGGACGGCGTACCTTACGTCGGCAACCCCTTGACCGTCAGGAAAGCCCTCGAGCAAATTGTCAGGAACGGCGACCTGGTGGCGGGCATGCACTTCCCCTTCCCCGGCATCGGGCGAATCGAGCCGGACGGCGACGGCTACAAGTTCGTCGCCATGTCCGGGCCGGAAGTGAAGGCGGCAGTCGCCGCCAAACAGGCCAAGGCGACGACGGAAAAGAAAGCGAAGGATGAAGCCAGGGCCCACCGCGCCGGCTTGAAAATCGTCGACCCGACCGTGACCCTGGTGAACGCATCCACGAAGGAAATCGGCGTCGAGCACGATCCGAACTGGGACGATCAAATCCTCCTCATCGGCGGCAAGCATCACCGCGCCCCGGTGAAAGTGGCGCCCGGCAAAAGCGTCAAGTTCGGCCTCAAGGGGGAAACGGGCGTGGACGGCGCCAGCATGGGGGTCAACCTGCACCTGCCGGACTTCGTGGCGTTCGAGGTCTATGTCAACGCCAAGGATCTCCTCGACGTCAAGGACCCGACCGACGGCGACCTGGACCGGCGGCTAAAAGCCGGCGAACAAAGCCTGTCCGCCATGACCTTGACGGTAACGGATTGACGCGCCCGGTGCAGACAAACCGCCGGTATTACGGAATGGCCGCACCCATTCGGGTGCGGCCATTCCTTTGCAGGGGCGGCGCTTAAACCAGCCACCGCCGCCCGGCGTGTCCATTCCCTAGAGCGGTTCTAGACCGCCGAACCCTGACCCTGTTCCAGCGGAATCAGCTCCGCCGGACGCAGCGCCCTTACCCCGCCGCTGTCGGCATTCCGGCCCGAGGGTCGATGCGGCAACGCCGCCCGAACCGGCAGCGGATTGAACGCCCGGGCTGGCACCTCCGAAACCGCCGCCGCCGCCTCGGCCGCCGCCTGCTCCGCCTCCGGCCGCTTATGCCCCCGGCCGTAAACTATCGCCTCCAAATCCCGGACCAAATTCAACAGTTCCCGCGCCTGGCCCGACAAATCCTCCGCCGCTCCCGCCGACTCCTCCGCCGTCGCCGCATTGTCCTGCGTCACCTTGTCCATCGACGCCACCGCCTGGTTCACCTGGTCCACCCCCTGCGCCTGCTCCCCCGTCGCCGTCGAAATCTGGGTGACCAGTTTGCCGACATTCTGCGATTCACGCTCAATCGCGAGAAACGATCCCGACAACTGCTCCACCTGTTGCGACCCCATGCGAATGCGATCCACCGTCCCCTGAATCAGTTCCGACGTCTCCTTCGCTGCCTGGGACGACCGCATCGCCAAATGCCTGACCTCGTCCGCCACCACCGCGAACCCCTTCCCCGCCTCGCCGGCCCGCGCCGCCTCCACCGCCGCGTTCAAAGCCAGCAGATTGGTCTGGAAGGCGATCCCTTCGATAGTCTTGATGATTTGGCTGATCTTTTCCGACGAGTGGCTGATCTCCCCCATCGCCAACGTCACCCCCCGCACCGTCTGCGCCCCCTCGGAAATCAATCCCAGGCTGTTGTTCGAGGTGACCTGGGTCTGGTTCGCGTTGTCCGCGTTCTGGCGGGTCATCGACGCCATTTCCTCCAGGGCCGACGAGGTCTCCTCCAGGGATGAAGCCTGGGAGGTCGCCCCTTCCGCCAAGCTGTTCGCCCCCGCCGCCAATTGCCCGGCGATGCGGCTCACGTCCGAGGAATGCTCGCTCAGGCCCGAAATCGCCCCGATCAGGGAACTGTTCAGACGCCGCACCGAGTACACCGCCAAACCGGCGCCGAGAATAATCGCCGTCAGCCCGGCGATGACCAGGATATGCCAGGCCCGCCGGTAGTCGGCTTTCGCGATGGCTATGGCATTCGCCAGTCCGGCGTCCCCGAAGTCGACCACTTCGGTGATCAGCCGCGATTCCTCGCGCCGGGTCGGATTGCATTCCTCCATGAGAATGGCGAAGGCGCGGGCGTTCGAGTTCTGGACCGCGAGATCGTAGACCCGCTGGAAGATGCGGGGGCCATTCCCGCGCCACGGTTTCAATTCGTCCCAGTAAATCCGGCTGCTCTCGGCCAGGGCCGGATTGATGAATTCGGCCGGCAGGGCGAAGGGGATTTTCGACACCGTCGCCGTCCCCTTGTCGAAAACGATGTGGCTGTCCGCCTGTTTGGCGATGGCGGCGCTGAAGTCGGCCAGATTCTGGTCGCTCACGGCCGGGTTGGTGAGGAGGCGTTCCAGCCGGTTCAGAGTCGCGGTCAGGCGGGCCAGCTCGGCTTTGCCGATTTCGCTTTCCTTGCGGAGCTGTTCCTCGTCCGTGACCAGGGCCAGCAGTTTTTCCTGAACCTCGAGGCTCCTGACCCCTTCCAGGGACTGCATGGTCAAGAGCGCCAGCGTCCGCCCCAATTCCGAATCGTCCTTCATGGCGAGGGCGAAGATGTTCTTGAGGGGCAGGTCGTAATGATGCCAGAAGGCCATGCTGTCGCCGGAGGCGAGGGCGGCGGCGTAGACTTTCGAATTGGCCACGCTCTCCCGATAAATCCGTTCGATGATGCCCTTGTGCTTGTTCCACAGGTCGTGGAGGGCCGTCCATTCCTTTTCGATGCCGTTGGTTTCCGGCGGGTCGGCCAGGCTGGCGTCGATGGTGGCGACGCTTTGGTCCAGAATGGCTTTTTCGTGTTCCTTCTGCTCGATGGCGGGAGCGAGGACGATTTCCCGCACGGAAATGAGCACGTCCTGCATGGAGGATTTGATGTCCTTGAAAGTGGAGACGTCGGAGGCGAGGCGGATCTCCGTTTGCATGGCTTGGTTGATGCTGTACATGGCGTAGAGGCCGACGCAGGTGGCGAAAATGGTCAGGCAGATCAGGAGTAAAACGATACCGTAAATACGCGCCTGGAAAGACATGGATTCTCCTAAATAAAAAGGTCTGCCCTTCCACCAGGTGGGCATGGATTTTAATCCCCCGTCATTTGTCCGGTATCAGGATTACGCACCGTTCATGCGAATTATGTCACAATATTCACGTTGATAAATTGCCACGAAATTATCCTTGGGGCAAGTTTGGCCGGCCGGGCAATAACTTGCGCCGAAATGCCCGGGATGGACAAGTTCGCGGCCCCATACGAAACGAAAAGCGGCCCGGCGCCTGTGGGACAGGGCCGGGCCGGGTGAATTTTGTAAAATCCGTGGATTCCGCCTGGAACCGTTTTAATCGCGGCGCTGCTGGGTTTCGTGGGCGATTTTGGCTTCTTTGGCTTGCTGCTGCATTTTGACGTTGAGGCGTTGGCTGGCCCGCAGGGTTTTTTCCTGGTCCCGGGCCTTCTTGGAGAAGAGCCAGGTGACCATGACGAAGAAGACCGGCACGAAGAAGATGCCGAAGGCGGTGTTGGTGACCATGCCGCCGACGATGCCGACGCCGATGGCGGACTGGGCGCCGGAGCCGGCGCCTTTGGCCATGGCGAGGGGGAGAACGCCCAGGATGAAGGTCAGGACCGTCATCATGATGGGCCGCAGACGCAGCCGGCAGGCTTCCAGGGCCGCCTGGGAGACGGTCATGCCTTCCTTTTCGTGAAGCTCCTTGGCGAATTCGACGATAAGGATGGCGTTCTTGGCGGCCAGGCCGATGATGGTGAGGAATCCGACCTGGAAGTAGACGTCGTTCGACTTCTTGAAGACCAGGGCGGCGGCGGCCACGCCCATAATCCCGATGGGGATGGAGAGGAGAATGGAGAAGGGGATGGACCAGCTTTCGTAAAGGGCGGCCAGGAACAGGAAGATGGCGATGATGGAGAGGGTGTAGAGGGCGGCGGTTTGTTCGCCGGAGGCGCGTTCCTGGTAGGAGAGGCCGGTCCAGGCGAGGCCGATGCCGGGATCGAGGCGTTTGACGATTTCCTCGCAGGCGACCATGGCTTGACCGGTGGAAACGCCCGGGGCGGGGGATCCCACCAATTCGACCGAGGGGAGGCCGTTGTAGCGTTCGAGACGCGGCGAACCGTAGGTCCATTCCTTGCCGATGAGGGAGCCGAAAGGAACCATTTTGCCGAGGGTGTTGCGGATATACCACTTGTCGAAGTCCTCAGGCACCATGCGGGCGGAGGCTTCGGCCATGAGGATGACCTTCTTGATGCGGCCGTTGTTCATGAAGTCGTTGATGTAGCCGGAACCCCAGCCTTTCTGGAGCATGTCGTGGATGTCGGAAAGCAGGACCTGGTAGGAGAAGGCTTTGGCCTGGTCGATTTCAATCCGGAATTGGGGGTTGTCGTCCTTGCCGTTGGGGCGGGTTTGCCGGAGGCGGTTGGCGAATTCGGGCGAATAGGTCATGGCGAGGAACTGGTTCCTGGCCTGCATCAGTTTATCGTGGCCGATGTTGGCCTGGTCCTGGAGCTGGGCGTCGAAGCCGCCGGCGATGCCGAGTTCGACCACGGCCGGGGGAACGATGGCGTAGACGTTGCCGTCGAGGATGGTCTGGGCGAATTTGGCGTTGGCGCGATTGGCGACGTCGAAAACCCTTAGCCCGGGTTTGGTCCGCTGCTCCCAGTCGCGGAGGCGCACGAAGGAGAGGGCGGAGTTTTGCCCTTCGCCGGAGAAGGAGAAGCCGCAGACGTAGAACATGGCCTCGACCGCTTCCTTCTCGTCTTCCAGAAAATACTTGGCGACTTGTTCGGCGACCTTCTGGGTGCGGTTCAGGGTGGCGCCGGCGGGCAACTGCATTTCGACCATGAGGATGCCCTGGTCTTCGTCGGGGAGGAAGGCGGTGGGGATGTGGCGGAAGGAATAGAGGAGAACGCCGCAAAAAATCAGGTAAAGGAGGAAATATCTGGTCCAGCGGGCGATCATGTGGCCGACGATGGAGACGTAGACCCGCACGCACCAGGCGAAGCCGCGGTTGTACCATTTGAAGAACCAGTTGATGAATTGTCCGATGAAGGTTTGCGGCTTCGGGCGCTGGTCTTCGGGGAGGAAGTCCTCGGTCCTGAGTATGGTGGCGCAGAGGGCGGGGGTGAGGACGATGGCGACGATGACGGAGAGGGTCATGGTGGTGCAGACGGTGATGGAGAATTGGCGGTAGATGACGCCGGTGGAGCCGCCGAAGAACGCCATGGGGAGGAAGACGGCGACCAGGACCATGGCGGTGCCGACCAGGGCGCCTGTAAGCTGTTCCATGGATTTTTCCGCCGCCGCCTTCGGGGACAGGCCTTCTTCGGAAATGAGGCGCTCCACGTTTTCCACCACCACGATGGCGTCGTCCACGAGGAGACCGATGGAGAGGACCATGCCGAGCATGGTGAGGGTGTTGATGTTGTAGCCGAAGGCGAGGAGGGCGGCGAAGGCGCCCAGGAGCACGACCGGCACGGCGATGGAGGGGATGATGGTGGTGCGCCAGTTCTGGAGGAATATGTAGAGGACCAGGACGACCAGGAGAATGGCTTCGATGAGGGTTTTGACCACTTCCTGGATGGAGAGCCGGACGAAGGGCGAGGTGTCGTAGGGGAAGACGTAGTCGAGGCCGGGGGGGAAGAATTCCTTGGAGCTGGCGAGGAAGGCTTTGACGTTGTCGGCGGTTTGGAGGGCGTTGGCGCCGGCGGCGAGTTTGACCGCCATGCCGGAGGCGGGCATGCCGTTGAAGCGGCCGACGGTGGAGTAGTTGTCCTGGCCCAGTTCGACCCGGGCGACGTCCTTCATGCGGAGGACCGAACCGTCGGTGTTGACCCGGATGTACATGTCCTCGAATTCCTTGACGGTCTGCAACTGGGACTGGGCGGTGATGGTGGCGTTGAGTTCGCGGGCGCCGTCCTGGGGGGTGCCGCCGAGCTGGCCGGAGGATACCTGGAGGTTTTGCAGTTGAATGACCGACTGGAGGTCGGAGAGGGTGAGGTTGAAGTTGGACAATTTCACCGGATCGACCCAAATCCGCATGGCGCGTTCGGCCCCGAAGACGCTGATTTCGCCGACGCCGGAGACGCGGGAGGCGGCGTCCTTGAGGTAGGTGTTGACGTAGTCGGAGATGTCGGCTTCGGTCATGCTGCCGTCGCGGGAGACGAAACCGGCGACCAGGAGGTAGGCGGCGGAGGATTTGCTGACGGACATGCCCTGGCGCTGCACTTCCTGCGGCAACTTCGGCGTTGCCAGCGACAGTTTGTTTTGCACCTGGACCTGGGCGATGTCGGGGTCGGTGCCGTTTTCGAAGGTGAGGGTGATGGAGACATTGCCGGAGGACTGGCTTTGCGAGGCCATGTAGAGCAGGTTGTCGATGCCGTTCATGTTTTGTTCGATGACTTGGGTGACGGTGTTCGACAACGTTTCGGCGCTGGCGCCGGGATAATTGGCGTCGATGACGATGGCGGGCATGGCGATGTCGGGATATTGGGAGATGGGGAGCTGCAGGATGGAGATGACACCCGCGAGCATCATGACGATGGCGATGACCCAGGCGAAGATCGGGCGGGAGATGAAGAATTTTGCCATGGTTAAGTGATCCTGGTAAGGGGACGTTCAGGGAAAATCGAGCCTGCCGCGGTTCGATTTCCGCGGTTTGCCCGGGTCTTCGTTATTGCTTTTTCGCGGCCGCCGCTTCGACCGCGTTCACCTTCGGCGCCGGGGCGCCGGGCAGGAAGCGGATGCGCTGGGTGCCTTCAATCACGACGCGTTCACCGGCCGTGAGGCCGCCGGAGATGAGCCAATCGTCGCCGGTGGTCCGGACCGTCTTGACCGGGCGCTGTTCGACCGTGCCGTCCTGCTTGGCGACCAGGACATAGGGGGTGCCGTCATGCTGGCGCATGAGGGCGCGCTGGGGGACGGTGACGGCGTTTTCCTGGCGATCGACCTCCAGATGGGCTTTCACGAACATGCCGGGCAGGAGGACGTGATTCGGATTGGGGAATTCGGCCCGGAGGTTGATGGTGCCGGTGGTCTGGTCGACGGTGACGTCGGCGAAGAGGAGTTTGCCCTTTTCGGGGTAGGGCTTGCCGGCGTCGATGTCGACGGTCATGGAACCGTAGGATTCGCCGGTGTTTTGCAGGATGCCGGCCTGGAGGGAGTCCGCCTGGTTGAGCATCCAGGAAATGGGCTGGGTGACGTCGACGTAGATCGGGTCCAGCTGCTGGACGGTGGCGAGGGGGGAGGGCTGGCTGGCGGTGACCAGGGCGCCGACGGTGACGTTCGACTTGCCGATCCGCCCGGATATGGGGGCGAGGACCTTGGCGTAATCGACGTTGATTTTGGCGATGCGAACTTCCGTCTCGGCGATGGTGACTTCGGCGTCGGCCTGTTTCGCCTGGGCCTTGACTTCGTCGTATTCCTGGCGGTTGACGGCGTTCGCTTCGACCAGCTGTTCGTAGCGGGCCATTTTCACATCGGCGACGTCGGCGTTGGCGTAGGCTTTGGCGAGACCGGCTTCGGCCCGGGCCAGCTGGGCTTCGTAGGTGGCGGGGTCGATTTGGTAGAGTTGGGCGTCCTTCTCGACGTCGGCGCCTTCCTCGAAAAGGCGATCCTGGATGATGCCCTGGACCTGCGGCCGGACTTCGGCGATAAGGTAGGGGACGACGCGGCCGTTCAATTCCTCGGTGATGCTGACGTCGCGGGGCTGGATGGTGAGGACGGTGACGGTGGGAGGCGGCGCTTCCGCCGCCGGGGCGGCGTCCTGTTTGCCTTTCCCTTCCACCAATTCCTTGCCGCTGTCGATTAATTCGTTAACCTTGCCCAAGGCGGATTGTTTCGCTTCGGGATTGGTGTGAAGGTAATAACCGGCGCCGGCAATGGCGAGGATGACCAGTATCAGCAGGATATTTTTCATCAGGAGTCACCTTATCTGAACCGCATTAATTTTGAATCGCGTTGATAAACATAAGAACTAGCGTATGATAGTGAAAACTGTCCACGGCGCAAGTTTTTTTACGCTATAACTGAAGTTTTGCCTGGCGGCGCTTGGCTGTTAAACCACCACTTTGCGTAACCACCAATCGATACCTGCCCATGGCCGGACCGCAAGTCGCGGGCGGTCTGGGAAACACACAAAGGCGGCCGTCGCCGGCCGCCTGATTATTCGCTAAAAATGGTCCGTCAACCCGTACCCTTCACCAAATGCAATAAATCGTAACCCGTTACCGTTAGCATCAAAAACAGCAGGCAAACCAGGCCAATCCACTGCGCCGTCTCCTTGACCGCCGGCGGCGGCGGCCGGCCCATCAGCCATTCGATCAGGAGGAATACCAAATGCCCGCCGTCCAGAACCGGGAACGGCAGCAGATTACATACCCCGAGGTTGACGCTGATTAACGCGAGGATATAGAGAAAATACGCGAAACCGCGGTCGTCGGCGATTTTAATGATGCGGAACAGTTGCACCGGGCCACCGACCGCGTCCAGGGGCAAATCCCGCACCACCAGCTTGTGAAGCACCCGGTAAACGGTAAGGCTGAGGTCGACCCATTTCTTCCCCGCCGCCGCCACCGCCGGGAAAAAGGGCATCGGCCGCACCTCTTCCGCCGTCTTCAGGAGAATCGGCAAACGGCTGTGGAGACCGGCCGCCAAAGGATCCTCGCGAATGAAATCCGGCGTTTCGGTGACGAAAGTCTTCAAGCCCGACCCGTAAGGCGAACCTTCCGGAAAAAGGAAGCGGAGAGTGGTCTTGCTTAAATCCGGCGAATACTGCAAAGCCGCCAACCGGGCGCCGGCCAGACGCTTGGTCCCCCCCAGATTCGCGTCGGCGAAAGAGCCCGGTTCCACCGTGGTGATGGGGCCGGGCGCCAAGTCGACCCCGATCATCGGCCGGCGGTATTCCAGGTTGATGCGGGGGGCCAAACGCAACGACAAATTGGCGTCGGGAACGCCGCTCCGGACCGGAACGCCGATCACGTCGTCATCCGGCATTCTCCGCTGCACAAAAAGCCTGACGCTGTCCGACGCCTCTTCCTCGACCGCTTCGCGAATCGATTTCCCCAAGGGAAGGGGTTTGCCGTTAAGCCCGGTCAGGTAGTCGCCCGGCTGCGCCAAACCTTCGAGGGGGGAACCGGGGACGACTCCGCCAATCAGGAAGCCCCTCGCCCCTTCCATCTGCCCCGTGACCCCCAAAAGCGTGTCCGTTTCCGGATCGTGATGCGGGTCGCCGGTCAGGAGCGCCGGCGTCGCGGTTACCGTGAGGGGGTCGCCGTTCCGGTTAATCTCGACTTTGACCGGTTTCAAGGCCGCCCGGGTGATCATTTCCATAAACTCGCGGGTCGAGCCGATGCGATGCGGTTCGGCCTGGTCCGGCAGTTGATACGCCACCACCAGATCCCCCGGCCTTAAACCCGCCTTGTCCGCCGGTCCCTCCGGCATGACCTTGCCAATCGCCACCGCGATATGCAGCCCCAAATCCCATTCGCCATACGTTTCCAGCGGCGCCTGGAAGGTGTGGCTCCCGCCGCCCGGACTCTTGACGGTCAGGCGAACCGTTTTTCCGGGCATGCGGTCGGTGAGTTCATCAATCATTTCGCCCCGGTTGGGGGGAATGTCGGTCCCCTCGACGGAGACGATTTCGTCGCCTATCCCCAGCTTCCCCGCCAGCAATTCATTGAACACCGGATCGTCGACCACCCCCCCGACCATCCGCGATTTCTCCGGTTCGACCCCGATGGTGTTCAGGTTCCCGCGCATATTGGACGGCCGGCCCTTGACCCGGATGTTCATCGGCGACACCCCGCCGTCCTCACCTTTGCGCTCCAGCTCCACCTCCACTTCCCCGCCGGCGCCGGCCATGGCGATGGCTTCGGCGGCGTCCTCGAAGGAACCGATGCGCTGACCGTTCACCATGATGATGCGGTCGCCGGCCTTGAAGCCGTGAATCGCCGCCGGACCGTTCGGGTCAAGGTTGCCGAGTATCGGGGGAATGAAGGGAATGCCGTACATGTAGGCGGCGATCAGGACCAGAAAACCGAAGAGGAAATTCATCAACACCCCGCCCGAAAACACCAGGGCCCGCGCCCACAGGGGCTTGTTCTGGAGTTCGTCGGGGGCGTTCGATTGGCGCTCCTTCCTGGGATCGTCGTTTTGCCCGGCCAGGGCGCAGTAGCCCCCGAGGGGCAGGGCGCCGATGCCGTAGACGGTGCCGCGGTATTCCTTCTTAAGCGCCAGGCCGAAGATGTCGAAGCCGACGAAAAAGCGCTCGACCCGGACACCGGTGAAGCGGGCGGCGAGATAATGTCCGAGTTCGTGCACGAAAATCAGGAGCGAGAAGGCGGCGATGACCACGATGATTTGGGTTATCGCGCCGAAACTGGGTATTAGATCGAGCAATGTTCTCCCCTGTGGCTTTGCCAAGGCAAACGAAGCAGGCGCCCTTCGCTTTACTTTAACGTTATTGCCGGCTGAATGCGGTTATGGCCATATACAATATACCAAACCCCACCGCTCGGGGTGGGGTCGGGTTGGTTCGATTCTATAAAATTATGTCGGCCGAGAAAAGAAAAACTTCGCCCAATCGCCGGTCCGCCGGCCATTTTGCCGCCGCGAGGCCCGGCCGGCCGTTTGTTTGCCTATTTATTGTCCGGGATCTGCGCCGGTCCCGGTTTGCCGCCGTAGGCTTTGGCGTATTCCTCGTGACGCCGCCGCCGCTCCGCCGCCCGGGCCGCCTGCTCCTCTTCCCACTTGCCGGCGCGCTCGGGGCCGAGAACTTTCGCCACTTCCTCGTCCATCCGTTTGCAAATGCCGCGGATTTCCTGGAACGATCCTTTCCGGATCACTTCGATTTCCCGCATGTGGCTGTTGATAATCCCCTTGAGCTGTTCGCTCTCGCCGGGGTCCACCGCCACCAGGGCCTGCATCCGTTCCATCATCGCGCCGGCTATGGCGTCGGGTCGGGGCGGCACCTTGTGCATTTTCTTTTTGAAGTAGACTATCGTGCCGCCGGCCCCGATGACCGCTCCGGCCAATACCGCCAGGGCCAACAAGGCCAGGGCCTTCCAGCAGCGTCGGCCGTGGATGGCGTTATGCCGCGCCAGCAGCCGTTTCGATTCGGACAAAGAAAGCCGCTCGCTCATAGGACATCCATTACGTTCAACAGCGAATCGAACGCGGCGAAGGGGCTGGACATTTCGGTCCAAGCCATGACCGCCATCACGGATACGCCAACCGCCACCGCCGCCGCCGCCGCGAGGCCGCCGGCGAAGAATCCCCCCAGGGGTAGGCTGAGGACGGGGCTGTCGTCTTCACGTTCCAGGCCGTTGATTCTCGCCATAACCGCATGCACATCCAGAGGTCCCGGATTGGAACGTCCTTTGGCCAAATCGGCCAGGCGTTCTAGCTTTGTCAAGAATGTATCCATTCCAACCTTCCTTTCCAGGGTTCCTTGTCACCCAATTTCTTCAGCTTCTGCTTGGCCCGGTATAGCCTCACCGCCACCATCACCCGCGTCCAGCCCATACGTTTGGCGATTTCATCCTGATTGAGATTCTCAAGGTACATCAGGGTCATCGCGAGGCGGTCGTCGGGGGGCAGGGTCTCCATCAGGTCGAAGAGGATTTTGGCCGCTTCATCCGGGTCCGCGGTCGAGGTGTGGCTATTCTCGTCACGGGTCAGTTCCATATTTTCATGCAAGGGGACCTTGTTTTTGTCCCGATCGCGTTTTTTCCAAAAGTTGTATCCGGTCAGGGTGGCGATACGGGCCAGCCAGTGCCGGAAGGGGGCGTCGCCGCGAAATTTCCCGAGCGACAGGTAAGCCTCGACAAACACGTCGTGCGCCAAATCGTCGGCTTGCTCGGGGGTTCTGGCGAAATTGCGCATTTGTTTACGTACCGCCTCGCCGTGTCGGGTGACGATCCCCGAAAAAGCTTCCGCATCGCCCTCGAGGCAGGCGGCGGCATCGGCGAGATCAAGATCGTCTGCGTTTGTGACATCTGGCATAAGCGCGGCAAACTCCGAAAGGCGGCGGGGCTTTCTGTGGGGTTATCGTTGCCGGGCCGGGTGTTACCCGGTCCGGAAGTAAACCAAAGCGGCGGAGTGCACACTGGGTCGCCTCCGCCGCCAAGCCATACCTTTCATTATAATGAAGACCGCGCTTACCGCAATGCGGGACTTGATTTCAGGTAAAATTCCTCGCCTGGTTATTTGGGCGGATTACCGGCATTTTCACCTTTGCCCCGCTGGATGTTTTATCGACCGGGCCGGTGGATAAATCCTGCCGAACCCGGTCGATTAGCCTGACAAACAGTTTATCCACTCCAGGGCAGCCCTACTGGGCGGGATTCACGACCGGGCCGGGACCGCGCAGCATTTTGGGGCCTTTCATGCCTCTTTCCCCTCTTTGGAAGCCGCGGTCCTTGCCACCCCAGCGGCCTTTCCATTGATCCCGCATTTCATTGAGCTTCTTCTGTTGTTCTTCGGTAAGGATGTTCTTGAGGTCGGCCTTGAGCTGGTTCTTCATGACCTCCAATTTACCCCGCGCCGCCCCCAGGTTCTGATTGAGGCTGATGACGGTCCCGCTGTCCGGATTCGGCGACTTCTGGAGTTCGCGCAACTGGCTCCTCAGGGTTTGCATTTCCATCCGGTTCTGAAGACGATTGCGGAAATTGTTGGTCAGGAGGTCGACCAATTGGCTCTTCTGTGCGTCGGTGAGGTTCAATTGTTCCATAAATTGCCCGTGACTGATGCCGGGAAGGCCCATCATGTCGCGGTCTTCGCCGTCATACCAGTGTCCGCGCCAGCCCTGGTGCATCATCCCGGGATGACCCCAGAATCCCATCGGGCCGGGTCCGCCGGGGCCTTCCATCGGGCCGCCGGGAGGGGGGGTGCGCATGCCGGGGGGCGGGGTCCGCATGCCGGGGGGGATAGCCGGGCCGTGGCCGCGGCCTTTCCAGCGCATGCCGGGTCCGTACCAATTATGGCAACGCGGGTCGGCGGGATTATTGTAGCAGGGGTTGCCGGCATAGGGTGCGGCGTCAGGGGCATTGTCATATTGCACAACATCGGGCGGAACATCATCATCATCGTCGGCGGCGAAAGCGGCCTGCAGGGTGAAGGACAGCATGGCGGCGGCGCACAAGAGGGACAATTTCTTCAGCATTAAATTCTCCTTACGTCCAAATGGTTTTGCGAAAGAATACGGTTTTTACAAACCTGTCAATAAGGGGGCCAGGTGCGTTTATTCAGGGTGGATAAGCTGTTTCCTTGCCTTTTACCGGGTTTTTCTTAAGCTTTTCTTTGGGGTTTTCCTTCACCCGGCGTTTTCTTCACACTTACCTAGTGTTTTTGAATCCCGGGTTGTTTCCAAAAAAATCCCATTTTTCCGTTTTAGCCTGGTAAACCCCTGGAAAGGAACTCCCATGTCCATAACCCACCGGGTGCCGATTGCTTCCACCGGCATTGGCGGCGGCGGCCTGACGCTGATTGCCGGCCCCTGTGTTATCGAATCGGAAAGGCATGTCCGGATGATGGCCGAAAAATTGGCCCGCATCGCCAGCGATTTGCGTTTGCCGTTGGTCTTCAAAAGTTCCTACGAAAAGGCCAACCGCTCCAGCCAAATCGGTTTTCGCGGCCCCGGCCTGACCAAGGGCTTGAAAATTCTCGCCGCCGTCAAGAAGGATCTCGACCTGCCGATCCTCTCCGACGTCCACGAAACCAGCGAAATCGCCCCCGCCGCCGAAGTCCTGGACGTCATCCAAATCCCCGCCTTTCTCTGCCGGCAGACCGGCTTCCTGGACGCCGCCGGCCGCTCGGGGCGCCCGGTGAACATCAAGAAAGGCCAGTTCATGGCGCCGTGGGACATGCAGAACGCGGCGGAAAAAGTGACCGCGACCGGCAACTCCAAAGTCATCCTCACCGAACGCGGGGTGTCTTTCGGCTACAACAATCTGGTGGCGGATTTGCGCGCCTTGCCGATTATGCGCGCTTTCGGTTTCCCCGTGGTTTTCGACGCGACCCATGCGGTGCAGCTCCCCGGCGGGAATGGAAAATGTTCCGGCGGCGACAGGGAAATGGCGAAGGTTCTGGCCCGCGCCGCGATCGCGGCCGGTGTGGACGGCGTGTTTTTGGAAGTGCACGACGAGCCGGACAAGGCCCTTTGCGACGGCCCGAACATGATCCGACTGGATGATTTGAAGGAGCTCCTCATCGTCCTCCTGGCCATACACGGGGTGGTGGAGAAGACGACCTGAGAGCACCTCTAAAAGAGCGTTTTTGAGCCGCCCTCTTGTTGAACCGTACAAATTACCAAGGAGCGCCCCATGTCCGTCGCCCCGACCGCGTCCCCCCAATCCCAACGCATCCTGCCCAAGGAAAAAACCGTCTACGTCATCGGCCACCGCAATCCCGACACCGATTCCGTGGTCTCCGCCCACGCCTACGCCGCCCTGAAAACCGCCCTCGGCATGCGCAACTGCCGCCCCGCCCGGGCCGGAAAAACCACACCGCAGACCGATTACATCTTCAACCGCTTCAACACCCCCCTCCCCGAATTCCTCCCCGACCTGGTTCCCAAGGTCGACTATTACGACAGCCACGGCGCCCACACCATCGGCGTCAACGCGTCCCTGTGGGAGGCGATGGCGGTCATGCGCCAGCACGACGGACAAGCCCTGGCCATCATCGACGAACAGGGCTGCTTCCACTCCCTCCTGCATTACGGCTTCATAGCCGAACGCCTCCAGCACATCAACAACCCCAACCAGAAAACGGCGGTGCAAACCAGCATCGACCTCATCGCCTCGACCCTGCGGGCCCAACGCATCACCACCCACAATTCGCTGGAAATCCGCAAAAGCCCCATCATGGTCGCCGCTTCCGAATTCAACACCTTCGTCGAATACATGAAGTCGACCGTGGCCGCGAACACCATCGTCATTTGCGGCAACCGCAAGGACGTCCAGCGCCACGCCGTCCGCTCGAACGTGCGCCTGCTCATCGTCACCAACGGCAATGTCCTCGACCGGGACATCCGCGAAGAGGCCGAATCGCGGGGCGTTTCCGTCCTCTCCAGCCCCTACGACACCTCCTCCACCACCCTGCAAATCATCTACTCCACCCCGGTCGTCAGCATCTCCTCCCAGGACCTCCGGCCGGTTAACCGCAACGATCCCGTCAAGAAAATCATCCCCTTCCTCTCGGACGCGCCCGGGAAGTCCCTGCCGGTCGTCAACGACTCCGGGAAAGTCGTGGGGGTCATCTCCGAATCCGACCTCTACCGCGAACCGAACGTCGAGGTGATTCTCGTCGACCACAACGAATTCTCCCAGGCCATCGAAGGCATCGAAAACTACCGGGTCCTGGAAATCGTCGACCACCACCGCCTCGGCGTCGCCCCCACCCGGGCGCCCATCACCTTCATCAACAAACCGGTCGGCGCCACCTGCACCATCGTCGCGCAAATGTTCCAGGAATACCGCGTCCCCATGTCCATGAACCTGGTGTCCCTCCTCCTGGCCGGCATCATCAGCGACACCCTGATCCTGAAGTCCGCCACCACCACCCAGGCCGACCGCGACATGGCCGAATACCTCTCGAACATCGCCAACTTCGACATCGAAAAGTTCGGCAAGGAAATCCTCCAGGCCTCCAGCCGCATCTCCGGCCGCAGCGCCGCCGAACTAATCGGCCAGGACGCGAAGGAATACGAGGAACAGGGGGTGAAGTTCCTGGTCTGCCAAATCGAAGTGGAAAACCCCCAGGAAGCGCTACGGAGAAGAGGGGAACTCCTCGAAGCCCTGGAGGAAAAACGCGTCCGGCACGGCTACCTTTTCGCCGCCCTGCTGGTGACCGACATCACCGTATTGTCCAGCAGCATGTTCCTCGCCGCCGAGGCGAAGTTCCTGCCCTGCGTCACCATGAACAAACTGGCTGATTCCGTGTACGAAATGCGCGGGGTCGTTTCCAGAAAGAAACAGCTTATGCCGATATTATCGGAAATGATTGAAAAATATCTCGCCCTATGAATAATCCCGGCGAAACATTTAGCTAAGCCGATATTATAGGCCGATTTTCACTGTACCCGCACCCCCTCTCCATCCGATAACATAATACGGACCGGAAGTAAAACGGACGCGCGAGGAGCCTGTCATCGACAGACCCGCAGCCACGCGTTCGACCGGGGACCGTCCACAATTGGAGAAAGGGGTACAACCTTGTCCACGCTCAGCCGAACCAATCATGCCGACATCAACGAGTTTCTGAACTACCTGGATAAAGAACGGAACATGTCCGAACACACGGTCAGAAACTACGGCGTGGACCTGGCGCAATTCCTCTCCCATCTGGTGGACGAGAACCAGTCGGGCGACTTCCCCGACCGGATCACGCATCTGCAAATCCGCGCCTTCATGGGCGATCTGTCGGAAAAAGGCGCCTCCCGGCAAACGGTGGCGCGGAAAATCGCGGCCCTCCGTTCCTTCTACAAATATCTCCAGCGCCAGGGCCGCGTCACCGCGAACCCGGCCCGGGTGGTCCACACCCCCAAACTGGAAAAGAAAATCCCCACCTTCCTCAGCGTCGCCATGATGGAGCGCCTCCTCGCCGCGCCGGAGGGCGGCACCTTCATCGGCTCCCGCGACAAGGCGATTCTCGAACTGATTTATTCCGCCGGCCTCCGTTCCTTCGAACTGGTCAGCCTGGATCACGCGGACATCGATCTCGAACGCCGGGTTCTCCGCCTCCGCGGCAAGGGCATGAAGGAACGCATCAATCCGGTCGGCCGCTACGCCATCACCGCCCTCGAACTCTATCTCAATTGCAAAACCGTCCACCCGGAAAAACACCGTTTCGACCCCCAGGCCGTCTTCCTCAATTTCCGCGGGCAACGCCTCACCACCAGGTCGGTCCGCCGCATGCTATCGCATTACGCCGGGCTGGCCGGCCTCCCCCCCGACGTATCGCCCCACACCCTCCGCCACTCCTTTGCCACCCATCTCCTGCAAAGGGGGGCCGACCTCAGGGTGGTGCAGGAACTTCTCGGCCACGAAAACATCTCCACCACGCAAATCTACACCCACATCACCGCCGGCGACATGCAGCGGATGTACGCCGAAAGCCACCCCCGCGCCGAAGCGCGCGCCCCGGCCGAGGTCGCGGCCGGAGCGGCGGTCGCGGCGGGCGGGGTATCGGTCGGCGCCGCCTACTATGAGGACGACGCCGCCCCGCCGGGAGGCGCGACCGCCTTCGCCGCCGGCAGCGCCCCGTATGAGGAGGACGATTACGGCGACGGCGACTAGGGGGACGCGGGGGAGGCGGAAGACGCTTTCGACGAAGAGAACGCGGTGGGGGCGGGGGTCGGCGGGGATCTGGTATACGCCGCAAAAACGGCCTGAAAACATTACCCAAACACAGCGGGACCGCCCGGGCGGTCCCGCTTTTTTCAACGAACCGGCTTTGAAAAAAAATACCATACCTCCCGGAGCGGGATTACTTCAGGACGTTCGGGATCATGAAGCCGCGAATCACCTCGAGGAGGCTGGCGTAGCCGCCGAGGAACTGGGTCAGGGTGCGCTTGGTGGAGCCGAAGTCGGCGAACTCGCTTTCCTTCATGCCGTCGGCCTCGTAGGCGCGGTTGAATTCGGGGAAATGCTTCTTCAAGGCGTCGAGGATTTTCGCGTCGACGGGAACGTCCATGCGCGGGGTGGGGTCGATGCCGGATTTGTTGATGCGTTCCTGCCAGTCGGAGGTGATGGTGAGGACCACGTCCCCGCCGACGAATTCCGACCATTGCATGAGGTTCCGGTAGGCGGCGGAGAGGAGGCGGGTGCGGTATTTTTTCTGCCGGTAAATTTGATAAGCGTGTTTGAAGCAGGCGATGCCGGCCCATTCGAGGACGCCCGGGTCGCAGGGGGTGCCTTCCTTGGCCCAGATTGCCTTGAGGTAATCGTCGAGGCGGCCGACCATCATGGTGCAAACGGGGGACATTTGCGAGGTGTCCTTGCCTTCGGCCTCCCGCCGCTTGAGGCCGCGTTCGACCGCTTCGGCGACGGCGAGGACCTGGGGGACGGAGAAGGAGACGGTGGCGTTGACGCTGACCCCGTGGTAGGTCGATTCCTCGACCGCCTTGACGCCGGCGGCGGTGACGGGCATTTTCACCTGCATGTTGGGGGCGAGGGTGTTGAAGTGGACGGCCTGTTTCCACATCGCTTCAGTGTCGCGGTAATATTTGGCGTTGGTTTGGATGGAGAGGCGGCCTTTTTTCCCCTTGTGCTGCTTGAAAATGGCGTCGAACATTTTGGCGCCCTTGACCGCCATTTCTTCATTCAGCTTCCAGGCGATGTCGTCCTCGGTGGCGGTGGGCATTTCCTTGACCAGTTCATTGATGCGGTCCTTCCAGAGATCCATTTCCTTTTTGAGGACGCCGCCGACAATGACGGGATTGGTGGTGGCGCCGGTGGCGCCGTGTTCGAGGGCATATTTTAGTTCGGAGATGGCGCAGGAGTCGTTCCAGAATTCGGTGGGGGTGGTTTGGACGGTCTTGAGTAGCGGTGAAGGTTGGGTCATGACAACTCTCCCTTGAAAGACGTGGCGAAAGGTTTTCTTTGCACCAAGGCGGTAAAATCTTTTTAAATTCACCTATGTTATTTGAATGATACCGCATAGATATAATATTTCAAGACTGATACGTAAATATTTATATAGTTTATGAATAAACGCCGGGGCCAGCCCTATTTGGCGAAAACCAGGAGCACCGTCCCGGCGGTGATGAGGACGATGGCCAGAATCGCCAGGCGGCTCATATCCTCGTGGAAGATGGCCCAGCTCAGCACGGCTATCAGGACTATGCTCATTTTGTCCAGGGACGCCACCCGGGTCGCCGGTCCGTCCTGGAGCGCCTTGTTATAGCATATCCACGCCCCTCCCGTGGCCAAAGCGGAAAGAATCAGGTAAACCAGCTGGTTTTTCGTGATGTGCATGGCGCTGCCCTTGACCCCAACCCACCAGACGAACAGCCAGGTCACCACCATTACCATGCTGGTACGGACCGCGGTGGCGAAATGCGAATTCACCCCTTCGAGGCCAAGTTTGACGAAAATTGCCACCAGCGCCGAAAACAGCGCCGACAAGGTGGCGTAGAGCATCCACATGATTAGATCCCCCCACATAAAAATTCGGGATGACGCGGATCGTCATCCCGAGGTCCAAAGCTTTTACCCGCGAACGCAATTTTTTAGAAGTGGCCAATAACCCTTACCACCCTTGATAGCCATGGTGATAGGGCGGCGGGGGCGGGGGCGGCGGCGCATAAACGTAGGGCGGGGGCGGCGGCGGATTCGGATTGATATGGAGCAGCTGCCCCAGCGCGTTATTCACCGCGTGCGCCAATTGCGAGCCGACTTCGGCCCCTGAACCGGTGTATTGTCCGTAAAGCGGGTCGTCGCCGTATACCGGCGAATGGGCCGGGTCGACCATCCAGGGATTGCCGGGAGGCGGGACATAGGCGCCGGCATTGGGGACGTTACGGATCAGGATGTCGGAGCGTTGCCCCAAATGACTGTCGGAAAGAACCCCGGCGATGGCCAGGCGGTGGTGTCCTTCCATGACCGGCGTGAGGCGGAGGCTGTAATCCCCGCCGTGGTGGGCGCGGAAGTCGATATTCGACTGGCCGTCGCCGTAGACGACCCAGTGGCCTTCGGGAATCCGCAGGGCGAAGTTGCTGTTGGGGGTGACCAGCACGCTGTCGCCGAAACGGGCCGAGGGGCCGACATAGATTATGCCCCGCCCGCGTTCCACATCGACGTGAATGGGCATGGGCGCGTCGTTGTAGACGCTCAAGCTGGTTATCCGTTCACCCCATCTTCCTTCGACGGCCGAGGCCGCGAAGCTGCAGACGGCCAATACGGCCGCGAGCAGCACCAATTGCATTTTCATACCGTTCCCTCCCTTAAAGCGGCGCTGAAACATCACTGGTGTCACCCTGGGCCGGTAACGGTACTGGCCAAGTGAAACACCGGTTATTTATCTGGTAATATCCCCCACAGTATAATCGTTCCCCTTTTTCTGTAAAACTTCTTTCGCGCGGTTTCGCAACTTTCCGGTCGCGGTTGTGGAAATAATCCCGCCCCGCGGCAGAAAATCTTTCCCAAAGCGTTCTTGCATGGCGTAAGCCCGGGAAATAGTATAGGGGAGGTCGCGGAGGTTACCGCGTCCGCCAAGGAGAAGTGCATGTTCCAGCCCAATCCCGATCTGCCGTACAGCCGTTTTCTGGTCGACCCGGAAAAGTGCATCGCCTGCGGCAAATGCGTCAAGGACTGCATCGCGGAAATCATCGCCGTCAATAACGGCATGGCCGGCATAAAACCGGAGAACGACGCCGAGTGCCTGCTCTGCCAGCATTGCCTCGCCGTCTGCCCCACCGGGGCCGTCAGCGTCGACGGCGTTTATCCGGACGCGTCCCTGCCGGTCGGAAAAATCGCTCCGGCCGACCTCGACCTCTTGATGCGGAGTCGCCGTTCGGTGCGGCGCTTCGCGCCCGGGGTGGTCGACAGGGTCCTGGTGGACCGGATTCTGCAAACAGTCGCCTACGCCCCGACCGGGGTTAACGTCCGGCACCGGCGTTTCACCCTGATCCATAATCCCGAAGTCATGGCGGATTTGCGTAATCGGGTCGCCCGGGAACTCGCCGCGAACCGCGCCGGCCTGCCGGAGGAGATTCTCTGGCTGGTCGATTCGGCCGAGCGCTGGCTTGACGAGGGCGTCGACGAGATTTTTCGGAAAGCGCCGCATCTCCTGGTGGTCAGCGCCGGTGCGGACGGGGTCTGCAAAGTGCCGGATTGCCTGATTGCCCTGGCCTATTTCGAACTTTTCGCCCAGGCGAACGGAGTGGGCACGGTATGGTGCGGCATGGTCGAGGCGATTCTCCGGCATGTACCGAAGGTAAGGGACTGGCTGGGGATTCCGCCGGACGACGTCATCGGTTACGCCATGCTTTTTGGACCTCCCGGCGTGGAGTACGCCCGCACCGTCCAGCATCGGCCGGACCACCTGAACCTGGTGGAAAAGCTGGAAGGGTAGTCCGCTTTGCAATACTTCAATCGAAGATAACGAACGCGTATTGAAATTAGCTCTACAACGCGACATTTGCGGGAACCGCATCCGCAAATGCCGCATGAAGTTAGGGTTATCGGCTACTCAAGGGGCGGTGGCGAAAAACCACTCGCAATTCCCTTTACCATGCAACCTTTTGTTCACACGACTGTTGTGGAGGCGGTTCCCACAACAGTCGCGTAGTAGAATTAGCCACGATCGCGGGTGGTGGGA
>JAVBRG010000160.1:0-10304 GCA_031548195.1 Planctomycetota bacterium | reverse complement strand
CGGATAAATTTTCGTTTTCGTGCCCTTGGGCAAGGCGGAGCTTCGCAGGCAATATTGAACATATTGTCAAGAAGCTCCAACGCAGCCCAAGGGCACGAAAACGGAAAGCTATCCGAAGATTTAGGCTTTATGGGGCACTAGCAGCATACGGAGTTGCGTAACTGGACTTTTGCAAAATCACCATTCAAACCGCCGAATGGCGATTTTGTAAAATCAAAAACCCTTGAAATTCGGGCAAAAACGATTTTTGCAAAGTGGCGATTGGCGGTTTAATCGCCACTTTGCAAAAGTTCAGTGCGTAACAAAGGCGGGAAGCGCCCAATGCAAATGCCGCTTTTTTCCGGTAATTGGATTGTGTGGAAAAGGTCGGGACATTATGATAAAGCTTGACTTGTACCGTCGTGTTAGCCACGCCGCCGGTTCCGAATAATTATTCGGAGCCCATTTTCCACAAAGATCATTAACGAAGGACATCAGCGAGGACCTTATGAACAAGAATCAGCAATGCGGCATCGGCCTGGCCGGCGCCGGAGTCGTCGGCGGCGGGGTCGCCGATCTGCTTTTGGGGAGGAAAGAACTGCTGGAACGCCGCACCGGGGTCGGACTCGACCTCCGCTACGTCGCCGACAAGGACACCGCCCGCGCCACAGCCCTCGGCGTGCCGGAAGATCGCATCGTCGACGATTTCCGCAAACTCATGAATAAACCCGACATCGACGTGATCGTCGAATTGATGGGCGGCACCGGCATCGCCTATGACTGCGTCATGTCCGCACTCGAAGCCGGCAAGCACGTCGTCACCGCCAATAAGGCGCTTCTGGCCGAACGCGGCGCCGCCATTTTCGCCAAAGCCCGCGAAAAAAACCGCATCGTCTCCTTCGAGGCCGCCGTCGCCGGCGGCATCCCCCTCTTGATTTCCTTGAGGGAGGGGCTTATCGTCAACCGCATGCAGTCGCTTCTGGGCATCCTCAACGGGACCTGCAATTACATTCTCACCAACATGACCGCCCGCGGCCTCCCCTTCGCCGACTGCCTGAAGGAAGCCCAGCGGCTCGGCTTCGCCGAAGCCGACCCCTCCTCGGACATCGACGGCAAGGACACCGGACACAAGCTGGCGCTCCTCGCCGCCCTGGCTTTCGAGACCTGGATAGATTTCCCCAAACTTCACATCGAAGGCATCCGGAACATCTCCGACGTCGACATCAAGATCGCCGGCGAATTGGGCTATACCGTAAAATTATTGGGCGCCATCCGGACCGATCCCGAACCGCTCCAGGCCGAAAAGGGCGGCAAGGGGGAGGTCGGCTCGCCGGGACGGCTGTTCCTCTCCGTACATCCCGCGCTCCTCAAAAACTCCGACCCGCTGGCGGCCGTTTCCGGCAGCATGAACGGGGTTAAAACCGAAGGCGACGCGGTGATGGAAAGCATGTTCTACGGACGCGGCGCCGGACGCTACCCCACCGCTTCGGCGGTGGTCTCGGACATCGCCATGGTGGCCCGGGCCGCCAAACACGGCGGCATGGGGCCGGTGTGGTTCCCGCCGGAAAGGAACGCCTACTCCATCGCCCCGATGGAAGACTATGAAACGCGCTATTACATCCGCTGCGAAGTGGTCGACAAACCCGGGGTAATCGGTAAAATCACCACCGCCCTCGGCGCCGCCGCCGTCTCTATCGCCGCCGTCCACCAGTACGAAAACAGCCTGCACGACGGCCACGCCTCGGTGTGCCTCTTCACCCACACCGCCCGCCAAGGGGACATCGCCCAGGCCTTGGCCGCCATCGCCGGACTCGAATTCCTGAGGGAAAAACCGGTCCTGCTGCGAATCGAGGAATGAGGTTCGCAAGGGAAAATGGTATCTTTATCCGCATTTCGGCGCTATTCAAGACACCCTGGATTCCGGCGAGTTACGCTTCCCCCCGGTTCAATGTTTATGGCGCCGGAATAACGTGTGGGGTGGTGTCCAGGGTAACAGGATGGGAAATTCAGACAACACGATTTTTGCCAAATGCCGATGGGGGCTGTGATCATATACCGAACGCGTTTTCACAATTTCAATACCCGTTCGGTATAGCTTGGCAAAATTTCAATTGGTCAATCATACCACGGAGGAAGCATAATGTCGGGACGACCGGAAGGTAAAATTGGCATTGGCCGGAAACTGGGCGGCTGGGTCTACAACCTGATTTTTCAGGCCGGCTGGCCGCGCTGGGTTTTATTGGCGGCGGCGGTTCTATTGTGCCTGGTGGCCGCCCTGGCCTGGTGCGGCGGGACGGATTACCGCGAAGACCCCTCGGCCCTGGTTCCGCGTTCGGTCGAGGTCTACGCCGAGACCCGCAACCTCGGGGCGCTCCTCAAGCGGGTGGGCGGCTGGAAGCTGTGGGCTAGGGAGGACGGACCGATTGCGGAAGACAGCTGGACCCAGCTCCACCGCGACCTCGCCGACATCATTGGCGACCAAATCGACGGCCTCGGCCGCCGCCAGCCCCTGATGTGGCTGTCCACCGCCGGCAAAGCCGCCTACTGCGTCAGTCCCGCCGACCAGCCGGCCCAAACAGCCAAAGCGGGCGAAGGGGCGGCTACAGCCGAGAAAACCCCTCCGGCGGCGACAACGCCCACGCCGGAAGCGTCCGGCGGAGAAACCTGGGAACTGTTGCTGGAGGTTCCTGACCCGGCCAATGTCCTGTCGGAACTCGGGGTCGAGAAAAATCTCAATCTCCAGAAAAGCGACGACGGTATTTACACCCTCACCGGTAGGGGCGAAGGCAAACTGCACTTCGCGGTGGTGGGTCCTTGGCTGGTGGTGTCGTCGGGCGACAAGCTGCCCAAATTTGCCCAGGAAAGCTTGAAAAAACCCCAGTTCGCCCTCGCCCGATCGGAACTGCTGTCCCCTTGGCGCCGCAGCGTGGGGGTGCGGGGCCTGTTCAACCCGGCCTACCGGGCCGACGCGATCAAGGATTCGGTTTATTCCAAGGTGGCGGGCTGGATGGCGCCGGATGTTCGCCTCAATTTCACCGGCCGGCTGAACGACTCGGGCGGTATCGACATGCATTATAACGCCGGCAAATTGTCGGATCGTATCGGTGGCGGCGGTCTATGGCCGCTGTTCTTACTCCTCCTGACCCTCTTGGGGATAGTGGCCCTGGCGGTGATTGTGGCCATTCTCTGCTCGGTGCTGGGTTATTCCGGCTGGCTGAAAGCGCTGGCCTGGAAGGCGGGCATACGGCCGGCATCCGGCCCGGCGAAGGTGGATAGTTCCGCCGCCTTCAAGGCGGATGTGGGCGGTGCGACCTTGCCCGACAGTCCCGCGGCAAGCGGCGGCGCGGCCGAAGACGCCAAGGTAGTAATGAAAGAATTGAAAGAAGCGAATACCGACATAAACCCCTCAGGTGAGGGAGAAGCGGCGGCGGAGGACCCGAAGCCGGCGCGGGAGAGTGGAGAACCGGGCAAGGATGAGGCGACGCAAGAGTGATTTCCCAAGCTTGCCGTGGCAAAGGGCGACGGTTTTGTTGGTAAATCTTTTCCCGGCCTTTTTTAGCTTTGGGGCGTTTTTTTAGCCACTCGGGGTAGACGGCGGCCTTGACAACGCATTTGCTTGAAGATTGTGGCAGTCTTGTGGTTAAATAGTTTTAGTGGTAATTTTGCCATTTTTTATCGGTGATTTTGTAGTAGTTGACTTCCCCTGAAGCGCGTTTTACGGAGGTTTGCGGTCACGCAGCCGGTATATGGGACCCGATCCGGAATCTTGGCGGCGTGAGCGCCGGCTTCCTGGTCATTGATACGTTAATGTGCAAAAAGTTAATGCCTATTTTGGACTTCTCCTATTTGCAGAATTTGCCGAACAAATAATTTACACGATTGAAGCACAAAAATCGTCTTCCCTTGGTGGAAGACGATTTTTTGTTTAAATCCAAGGATCTGTGAATTATAGGAAATTTATTTACAAATAGGTGAATTGTGTTTACGAGTTAATGACCATGAAGTATAATATGTTGTAACGTCTGTGTTTGGAAGAATTAAGGATATGTTTCTTAGTTACTTATAAATGAATTTATTGGGAAAATAATCAAGGCGTATTTATCGCAAATGCAAAAAAAGCGAACTTTCTCGAATCAAAAAAGTTGCACTAGGCCGGATTGAGTAATAAACTGCAGTTAGGATTTGGCAAGTTTTCTTACTCAATTTCAGGACCGGTACTGCCATTCTTGGCAACAGATTGTATAATAGGGCCTAAAAACCGCCAGATTTAGTTAAAGGGGCATAGCTAGCATACTAAGCATCCATCGACTTCGTCTCCCTGCACCTGATGGCACCCCGGGGAGTATGAAATCGGGTCTATATATCAAGTCGGTCGTGTAGAGTAAACCCTTTGGTAATTCAAGCTGTTTGGATAATGCCGGCATTCAAATGGCGACTGCTAAAAAAAAAGGAAGGATAGAAGTCAATGCCTAAGGATATCAAAGCCGAATTCGGCAGATTGATGCGGCTTTCCCGTGACGCTAAAGGAATGTCGCGGGCCACACTGGCCATGCGCCTCGGAATCAGCCCCAAAACAATTCAGAGTTGGGAAATGGGCCGGACTTTTATTGAACGGCTCGATTTAATCCCGCAACTGGAAGCGGAACTCGAGTGCTCGCTCTCGACCCTAATCGCCAAAGCCACCGGTGCCACTGTCGCGGTGGGTGCGGGTGCGGGGTCGGCCTTGAGTCTCGCCTCCGGACAAAGCTTCAGCGGCGGTTTGGCCTATAGCGAAGCGGCCGACGCCATGGTTTATGACGAACACCAAATGGGTTCCGCCTCGCAGCAACGGCTCTTGACCCGCCCGGGTCCTTTGTCCCTGAAGTTCAATTTGACCACCGCCGCCTCGATGGCCGTCAATGGCGAGGCCGACAAGATGGAGGTGGACTGGGTGTCGGTTCCGATGTTGAAGCCCAGTGCGGTACTGAATCCGGTGTTTGAGATTCAACCGAAGGATATTATCCGCCAAGTCATCATTCCCCGGGAATGGGTGCCTCGCGCCGGGGTATTGGTGTCGGTGCGGATGGGCGACTCCGCCATGATGCCGATGATCCCCCTGGGCGCCACGGTGATTATCGACCTCCGGCCCCTGAGTCTGGAAAAAGCGCTCGGAAAAATCGCCGCCCTCGATTTCGCCGGTAAAGGCCTGCGTATCCGGCAGGTGAAACGCGACATGGCCGGCGAACGCTATTTCGGCGCCAGCATCATGGAGCACGGCCGGGCGCAAATGCAGATTCGCCTTGGCAAGGGCGACCGGGTGTTGGGCGAAGTCATTGGGGTTCTGGCTCCGATGTGCTAATTGCAATACTTCAGTTAATCCTATATAATGACAGGACGGGAGCCGCTAGGGTTCCCGTCCTGTCGTTGTTTTCGCCGCGGCCCTTCTGTTTCGAAACGGAGGCGCCGTTCGGGCGGTTTTAAGTCCGGCCAGGCCTCAAGGGAGAAGGTATGGGAAACATCAGCGATTTCATCAAGCATCATTACCGCCATTTCAATGCCGCCGCCCTGGTGGACGCGGCCGAAGCTTATGTCAAACACCTCAAGCAGAACGGCAAGATGCTCGTTACCTTGGCCGGCGCCATGTCCACCGCCGAACTCGGCCTCAGCCTCGCGGAAATGATCCGGCAGGACAAAATCCACGCCATCTCCTGCACCGGCGCCAATCTCGAGGAAGACATCTTCAACCTGGTCGCCCACAACCATTATGTCCGCGTCCCCGGTTACCGCTATTTCACCCCGGACGACGAAAAGGCCCTCCTTGACCGTCACCTCAACCGGGTCACCGACACCTGTATTCCGGAAGAGGAGGCCATCCGCCGCATCGAGGACGAAATCCTCGAACTCTGGACCGAAGCCGACAAGAAGGGCGAACGCCTCTTCCCCCACCAGTTCATGTACCGCCTGCTCCTTACCGGCCGCTTGAAAAAGCATTACCAAATCGACCCCAAAAATTCCTGGATGCTGGCCGCCGCGGAAAAGAACCTGCCGATTATCGTCCCCGGCTGGGAGGACTCGACCCTTGGCAACATCTACGCCAGCCATGTCATTACCGGCGACGTCAAGAACGTCCACACCGTCCGCACCGGCATCGAATACATGACCACCCTCGCCGAGTGGTATAAAACCGAATCAGCCAAACATTCCCTCGGCTTCTTCCAAATCGGCGGCGGCATCGCCGGCGACTTCACCATCTGCGTCGTGCCGATGCTCCGCCAGGACCTCCGGCAGGACGTGCGGCTGTGGGGTTATTTCTGTCAAATCAGCGACTCAACCACCAGCTACGGCAGTTACTCCGGCGCCGTCCCCAACGAAAAAATCACCTGGGAGAAGCTGGACGTCGACACCCCCTCCTTCATTGTCGAATCCGACGCCACCATCGTGGCGCCGCTCATTTTCGCATATGTACTGGGGCAATAAATGGCAACCCGAAAAAAAACCGCCGACAAACATGACTCCGCCGCCCCTAATGGGAAAAGCGCGGTGCCGGCGGATATTAACGATTTTTATCATCCCGGCGCCTTTCTCGATCTTCCCCCCGAAGTGTCGGCTTACGACCGGGCGCGAGTGGTGTTGCTGCCCATGCCCCTCGAAGAGTCGGTGAGTTACGGCGGCGGCACGGCCCGGGGGCCGGAGGCGATTATCGCCGCCTCGCAACAAGTGGAACTGTACGACCCGCGGAGCGATTCCGAACCGGTTCTGGAGTGGGGTGTCCACACTTTGCCCCCGCCGGCGGTTTTATTGGGAAAAACCGGAAAACCGGAAGCCGCCGAGGCGCTGGCGGCAATTGAAGAGGAAGCGGCCAAACATCTGGCGGCGGGGAAATTCGTCATGGGTCTCGGCGGCGAGCACACCGTCAGTCTCGGCCTCGCCCGAGCGGTCGCGAAAATTCGCGGAAAGTTCACCCTGGTGCATATCGACGCCCACGCCGATCTCCGTGACCAATATCAGAATAATCCTCTCAGCCACGCCTGTGTGGTCCGGCGCATCGCCGAGCTGCCGGAGTGCCGGAAGATTCTGCAGCTTGGCATCCGTTCCACCTCACGGGATCAGGTCGCGTTTGTCCGCGAACACGAAAGCCGCGGATCCTCCCGTCCGCGCATCAGCACCTGGTACGCCTGGGAAATGCACCGGGATAAGGTTTGGCGCAAGGAATTGCGGCGCCTGGTCAAGGGGGAGGACGTTTTCTTGTCTTTCGATGTCGACGGCCTGGACCCGGCGATTATTCCCGCCACCGGTACGCCGGAACCGGACGGCTTGACCTGGCGCCAGCTGATGCGGATTTTCGACATCGTCGCCGACAACGCCTGGGTGTACGCGGCCGATTGCGTCGAACTGGCCCCGACCCCCGGCTTGCACCACGCCGAGTTCGCGGCGGCGCGGGCGGTTTACGAACTTCTCTCCAAATTGAATTTTTGCCCCTTTTGACAATAACAAAGGTAATCTATGACATTCTGCGACGTCCCCGAAGCTATCGAAGAACTCAAAGCCGGACGCATGATCGTCCTCGTCGACGACGAAAACCGTGAAAACGAGGGCGACCTCGTCGCCGCCGCCGAACTTATCACCCCCGAAGGCATCAACTTCATGGCCACCCACGCCAAGGGCTGGATCTGCCTCACCCTCGACACCGAAGCCTGCCAGCGCCTCGAGCTGCCGCAAATGGTCTCCGACAATCAAGCCACTCTCGGCACCGCCTTCACCGTGACCATCGAAGCCCGCCAGGGCGTCACCACCGGCATCTCCGCCGCCGACCGCGCCCATACCTGCCGCGTCGCCGCCGCCGCCGACTCCCACGCCTCCGACCTGGTCCGCCCCGGCCACGTCCAGCCTATCCGCTCCCGGCCGGGTGGAGTGCTGGTCCGCACCGGGCAAACCGAAGGTTCCATCGACCTCATGACCATGGCAGGTCTGCGTCCCGCCGGGGTGATCTGTGAAATCATGAACGAGGACGGAACCATGTCCCGCCTGCCGGAGCTGGAAATTTTTTGCCACCGGCACAACCTGAAGCTTCTCTCGGTCGCGCAAATCATCGAATACCGCCGCCGCACCGAGCGCCTGGTGAAGTGCGTCACCACCGTGGAAATGCCCACCGACTACGGCCATTTCCTGCTCCACGACTACCGCTCCGAAGTTCAGAACGAATCGCACCTCGCCCTCACCATCGGCGACGACCTCTATCCCGGCGCCGGGCCGACCGACGCCCCGGTCCTGGCCCGGGTGCATTCCGAATGCCTCACCGGCGACGTCTTCCACTCGAACCGCTGCGACTGCGGCGAACAGCTCCAGACCGCCATGCGGATGATCGGCAAGGAAGGGCGGGGGATCATCGTCTATATGCGTCAGGAAGGCCGGGGCATCGGCCTCGAAAACAAGCTCCGCGCCTATGCCCTGCAGGACCGCGGCCTCGACACCGTCGAGGCGAACATGAAATTGGGGTTCCCGGCCGACCTCCGCGACTACGGTCTGGGGGCGCAAATCCTCTCCGACCTCGGCGCCCGAAACCTCCGCCTCCTCACCAATAATCCGAAGAAAATTTCCGGCCTGTCCGGCTACGGCCTGGAAATTGTCGAGCGCGTTCCCTTGGCCATGCACCCCCACGACGCGAACAAGCATTATCTCGACACCAAACGCACCAAACTTGGCCACCTCCTGCCCGGGGACGTCGTCCCGGAAGGGCAACACCGGCCCAGCGGCCGCTTCGAGGCGAAGAAGGAGTAGCGGGCGGGCACTAGAATCTGCCCTGAATCCCAAAAAAAAGTGTTTCCCGTGACTGAACGCGGGTATAAGTCACTATTGATAGCGCTGCCTTTCGCGAGGGCGGAGCTTGGGCGGTAGGTGTTGGCAGTACCCGTTCGGAAGCCCGGTTGCACGGGGTCCGGAGGGCATTTTGCGGCGCGCAAGTGCAAGTTGACCGGTCACGGGGAAGGGCGGGTGGTGAGGCCTCCTATTGTCGCGCCGGGGTTGCCCTGACCAGGCGGCTCCAAAAAAATTCACCCTCCGGGCTCCGGAAAGGATCCGCCGGGCTTCCGTTCCTCCATACTTTTGAGGAGCGGGGTTGGCCATGCCGGGCAATTATCGGAATACATTCCTGACTGAAGTTTGGCAAAATCGCTTGTAACTACGGTTTTCCATTTTACAAATTCGCCATTCCTGGGTTTGACTGGTGATCTTCTTGAACTCCAAACAACAACCGAATACGGAGTCCCCATGCCCAAACATATCGAAGGCAACCTGAATGCCGCCGGCATGAAGCCGGCCCTCGTCGTCTCCCGTTTCAATTCGTTTATAACCGAACGCCTCGTCGAAGGCGCCCTCGACGCCCTGGTCCGCCACGGCGCGAACGACGCCGATATCACCGTCGTCCGCGTCCCCGGTGCTTTCGAAATCCCCCTGGCCGCCCGTCTCGCCGCCGATTCCGGCAAGTACGATGCGGTCATCGCCCTCGGCGCCGTCATCCGCGGTTCCACCCCCCACTTCGACTACGTCGCCGCCGAAGTCTCCAAAGGTCTTGGACACCTTTCCCTCGAAGCCACCGTCCCCGTCGCCTTCGGCGTCCTCACCACCGACACCATCGAACAAGCCATCGAACGCGCCGGCACCAAGGCCGGAAACAAAGGCTTCGACGCCGCCATGACCGCCATCGAAATGGTCAACCTGGTCAAAGCCATAGGAAAATAAACCCCATGCGACCCAGAACCGCCGGCCGACGCCTCGCCCTCCAATACCTGTTCATGGCCGACATGAACGGCTACCGCGACGTCGAGGCACCGAACGAATTTTTCCAGACCCAGCGCCGCGCCATCCTCGAAAGCTCACCCGCCGCGGACGGCATGGTCCTGGACCGTGACGACCCGCACCAGGACGAGGCGGAACACTTCGCCGGGCAAATCATCCGCGAAGTCCTGACCCACCAGGACCGTATCGACGCCGAAATCGAGGCAGCGGCCAGCAATTGGTCCCTGGCCCGCATGGGCGTTATCGAACGTAACGTCATCCGCATCGCCGCCGCCGAAATCCGTTTGGGCGAAACGCCCCGCGGAGCCATCATGGATGAAGCGGTGGAACTGGCCAAACGCTTCGGCGACAAGGATTCCGGAGCTTTCGTGAACGGCATCGCCGACCGGCTGGGCCGGTCCTGCTAGAGCGGTTCTAACAATTATATGGCATTTTGAGCACTGCTATTTTGCCCTCAATCGAGGCACGAGGAGCGCGCATCCCCGACGGGCTGTAAGCGACGAGTAACGAAGAGTGAGGGCAAAAGAGCGGTGCTCAAAATGTCATAGAAT
>JAVBRG010000117.1:0-13661 GCA_031548195.1 Planctomycetota bacterium | reverse complement strand
AAATTTCCGCTGGGGTTTTATTTTTCATTTCATCTTCCGTTATATCTGAATCATCGAAGTTCACGCGTTGAAACCTTGTCTCAGGGCCGTTCCTATTATAGTTCTCCATAAATTCCATGAAATCGGGACTGAATTGCCCGGTCGCCTCGAAAAACTGTTTCCAGGGTTTTTGATCCGCCGTCTCCGCCTGGTCCGGCTCGTGCACTGGTGACATCACCACTGCGTCTCCGACGCGACGGATTTTCACCAAATCCCCCTTGAACCTGAATTCCTTCGGCAGCTCCAAGGTTTGCACTTCACCATGGGTTTTCAATTTAACCGTAGTCATGTTAGCCCTCCTTCGCGCCAATACCCCTATATAATTGCCTAATGTCGGCCCAAGTCAATTCCTTTGCGCATCCCTTCGCATTGGAAAAAAATTGCCTTGAGTTTGCTTACAACATATAAATATAATGAGCGGGGGTCATTATCGTAGCGGAGAACCCGCTTTCAACCTTTCCCTATTGGAGAATTCATGGAAGTCATGCGTAAACCGTTGTGGCTGGGAGTACTGTCACTCATCTTTATGTGCGCGGTCGAGGCACACGCCGCCAGCGTCCTCCCCAATGTCGATACCCAGCCCTTTGTCGTCAATCAGGACCAGGGCGGCGGTAATTCCGGCGTCATCGATTGGGGCGGCGTGCAAGTGGCGAACGACCCCTGGTCGCAGCAAAATTCCGGCTCGGTCGGACACGGCCAGCAGGGTTACGGCAATACTCAAGGCTACGGCAACAATCAAGGCTACGGCAACAGCCAAAGCTACGGCGGCAATCAGAGCTATGGATATGACAACAACACTCTGACCCACGGCGACGCCATTCAGCTGAATGACGGCACCGGCGCGATCATCGACTGGATGGGCGGCGGCAACGGCGGCCAGCAGCAGTCCGGCACCGCCGACGGCGTCATCGATTGGCTGGGCGAGGGCGGGGCCAATCGGCAGCCCGGCGATTCCGGCGGGGTAATCGACTGGATGGGCGGCGGCAACAGCGGGCAGCAGCAGTCCGGCACCGCCGACGGCGTCATCGACTGGCTGAACAACGGCGGCAGGTGATGCGGGCTGCCGCGCCGGGCCGCGTACCGCACCGGCCGCGCATGGAAATTGCGGGAGTTTTTCCTTTCTCTTATATGAACGGAGTCTGTATGCGAAAACCGCTAATGCTGAGTATGGCGTTATGCCTGGTGGCGCTGTCGGCGCAGGCCTTCGACCTGCTGCCGATCCACCGGTTCACCCGGAACGACGGCAAAATCGGCGTCCCCATCGTCGGCCAGGGCTGGCTGGAAGTGACCAACGACGATTGGATGCCCTACATCGTCGACGTCGACGCGAACCGTCGCCGCATCAATGTCTGGCCGGATAACGGCACCCGCGGCGGGCGGCAGGTCCGGCCCGGCGTCATCACCTACATCAACACCGACAGCGGTTTCTGGACCATCACCGGACCCGCGCGGCAGGAGTTCAACCTGGGCGTCCGCCCCGGCCAATCCACCGCCATCCACATCCAGGGTTTCCGTGAAGGCAACCGTTACGGCGCCATCGTCAATGTCAACGACGGTCGCCGCGACATCGCCGCCACCATTGTCAACCCGGCCTTCCGCAGTCCGGATCAACTTCCCTTCCCGGATCGCATCCATTACCCCTATGTGGGACCGCCGCAATACGTGGACGGACCCGGGCCGGTCTATGTCCCGCCGCCCCCGCCGCCTCCGCCATACTATCCGCCGCATCATTACAATCCTCCGCCGCCCCCGCCCCCGCCGCCCCCCTACCACCATTACGGGCCGGTGCCGCCCTTGGGCGTGCCGCCGCGGATCCCCGAGCCGCCGTCCCACGACCCCTATATCCAGCACCGCTGGTAAAAATCTGGGGCAGTTAAATTAACAAACCCTCCCGCCATGGGAGGGTTTTGTTTTGCCGTTCCTGGCTGTCGACCGCGTTCTCCCCGGCCACCCTACCAGGCGGCGGCGTCGGCGGCGAAAAAATTGTCCGCCAGGTAGCATGCCCCGCCAATGAGGCTGTATTCCTCGTCGAGGGTCGAATACTCGATGGAGATGGATTTGTGCATGCGTAGTAGCGTCAGGTTGTTGACCCGCTCGCGCAGCGACTTCAGGAAATACCCGCCGGCCCGGGCGTACTCGCCCTGGATGATGAAGAGGCCGGGATCGCAGGAGTAGACCAGATTATTGATGGCGACCGCGAAATAGCGTACCGCTTCGTCGATGAGGGAACAAGCCAGGGCGTCCCCTTCGTTCGAGGCGGCGAGGATGTTTTCGAACGACACCGGCCGGCCGTGCTTGCCGTGGAACAGAAATGAATCCGGGTGTTTGTCCCTTAGGGTCTCCGCCCGCCTTTCCATGCGCATCGGCGACACCGCGACCTCCAGGCAGCCCTTGCCGCCGCAGGCGCAAACCGTTTCGCTCGCCGGATCCACCACCATGTGCCCCACTTCCCCCGACAAACCCAGTCCCCCCCGAATCAATTTCCCCGACGCCACCAATCCGCCGGCGAGGCCGTCGTATTCGGTGCCGATCAGGAAAAAGCGTTCCACGCCGTCCTGCCGGGCCCTGAGTTCCCCGTAGGCGTGGTAGCGCATCCAGTTGTCCAGCATCACCGGCAGGCCGGGGGGGAGAAACTCCTGCACCAATTGCGCCACCGGCACGTGGTTACCCCACGACACGAAGTGGGGGGAGATGACGCAGACCCCGTGGGGGGCGTCGATGATGCCGTGACAGCCGACGGCGGCGCCGAGACAGTGCTCGGGCGGGACTTTGCGGCGTTTGGTGAGGGTGGTGAAGGATTCGCGGATGAGGCGGATGATGTCGTCGAGCCGGGTGTCCTGGCCGTGGAAGGCGGTGTGGGAGGCGGAGATTTCCCCGTTCAGGTTGGTCAGGGCGGCGGAGAGGGACTGCTCGACGATACGCACGGAGAAGATGTAGCGGTAGTCGGGGTTGAAGGCGAAGAGTTTGGGTTTTTTTCCGCCTTCGTCGGTGGAGTCGCCTTTCCCCGCTTCGGCGATGATGCCGATTTTCTGATAGTGTTCGATGATGTTATGGACGGTCATTTTGCTGAGGGCCGTTTCCCGGGCGATTTCCGCGACCGAAGCCGAGGGATGACGGCGGATGTACTGCAGGACCAGGCGGCGATTGGTATATTTCAGGGTTTTAAGGGAACTGCGTCCAGAACGATCGGTGGGCATGTAGGTTCTTTCCAGCCATAATTTGGGGCGGTCCGGCCTGGCCGGTCAAGTATTCCGATTCAGGCTTGAAATAAGTATTTAAACTTCATTTTCACAGTTTATACCACGTCCGCATGAGCTGCAAAAGTAAAATTTACCGAATTTGCCAAATGTCGATAAAAAGCATTATTCAAGGTGACGCTCTTGACTAATGTGCGGAAGTTGATAAAATAAATTGAGAATCGCTTAAATCTAGCCCTGATTCTGAAAAATATGGGTGTTTTTCAGCTGATTGCCCAGTCAGCCCGGGCTGGATAATTTGCCGTTTATAAGAATAGACAATCTTTTTATTAAATCGTAACAAGCATTTTCCATTTGCTCGCCATGCGTCACGACCCGCCGCGTCACGACGCCAAGGCGTGAAACCCCTTTGGAGACCATCATGGCCACAACCCGCATGACCACCGCCCAAGCTCTCGTGAAATTCCTCGACCGGCAGTACGTCTCCTTCGATGGAGTCGAAAATAAATTCGTCGAAGGCATGTTCACCGTTTTCGGCCATGGCTGTGTGGTCGGCATCGGCCAGGCTCTGGATGAAAATCCGGGCGGGCTCAAGGTCTTTCAGGGGAAAAACGAGCAGGGCATGGCTCATGTCGCCACTTCCTTCGCCAAGCAGAACAATCGCCGCAAAATCATCGCCTGCGTCTCCTCGATTGGCCCCGGCGCCGCGAACATGGTCACCGCCGCCGGCCTCGCCACGGTGATTAACGTCCCGCTCCTCCTCTTCCCCGGGGATACTTTCGCCACCCGCCAGCCGGACCCGGTCCTCCAGCAGGTCGAACAGCCGACCAATCTGACCGTGTCCACGAACGACGCCTTCAAGGCGGTCTGCCGCTATTGGGACCGGGTGAGCCGTCCCGAGCAACTGATGACCGCCCTGATAAACGCCATGCGGGTCCTCACCGACCCCGCCCAAACCGGCGCCGTCTGCATCGCCATGCCCCAGGACGTCCAGGGCGAAGCCTGGGACTTCCCCGACTGCTTCTTCGAGAAACGCGTGCACCGCATCACCCGCCCGGTCGCGCCGGACGAGGAAATCGCCGACGCGGTGCAGATTCTCCGCAAGGCCCGGCATCCTTTCGTGGTCGTCGGCGGCGGCGTGCGTTATTCGGAGGCCGGCAAGGTTCTCGTCGACTTCTGCGAGAAACATAATATTCCCATGGGGGAAAGCCAGGCCGGTAAATCGGCTATCAAAACCAGCCATCCCCTGAATCTCGGGGGCGTCGGGGCGACCGGCAATTTGGCCGCGAACCGTTTGGCGCACCAGGCGGACGTGGTCCTGGGTATCGGCACCCGCTTCTCCGATTTCACCACCGCCTCGAAGTCGATTTTTTCGCATCCGGGGGTGAAATTCCTGACCCTGAACGTCCACCCCTTCCACGCCGAGAAACTGGACGCGACCCGGATGGTGGGGGACGCCAAGGCGACCTTGTCGAAGCTGGGGGCGGCTTTGGGGGATTACCGTTCGGCCTACGGCCAGGAGATTGCCGAGGCGAAAAAGGATTGGGCCGGGGAAATGCAACGCCTGGGGGCGGTGCGTTACGGCCCGGGTTACGAACCGGAATGCACCGACCGGGACCCCAGGACGGTGGAGGAATTCCACCGCCTCTCCGGCGGCGAAATCTGCGAGACGGCGGCGCTGGTTTCGCTACGCGGGATAATCCCCGCGAACGCGATTATCGTCGGCGCCAGCGGCAGTTTGCCGGGCGATTTGCAGCGGATGTGGGAAACGGACGCGATCGACTCTTACAATATGGAGTACGGTTATTCCTGCATGGGCTACGAGATTGCCGGCGCTTTGGGGTCGAAGCTGGCTTGTCCCGACCGCGAGGTTTACGCGATGGTCGGGGACGGTTCGTTCTTGATGTTGCATTCGGAGATGGTGACGGCGCTCCAGGAGGGGGTGAAAATCAACATCATTCTCTTCGACAATTCGGGTTTCGGCTGCATCAACAATTTGCAGATGGGGCAGGGGATTGGTTCACTGGCGACGGAATTCCGCAAGCGTAATCCTTCGACCGGCAAGCTGGACGGCGCCTTGATGCTGGTGGATTACGCCAAGGTGGCGGAGGGTTACGGCTTCAAGTCGTACCGCGTCAAGACCATTGCCGAGTTCGAAGCGGCCCTGCAGGACAGCCTCAAGCAGCCGGGCTGCACCTTGATTGACGCGAAGACGTTACCGAAGAGCATGACCCACGGCTACGACAGTTGGTGGCATGTCGGCAATGCCGCCGTGACCGGTAGCGCCAAGGGTCGGGAGGAATACCAGGCGAAGGTGGAGATGTTGAAAAGGATCCGCCAGTATTGAGGCGGATTTATCGACAAACTGACGCATGGGCAATTTTCCGTTGGACGGGGAATTGCCCATTTTTTTCTGTCAACGCTATGGCGGACCGATCATCCCTTTCACCGTCTCCAGCCCGCCCAGCACCGCCGCCACCATCAGGGTCAACAGGATTAGCAGGGCCAGCGTCAGTCCGGCGGACGGTTTTTTCTCCTTGGACATGGACTCCAGTCTCCTTTCAGGTTGGCTTTCCGCGGGAATCCCCTTGCAATTGGCCATACAGGTAAGGACACTAAGATCGGGATCGGCCTGTTGGCGATACTCCCCCATTATAAAAAGGCGCAGCATTTACATGGCCAAAATTTTCATCTCCACCGCTGAAATTTCCGCCGAAAATCACGCGGCCCGGCTGGTCGAGGCCCTTCGCCTCCAACACGCCGATCTTACCGTCAATGCCGCCGGCGGCGACCTCATCGCCAAAGCCGGCGCCGACCTCGCCGTGAACATGACCGGACAAGCCGTCATGGGCTTCTGGGAGGCGATTTCCCACCTCTCCTTTTACAAATGGGCCGAGGAACGCATCCTCGAAAAGCTCGAACGCGAACCCCACAATCTCCTGCTTCTCGTTGACGCCCCCAGCTTCCATTTGCACCTGGCCAAAAAGGTCCACGCCCGCTGGCCGGGGCTGCCCATCGTCTACTATATCGCGCCGAAATTGTGGGCTTGGAAGGAGTGGCGGGTCGAGAATCTTCGCCGCGACATCACCCGGACCATGTGCATTTTTCCTTTCGAGGTGGAGTTTTTCCGGAAGCGCGGAGTTGATGCGGTGTTTGTCGGAAATCCGACCCTGGATCAACTGCGGGGAATCGACAACACGGCGATGGTGGAGCGTTTGGGGGTGGGGGACATCAAGCTCCATAACGAACCGGAGCGGGGGGTGCTGGCGGTTTTCCCCGGAAGCCGCAATTCCGAAATCAAGTATTTGTGGCCGGTGATGGTGGAGACGGTGCGTTTGTTGCGCCGGCGTTTTCCCGACGTCAAGGCGGCGGTGGCGGTGGCGCCGGGTATGACGCGGGAGTCTCTGGCGCGGTATGCGCCGTGTCCTACGGACTTCCATTTTGTCGAAGGGGACAAGGGCCGCGAGTTGCTGGCGGCTTCGTCGGTGGTTTTGGCGAAAAGCGGGACGACGACCCTGGAGGCGGCGCTTTTGGGCAAGCCGATGGTGGTTTGTTATGCGGCGCACCGGGCGAGTTATATCATCGCCAAAATGTTTGTGAAGCTGCCGCATTTTTCTTTGCCGAATATTCTGGCCGGGCGGGAGATTGTGCGGGAGTTCGTGCAGGACGGGGCGAACCCGGGGAATTTGTCGGAGGAGCTGACGCGGCTGATTGGGGACAAGCGTTATTATCGGGGGATGCGCGGCAGGTTGAAAAATCTCAAGGAGGTGTTGGGGAACGAATACGCGGCGGAACGGGCGGCCCGGGAGCTAGCCCCGTTTTTACATTGAAACCATGCGAAGGAATTGTATGTCCGAACCGGAGAATATCGCCAAAATCGCCGTCATCGGCGACGGCGGCTGGGGTACCGCCATCGCCTCCATCCTAGCCCGCAACCGCCATTCCGTAACGCTTTGGGGCCATGATGCGAAGTATCTCGAGGAAATGGCCGCCAGCCGCCAGAATCGTTTGTTTCTTCCCAATGTCGGTATCGACCCGAACCTCGCCTTCACCCCCGATCTTAATCACGCCCTGGACTGGGCGGATATGGCCCTAATCGTCATCCCCAGTAAATTTCTCCGTTCGACCCTCCTCTCGCGGTCCGCGCGCATCGACCCCGACAAGCCGGTCGTATCCCTGACGAAGGGCCTGGACGGCGAGGAACTCCAGCGTCCCTCCCAGGTCGTCGCCGCCTGCCTGGGGAGCCGGCACATTCTCGCCCTTTCCGGTCCCAGTCATGCCGAGGAGGTGGCCCGTCTTCTCCCCGCCAGCGTGGTCGTCGCCTCCGATGAACTCGAGTGGGCGCGGCGCGTCCAGCACATCCTCACCACCCCCCGTTTCCGGGTCTACGCCAGCCGGGACATCATCGGGGTCGAACTGGCCGGAGCGGTCAAAAACATCATCGCCCTGGCCGCCGGTTTGGTGCACGGCATGGGTTTGGGGGACAATGCCCTGGCGGCCCTGGCGACCCGGGGTCTCGCCGAGATGGTGCGCCTGGGGGTGAAGCTGGGCGGGGACGCCGCGACCTTCTCCGGCCTGGCAGGCATGGGCGACCTCATCACCACCTGCATGTCCCCCCTAAGCCGCAACCGGAAAGTCGGCGAACAATTGGCGGCCGGCATGAGCCTGGAGAAAATTCTCGCCGGCATGAACGGCGTGCCGGAGAGCGTCACGACCACCCGCCTGGCGGTCCGCCTGGCCGAAAAGCACCAGGTGTCGATGCCGATTACCCGGCAGGTCGCGGCGGTCCTCTGGGAGGGGAAGAGCCCCTTGCAGGCCCTGGACGAACTCATGAGCCGGGCGCGGAAGGACGAGGATTAGCTTTTCATTTTGAACCGCTTGTCGGCGTAATTCCCCACGATGCGGCTTCCCAAAGCTCCCGCGAAGGTAATCACCAACAGGACCGTCGACAAGGCGTTGATCTTGGTCGGGGAGCCGTGTTTTATCGAACTGTAGATGTAAATCGGCAAGGTCTTCGACCCCGAACCGGACACGAAAAAGGTCACCACGAAATCGTCCATCGACAAGGTGAAGGCGAGGAGGCCGCCGGCGAGGATGCCGGGCATCAGGAGGGGCAGGAGGACTTTCCGGGTCGCGGTCCAGGAATTGGCGCCGAGGTCCCGCGCCGCGTCAATCAGGGTGAAGTCGAAGTCCTGCAGCCGGCCCATGACGGTCATGGCCACGTAGCTGATGCAGAAGGTGACGTGGCCGATGAAAATCGTCCCCAGGCCGAGACTGAGGCCGTGGGCGACGAAAAACAGCAAGAGGCTCATGCCCATGAGGATTTCCGGCACCACCAGGGGCGTGTAGACCAGGAGGTTATGGAAAAATTGCAGCTTGGTGCGGTAGCGGTTCAGGGCGAAGGCGGCGAGGGTCCCCAGGACCATGCAGAGGATGGTCGAGGCGAAGGCGATAAGCAGGGTGTTTTCCAGGCTGGTCCAGATTTCCCGGTCGCGGAGCAGCTGGTGGTAGTACTTCCAGGTGAATCCGCGCCAGGCCCCGCCGAAGCGGCTGTCGTTGAAGGATCCAATCACCACCACCGCCAGCGGGAGATAGAAAAATATCAGGCAAGCCGCCAGGGTCAGATAGGGGAAAACGCTTCTTTTCACGAGAAAATCCCTTTCTTGCCGGTGGGTTCGGCTACGCCGGAGGAGCGTTGACGCCGGTTTGTCCAGTAGAGGAATACCAGTAGCAGGGCCACCACGAACACGGTCAGGATGGCCGAGAGGGCGCTGGCGCGGGGGAGGTTCCGTTCGGTGTAGACGTACTGGGCGATTTTATTGCCGATCATTTCGCTGGTGGCGCCGCCGACCAAATCGGGGATGACGTAGGATCCGAGGCAGGGCACCAGGACCATGATGGCGGCGGTGGCCAGCCCCCGGCTGATACCGGGGAGGAAAACCCGGAAAAACGCGCCCAGGGATGTCGAACCCAGATCCCGCGCGGCCTCGATCAGATTGAAGTCGAACTTTTCGGCGGCGGCGTAGAGGGGCAGGATGGCGAAGGGGAGGTGGGTATAAATCAGCACCAGGAGGATCGCCACCGGGGTGTAGAGAAGGGGTTGATCCTCGGGTATCAACCCGAGCGCGACCAGGAAATTCCGGAAGCCGCCGTTGGTGGCGAGAATCGTTTTCCATGCGAAGACGCGGATCAGGAAATTGGTCCAGAAGGGGACGACGATCAGGAGCATGATCCACTGCCGCCAGCGGTTGGAGAAGCGCGCGAGACAGTAGCTAATCGGCACGGAAATGCAGAGGCAAATCAGGGTCGCCACCACCGACAGCCAGAGGGTGCGCCAGACGATGGCGGGGTAATTCGGGCTCGAGAGCCGGCGGAAGGTGTCCAGGGTCCATTCGGAGCCGATGCCGCCGTAGGGGTCGGCGGTGCGGAAGGAGATGGCGAACATCATCAGGGTGGGGATGAGGAGGAAGGTCACCAGCCACACCAATGATGGCAGGGACAACAGCCATTCGCGGAGGCGTTCGCCTTTGGGACTGTTTTCCATGGTCACGCCTCCTTGGCGGCGTTTTTCGCCACCGCGGCGGCGGGTTTGATGACGTCCGAGACGGCATTCCCGTTCTCGCCGTCCGGGCTGATTTCCAGTTCCGGATCGGGGAGGGAGAGGAGGCCCTCGTCAGCTTCGGAGTAGCGTTCAAGCATATAGCCGTCGTCGCCGTACCATTCGATCCAGACCTCGTCCTTCCACTTGATCGGCTTTTCGTCGAGGAGGAAACGCCGGTGCTGGCGGATGACGGCGATGCGCCATTCCCCCACCCGAATCCAGTATTTCGTTTCCGACCCCAGGTAAATCACCTCCTCCACGATGCCCTTGAAGGCGTTGTAATGTTCCTGTTCGGCTGGCTTGTCGGCGTGCATGACCACTTTTTCCGGCCTGAGGCTGATGTGGACCAGGCTGCCGACCTGCACCTTCTTGTCGTTGTAAACCCACACCTGGCCGAAATCCTCGATATCCACCAGCGAAAAGTCGTCCTTGACCTCCTTGACCGTGCCGTCGAAAAAGTTGGTGTCGCCAATGAAGGCGGCCACGAAGGAGGAACGGGGCGTTTCGTAAATTTCCACCGGCTTGCCGATTTGCTCGACCTTCCCCTTGTTCATGACCGCGATGTTGTCGGAGATGGACATGGCCTCGCCTTGGTCGTGGGTGACGTAGAGGAAGGTGATGCCGACTTCGTCGTGAATGGCGTCGAGTTCCACCAGCATTCTTTGCCGCAGCTTCAAATCCAGGGCGGCGAGGGGTTCGTCGAGGAGGAGGACCTGGGGCTGGTTCACGAGGGCCCGGGCGATGGCGATACGCTGTTTTTGTCCGCCGGAGATTTGATTGACCCGCTTGTCGGCGTGTTCCGAGAGGTCGATAAGGTCGAGCATGCGGTCGACTTCGCGCTTCACTTCCGACTCGGGGCGTTTGGCGATACGCAGGCCAAAGGCGATGTTGTCGAAGACGTTCAGATTGGGGAAGAGGGCGTAGTTCTGGAAGACGGTGTTGACCTTGCGTTTTTCCGGCGGCAGATTGGTGATGTCCTGGCCGTTCAGGATGACCCGGCCGGCTTGCGGGCGCTGGAAGCCGGCGCAGATCCGCAGCAGGGTGGTTTTACCGCAGCCGGACGGCCCCAGAAGGGAGAAAACCTCGCCGTGTTTTACGGAAAGGGAGACGTTGTCGACGGCTTTTATTTTGCCGAAGGTTTGGACGATGCCGTCGAATTCGAGAAATTCGCTCATTTCCTTTTTGCCTCGCTAATGTGAAAGTTGGGCGTTCGGGCCAAGCCGCCGGCGGCGGTAATTATCGACAAAATGTATGCCGAAGCCCGGAAGGGCGCAACTTTTTTTCGTCTAAAAAATTCACCGTCCATTTGTGCCAAATTCGCAACTCCGTAGCGGGACGATTTTCTTGGTTATCCTCGTCCCTGTTAACACAGAAAGGGAACGGAAGTTCGCCGGGGTTCACTCACACTTTCCAGCCCCACCAGCGGGGGAACCACAGCGACAGTTCCGGCGCCAGCGCGGTCAAGGCTAGGAGAGACACGGCGGCGATGATATAGGGCAGGAGGTGGCGGGGAGTGGTGTGGCCGCCGAAGCCGAACGTTTCCTCCACCGCCGCATTGATGGCGGCGAAAGGCGGGGTGATGAGGCCTATCGCCGAGGCGACGGCAATGACCGTTCCATACTGGACAACCCCGATGCCGCTACGCTCGGCGAGGGGTAAGAGAAACGGTGCGACCAGGGTTACGATGGCGGGCGTTTCCACGAAACAGCCGGCCAGCAGGGGGATCAGGGTGACGGCGATTAGACCGCCGGCGTGGCCATAGTTCCCCAGAATCATTCTGGCGAATTGATCCTGGAGGTGGTGCTCACGCAGCATGGCGTTGAATAGCCCCCCCATGGCGGCCATGAAGAGAACCCCGCCGGCGGTAACGGCGGCGCGGGTGAGCAGGTTGATGCAGGCGGCCTTGTTCAGCACCCGCCTGGACCAACCGTAAAGCGCCGCATAGGCGCAGGCGAAGGCCGCCCCTTCAGGCGCGGTCAGGTAACCGCCGAAAAAGGCAATGCCCATTATGATCGGCAAGGCCAGAGCAAAAAGGGTAATGGATAATTCACCGTGAAACACGTTCTGCCGGGCCGAAGCGTCCGGGCCGTCAACGTTGGCGGCGGAACAGTTCGTCACGCCCGGCCGCGGTTCGGCCGCGCCGCCGCCCATTAAGTGGAACGTCGCGAAAAGGAGCAGGGCCAGGAGCAGCCCCGGCACGAAGCTGGCGGTGAAGGCGAGGGTGGTGACGCCCCCTGACGCGGCGGCGTAGAGAGTCAGGGCCGGGCTCGGCGGTATCACCAGGCATAACATGGAAGCGGCGGCGGCGAAGGCGACGCTTGGGGATGAGGGGAGACCGGTGCCGGTCAGGTCGCCGGCGAGGCGTTTTCCCTCCGCCACCACGGCGGCCGGACCCGACCCCGAGACGGTGGCGAAGAGGCTGATCCCGAGTATCCCCTGCAAGCCGACTTCGAGGCGGGACCCGCCGGTTCCGCCTCTGCCGGCGAAGGCTCCGGCAATGCCTCCGGCGAGGCTTTCGGCGCAGACGCAGAGGCGGTGGGCGATACCGGCGGCTACGGCGAGTTCTCCCGCCAGTACAAACATGGGAATGGAGATTAACCCCGGGGACCGGAAGAGGGCCGCGAGTTCACTCCCGTGGCGGAAGTAGCCGGCGAGGCCGGAAGGCGCGAGTTGTGAAAATAGTATCGAGGCGAAAAATACCGCCACCGGCGTGGGGATGGCCAGGATGACGAGAGTGCCCATGAGGGCGAGGGGCGGCAGCAGGGCGGTGAGGTCGACGTTCATGTTTGGTTTGTCTCTAGCGCATTCGGCGTTGCCGCAGGCGGATGAGGGTGAGCAGGGCGGCCGGGGGAATGGCGGCGAGAATGGGGAGATCGGCCGGGCGGCTTTTTCCGAAAAGTATGTTCAGGTGTTTGCCGATGCTGGTGGCGAGCAACAGGCTTTCGAGCAACGGCCCAAGGCTGGCGATCAGCATGGCGGCGGCGAAGAGGGCGAGGATATTCTCGACGAAACGGGAGAGGTTGCGGCGGCTTTTGGGTCCGAGATGGCGGCCGAGGAGGTTGAAGCGTTCGTGCGCCCCAAGGCCCACGGCCAGGGGCACGGCGAAGACGGTGAGCCAGGCGAGGAGTATTCTGGAGGCGTTGACCAGTTGCGGGTAATAGTCGGGTGAGAGGTGGCGGATTAGGGCGGCCGCCAAATTCGCTGGAATGAGCAGGATGAGGCAGAGGAGGGTGAGGTATTTTTCAATGGGGTAGGGCATGGTGGAAAACCTGTTCCCATGAGGCGGGCGGCGCCAATAGGCATCGCCGTTCCTCTTGTTTTAAAAGGAACGGAAGCCCGGCGGATCCTTACCGAAGCCCGGAGGGTAAATTTGTGGAACTATCTGGTCGGGATAGCTCCGGCGCGACAATAGGAGGCCTAACCACCCGCCGTTCCCCTTGACCGGTAAAATTGCACTTGCGCGCCTTAAAGGAACCCTCCGGACCCCGTGCAACCGGGCTTCCATTCGGGCACCGCCACCACAGTTCGCTGCTCCGCGGAGAGCATCAACCCCAACTCTGGGTTATAGCGCCGTTCACACGTGGAAGAAGGAGAATTTATATTTTTTTCGTAACGCGCGCGAATGTTATTTAAAAACCCCGGGTCTGGAGACCCGGGGCGAAGCCGTGGCGGGCGGCCTATTTTTTGTCGAACGCAGTCAGGAGTTTCGCCACATCGTCCTTGAAGAAGATCAGGTTGAAATTGGCGTAAACCCACAGGCGCCCGCCGAAGGGGCGTTTGGGATCGTCCGGCAAGGTGTCCAGGTATTCCTTCAGGAGATCCTT
>JAVBRG010000170.1:0-2792 GCA_031548195.1 Planctomycetota bacterium | reverse complement strand
GACGTTGTCGTCGCCGGCGGCGGCGAGGAGGGTGGGGAACCAGTCCAGGCCTGAGACGATTTCGTTCGAGACCGCTCCGGCCTTGACCTTGCCGGGCCAGCGGATCATGGCCGGCGTCCGGTAGGCGCCTTCCCAGTTGGTGTCTTTTTCGCTCCGGAAGGGGGTCATGGCGCCGTCGGGCCAGGTGTTCATATGCGGGCCGTTGTCGGTGGTGTAGATGACGATGGTGTTGTCGGCGATGCCGAGCTCGTCAATCTTGTTCAGCACCGTGGCCACATTCTTGTCGTGGTCGATCATGACGTCGGCGTAGGGGCCCATGTAGGGGCCGGCCTGCCCGAGGCTCTCCGGCTTCACGTGGGTGCGGAGATGCATGTGGGTGAAGCAGGTCCACATGAAGACCGGTTTCCCCGCCTTCACCTGCTGCTCGAGGAAGGCGACGGAGCGGGCGGCGATGTCGTCGTCGATGGTCTCCATGCGCTTTTTGGTCAAGGGGCCGGTGTCCTCGATCTTGCCGCCGGCGAAACTGTGGATGACTCCGCGGGGGCCGTATTTTTTGCGGAACTCCGGATCCTTCGGGTAGTCGGGCAGCTCCGGCTCCTCTTCCGCGTTCAGGTGGTAGAGGTTGCCGTAGAACTCGTCGAAGCCGTGGTTGGTGGGGAGAAATTCGTCGCGATCCCCGAGATGATTCTTGCCGAACTGACCGGTGGCGTAGCCGCGCGCCTTCAGGGCCTCGGCGATGGTGATGTCCTCGGCCTGAAGACCTACCTTGGCGTGGGGTGTGCCGACCTTGGAGAGTCCGGTGCGGAACACGCTCTGGCCGGTGATGAAGGACGACCGGCCGGCGGTGGAACTCTGCTCGGCGTAATAATCGGTGAACATCATGCCTTCTTTGGCCACCCGGTCGATATTGGGTGTGCGGTAGCCCATCAGCCCCAGCGAATAGGCGGAGATGTTCGACTGCCCGATGTCGTCGCCGAAGATGACCACGATGTTCGGGGGCGTCTTCGCCGGAGCGGTTTCGCCGGCCAATACCTCGGACAGGCCGGTGGAGAACAGCATGGCGGCAGCCGAGGCGCCAACCAGGGATTTCACGGCCTTTCTTTTCTTCGTTACCATCGCTTCTCCTTGATAAACATCCCCTCACAAGGAATGTATTTCATTGTGGAGCGGCACGTCCCGCGGGTTTGCCGATGGAACGCCCTCGCACCTGTCGCAGACGCGGCAGAGCAAAGCCTGGCGCCAGGTCACGGAAGGGTATGGAAAAAGCCCACCATGCTGCTTCTCGTAACATCCCCCCAGGAGCGTCTTCCCAATGCATCCATGCCCTCCTTTCCGGGGCAAGATGCGAACACCGAACGCGCCCGACCTTCAACCGGTTAAAATACTCAGTCTTGTAGTCATAACATAGTATCCATTGTTCTGCCGCTTAATCAAGACAGTAGAGTGTTTATCGTTATATTTTGTCAAACAACGCCAAGCGTGGATTATCGGCAACACCGCGGGTGTGCAGGTATTGTCACGAAAACAAACGTGGTCTATGACACAGTATTTTGTCATCTGGAATGATAATTGCATTTATTTTACATCCAAGGAGTATCACTTGGAAACATGACATAGAGCATGCATGCTTGTCGCGTGTATGATACCTGCTTTTGTTCGGATGGAGAGCGCCATGCAGATAAATGGAAGTTCGTATTTGAGCCAATACGCTTCGGCCACTACGCAAACCCGCCAACGCAAGTTGTCCGAGGAGGAGGAGTTATTCGCCAAGGCGGACAAAAATGGCGATGGAAAAGTAGACCAGTCGGAAATGGCCGCTCTGCTTGCACAGATGGGATCCTCGCAGACTCAGGAAGGGCAAGGCGCCAACGGAAACGGCCAGCAGTTTGGTCCGTCCGAGGAAGAAATTGCCGCCATATTTGCCGAAGTCGACAGTGATGGCGATGGTCTACTCTCCCTCGAGGACTTCACCGCCTTCGGCGAAAAAATGCGCGCCAACGGCAATCAGCCCCCTGGCCCTCCTCCCGCCGGCGGCCCGCCCCCGGCAGGCGGACCTCCACCCGGCGGTGTTTCATCCACGGGATCCGAGGAGGACGAGGTCGCCAGCATGTTCGCGGCAGCCGATACCGATGGCGACGGGGCAGTTTCGATGGAAGAGCTCATCGCCTTCCTGCAGAAGTCGGGAAGCAATTCCGGAACCAATGCCGCTGCCAATCAATCCGGCCTCGACGCCCTGAAACAAACGGCACAATCAACCGTCGACACATTGACGAATGCGCTATCGGGCGGCATGAATACCGCGTCCAACAAGCTGTCGATGGCCGACATCCTGGCCGAGTTGCGCAAGAATGGCTCCGAAACGGACGAATTCGTCGGCTTGCTCCAGAGCATCATCGAGAAGGCATACCAACTCGGGCAGAAGGACCCCGCCGCCGTTGCGTCCTCGGCAGGCGCGACTGTCGCCACTAAAATGTGAATGGCGCGGAAAAGTTGACAGATACGTACGGATTGGAATGCGCCCTCAGGTTATTTGAGGGCGCATTGTTTGGAATGCCGCCTTTATCGCTTTATCTATGCTTACCGTTGGATTACACCCCGGACATTGCGGAATACCGACGGCTCGTTTCGAAAGCTTTGCATCCGTCCGTGACGGTCGGCACTGTAAAAACCGCCGGTCGACAACCCGTATCCCCTGGTTCCGGCCCCCAGGAGCCGCACCACGCATTGCAATTCCGCCCAGTCATTTTCTTCGCCGTGCGCGTCAAAATTCATGGGGACGAAACCCAGGCAGG
>JAVBRG010000055.1:0-13442 GCA_031548195.1 Planctomycetota bacterium | reverse complement strand
ACGAGGCCAAAAAAATAAGCAAATATGGGCATATTGGCGTTTTTTTTGGCCGAAGTATTTCGGACCTACAAGCCGAAAGCGGCGGCAATGGACTTTGTTACCGGGCTGTTAACACTCCTCCGCCTTGAAAATCTGCCCCGGCCGCGCCAAACGCTCCTGCGCCGCCACCAACTGCAACTCAAACTCCCCCGCCTCCTTCGTCGCCAACATCACCTCGTACACCGACGCATTCGTGAATTCCAAGGCTTCGCGGTGCGAATCCCCCATCAGCAAACGGCTTAAAAATATCCCGCTAATCAAATCCCCCACCCCCACCGGCTGACGGGTAAATTCAATGAGCGGACGCTCCACATGCCACGCCACCTCCGGCGTCACCAATAACATTTCGTATGTGTCCCGGCCCCGCGCCGCATAACTGAGATGCTTGACCAAAATCAGCCGGGGACCCTTCTCGCAAATCTCGCGCGCCGCCTTCACGCAGTCTTCGACATTCTCCAGATCACGATCCACCAATTTCCCCAGTTCCAGAACGTTCGGCGACATCATATCCGCCACTTTTACGGAGAAATCGCGGTGGAATTCGGCTACCCCCGGCGCCACCTTGCAGCCCTTCGCCGGATGCCCCATCACCGGATCGCAGAAAAACCAGGCGCGGGGATTCGCCGCCTTGACCATTTCCACAATCGCCAAAATCGCCTCGCCCTGCGCCGCCGAACCGATGTAACCGGTCAAAACCGCGTCGCAAAGCGGCAATTTGCCAATCGCCTGAATCCCCTCCACCACATTCACCAAATGCCCCGGGGGCAGGACTATGCCCTTCCAGCCCTCGGCATACTGCGTATGATTGGAAAACTGCACCGCATGGAGGGGCCAAACCTCCACCCCCAAACGCCGCATGGGAAACACCGCCGCCTCATTGCCGGCATGGCCAAAAACAACATGGGATTGAATGGAAAGAATGTTTTTCATGCGAACAAGTCCTCTATGCCTTTGGATTTTCGCAAGCTGGCGCTAACAGCCCTCGCCACTTCGAAAAATCGTTTTTGTCAGTGATTCAAAACCGTTACCATCGCCTTATACCAAATAATAAGACAGGTTTAGTATACTCTAAACCTGTCCAGTCAACAATATGTCTTCGGCGGCAAAGCTCATTGCTCCGGTTGCGCCATGCCGATATCTTCCAGAATGCCCTGCACACTCAAGACCAAACCCACCCGGCCGTCACCCAAAATCGATCCGCCCTGCAAGCAACGGATATGCTCGAACTCCTTCCCCAATTCCTTCACCACCACCGATTGCTGGCCAATCAACTCGTCCACCAAAAACGCCGCCGATTTTCCGCGCTTGCCCTGAACCAAAACCGCCGTCGCCTGGGTCACCTTTTCAATCACCTCGGGACTGTAAATGCCCAGAATCTGGTTCAGGCGGACAATCGGGTGCAATTCGCCGCGAACATTCAAAACCTCGTGCGAACCCTTGATCATGTGGACCTGATCCGCATTCGGCTTCACCGACTCGCGCACGTCGGAAAGGGGTATGATGTAGAACTGATTGCCAATCCTCGCCACCAAACCGTCAATAACCGTGAGGGTGACCGTCATCGGCAACAGAATGGTGAAAGTCGAACCTTTGCCCAGGACAGAGTCGACATTGATGTTGCCGTTCATCTTGGTGATGTTCGACAACACCACGTCCATCCCGACCCCGCGCCCCGAGACATCGGTGACCACTTTCGCCGTCGACAGGCCGGCGTTGAAAATCAGCCGGAACGCCTCCTTGTCCGGCATGGTTCGCGCCTGGTCCTCGGAAATCAGGCCCCGGGCCACCGCCTTGTTCTTGATGGCCGCGATGTCCAGGCCTTTGCCGTCGTCGATAATCGAAAGGGTGAACTGCTCCTCCGTCGCCGATGCGTTGATCCGCACGTGACCCGTTTCCGATTTCCCCGCCGCCAGCCGGTCCTCCGGCAATTCCACGCCGTGGTCGACCGAATTACGCACCATGTGCACCAGCGGACTTTCCAAGCCTTCCAGGAGCGATTTGTCTATCTGTACGTCCTCGCCGACGATATCGAATTCGATCTTCTTCCCCAATGCCGCCGAAGTGTCCCGGATAATGCGGTGCAGCTTCTGCAACACCGATTTCAGCGGCACCCTCCGCACTTCCATGAGGCTCTTCTGCAGATTGGTCGACAATTCGCCAAAAGACAGATTGGCGTTCTTGAACTCCTGCGCCACCTGCCGCACCTCGGGGTATTGCTCAAGTTTTTTCTGGATATAGGCAAACACCTCGCCGGTGATAATCAGTTCGCCGACGAAGTTCATGAAATTATCGACCTTCTCCTCGGCCACGCGGAGGGTTTTGCCGGAATGCTCCTGCTGCTGCCCGCCGCCGGACGACGCTTTGCCGCCGTCACGGGCCGGGCCATGCTCACCGGCGACCGGCGCCGCCATGACCACGCTGTCAGCCGGCGAGGGCTGGTGCTCATTCGCCCCGGCGGCGGCAGGCGCCTCGGGTTCCACCTCCACTTTCTCCACATGTTCGCAAAGCTTGCCCAGCCGCTCGGAAAGCATCTTCTCGATGTTCGGGTCAAAACCGACCTGCGAGGCGATCAGGCACTCGACATCGGCCAGCAGGCTCGCCGCCTGGTCGCCGACCTCCCGTTTGCCGGAATTCTCCGCCGCCTCGCCAAGGTTCTGCAGGCCCAGGGTAAAGCCGCTACGGAATTTATCGTCGGACAGCCGGGTCGGATCCGCCATGAGCGCATTGATTTGCTTGACAATATCCGTAACGTCGGCCGCGCCCAATTTGAAGCGGTACTGGACGGCGGCGCCGCGCTCGAGATGCGACATGATGGTGGTCAGACGGTCGGACATCAGGCTTTGCATCAGATCGTCAAAGCCGATGCCGGCTTCGTGAATGGTGCAGTAGTCGTCACGGATTTGATCGAGGGACTGCCCGAGTTCCGGCTTGTCGGCGCCGCCCATGTCCCGCAGCATGTTGATATTGGAGACAAAACCGTCGGAGGATGAGGCTTCCTTTTCCAGGGTCTGAATCCGGGCGATGAATTGCTGCATGGCTTTCACCACGTCGGTGACGTTCTCGCCCTTGATGAAGAAGTCGTCGCCTTCACAAATTTCGACGCGGTCGATAAGCTTCAGGATACCGTCAAAACGTTCCTGGATAAGGCTGGTCATGAGTTCGTCGAAGCCGATGCCGGATTCGTGAATGGTGATGAAATCGTCCTTGATCTGTTCCACCAGCTCGACGATGTCGGGCTTATGCTTGGCGCCGATGTCCTCGATATTCTGGAGGGCGGAGAGGAAGGCTTCGCAGAGGGCCTCCTCCTTTTCGTTTTTCTCCAGGTTTTTGATGAAATGTTCAATCGTGTTTACGCAACCGGTGACTTCCTCGCCCGCGAGCATGTAACCGACCGAGATTTTTTTCCCGCCTTCCTCCTTGCTGAAGAATTCGGGAACCGCGAGACGAATCATATGCTTCACGGCGTCTTCGAGATTGGCCGCCGCTTCGCCGTTGGTTCCGGCCTCCTTAATCGCCTTCATGGCGGAGAGCAACTTTTCTGCCGCCGCTTCGGGTGAATCGGGGGCGTCTCCCGCGCCGGCCGATTCGGCCCCGGCCTGGTTCAGGAGATTGAGGTGGTTTTGCTCTTCGGGGGTGAATTGCCCGGAATAGTCGCCTTGGGCGAGCCGGTTCATCATGCCGCGAAGGAAGTCGACGCCTTTGAGGAGAAGATCAATCAGGGGCGGGGTGGCGGTGCGCTTCCGGGCGCGGATTTCGCCCAGGATGTTTTCCATTATATGGGCAAATTTCTTGATGTTGGTGAGGCCGAAGAAACCGGAATTGCCCTTTACCGAATGCACGGGTCGGAAAATGCCGTCGACGATGGACATGTCGTCCGGGTTCGATTCGAGGGCGACGAACAAAGGATCGAGACCGTCGAGGATTTCCTGACTTTCGGAGATGAAGTCCTGTAACAGCGCTGGATCGATGCCGCTCATGTCTGGGGCTGTGGTATCCGGCATTTTCATTGCTCCAAAGTGGCGCAGAAACTGGGTAGTGCGTCCGGCTGTTTGCGACAAAAACTATGGATGGATTCGGTGAATACAATAACAAACACCGCCGGTACGGCGCTGTGGCGGCAGTGAGCCAAGCAGTATGACCAGCGATCCGCATGGCGAATCGTCCTTCACCTCCACTTCAGCATTATATGAAATTCCTCCCGCATGGGAAGAAAAACCTCTCGGCGAAATTCATTGACTGAAGATGGACGCGCCAATTGCCATTGGTTATATCATTTGAAGCATAATTCCAGAGGATGAATCAGCGCCAACCGCGGCGGAAATTGCCGCAACTCCCCTCTGGTCCACCACCTCCCTGTTCCCGCACCGACCGCCAAACCGCGCGACAAGCGTCAGAATTTTTCCCACTGAAACGGAAATCCACCCTGACCCGGGTCACCCCCATTTCCCATAATTCGTCGAGTTTGTCAGTTAAAACAAACGGCGCCTCCCCCCGCACCACGCTCCCGCAAGACGCCGGAACGATCTGGACCGCGCCGCCCCGCTCCATACATAGCGACAACGGTTTCGCGCTGCAATAATTATTTTGCCGCAAATTAATGTCCACGAGCTGGCTCTGCCGCTGCCCCCCCCCATTGACCCAGAGCCCGCCCGCCCCGCCGGCTTTCGTCTCAACCTCGACGTTTTCGCTGCAATTCCCCGGCAAATTTCTCTGACTTTCACCAGGACAAAACTGTAAAAGTCCGTGTACACAGGCGGCGGAAATGAAAAGAGGCATAAACGCATACACCGTCGCCACCGCCCGTCCGGGGTAAAGCCGTGCCAAGGTTCGCATATTTTCCGCCTCGTCTTCCGGCGATAAGGTAAAGTAATCGAAGCCCCGCGACAATAACGCGGCGGCGCTCCAGCGGTTTGTCACGTACAGCGGCCAGTCGGCGGCCAAATCCAGCTTTGCACCAGGTTCTCCGTCACCGACGCCTGCGTCAGGGTCGGCCTGGTTTGCCGTGCAGCCGTTGTGGCCGAACCACCGCCCCCAGCCGTTCAAGCCCGGCACCAGCCAGCGCCGAAACCCGCGTTCATGCATTCCGGTTATCAGTTCGGCCAGCCATTCGGCGGTCCGACCCCGGATAAGGATCGGCAGCGCCAGGCGCAGTTTGCCGCCGTCGGCGCCGAGACGCCGGCGGAGCGCCGCGAGTTTGCCCGGGAATGTCCCGTCCGCTTCCGCCGCCACCACAATTTCCTCCGCCTGGTTCAACTCCTCCGCCGTAAACGCCTCCAGTTGTTCCAGCCGGTCGACCGCGATACTCCAGGCAAAACGCGCCGCCGAGGTCGAACGCTCCGGTCCGGTCGCCAGTCCCGCTGCAACCGTTTCCGGCGCCGGCCGGTGAATCTCCCGCTTTCCTTCCCTCGACAAGGTCGCCAAAAAATCATCCCGCAGCTTTTGGTATTTTTTTTCCAGTTCCGCCGTCATATCCCGCCGCAGCCGGTTCCATAGCCCCTGCTTGACGAACAGGCGGTCCGGATTGACGAATTCCCAGTTCCTCAGCTTGAACCGGCTTTCCCCCATCCGTTCCAGCGCCCCCTGCGCCGCCGCCTCCGCGCCGGCCGCGTCCCGGGCCGGAAACGCTTCGCAAAGCGTTTCCTCCCGCCAGGATAATTCAGCCAGTCCGGCGTCGGGTTCAACCGCCCCGTTTGCCGTCGGCACAACGCCCCGCGCGTATGCCGGCACTTCCCCTATTGCCTCGCAGACAATCACGGCGGAAGCGGTCTCGGCTTCAGCCCTGCCGCCCCGATTCGCCGCCGCTCCGTTTTCCCGCGAAGCCGCGAGCCGGATTTTCACATCGAGAAAAATCTCCCGTCCTGTTGCGTCGGGCTTCGGCGTCGGATAAGGGTACGACCGCTTCACCTCCTGCGACGACGCGAGATAAAGCGCCTGTCCCGGCTGGAGAACGGGGGCGTCCTCCGGCACCGGCACCGCCACCTCCTCGCCTGCTTCCACCGCAAACACCGCCTCCCAGCGCTCCGGAGACGCCATGGCGCGACCTTTTTCCCCTGGGGGACGTTTTCCCGCCGGCTTCCCGGCCGGCGGCTTTCCCCCTCCCGGGACGAGGCGGAACAAGCGGTCCACGCCAAATCCGTATGGTCTTTCCTGCCCCGGCAGATCGATCTGCAAACCGTCGTGCCGTTCCAAACCCAGGCCGGGCCGAAAGGCGATGGCGTTTCCGGCCGGGCTGTTCACCAGCCGCAAAATGACGCCCAAAGGCGCGCCGCGATGCCCCACCACCTCGGTGTCGACCGCATCTGGATTGAAGGTTTTTTCAAAAAACAAATCCGTCCAGGGCCGCGCGAAAATGGTTTTCAGGCGGTTTTCGGCGGCGGCCTTTTCCACCGCCCCCAGCCGTCCGTCCAGCAAGCGGCGGTAATAGTCCACCGTGGCCGCGACATACAGGGGGCTCTTTTTCCGGCCCTCGATTTTCAGGCTGTCGACCCCGGCGGCCGCCAGTTCCAGTACCTTTTCCTTCAAGGCCAAATCCTTGAGGGAAAAGGGGTGCAGGCTCCCGCTTTCCCTGCCCTTCCCTTCCCTGATTTCCGCCGCCTCGCGGCAGGAATAGACACAGCGGCCGCGGTTGCCGCTTTGGCTATGGGTCAGTCCCGAAAAGAGGCACAGGCCGCTGTAGGAATAACAAAGCGTGCCGTGGATGAAGGTTTCGATTTCGACGCCGCTCCGGCGGGCTGTTTCCACACAGGCAACGATTTCCTTCAGGGTGAGTTCGCGGGCCAGCGTAATCCGGTTGAAGCCGAGCGCCGCCGCCCGGGCCACTCCCTCCGGCGAATGAACTGCCAATTGGGTCGAAGCGTGGAGACGGAAATTATCCAGGTGCCGGAAGTTCCGCTTCACCAGCGCCGCGATGCCGAGGTCCTGAACGATGACCGCATCCGCACCCGCCTCGACCGCCAGCCCGAGCGTATGCAAGGCGGCGGCGAGTTCGGCGTCTTTCAAGAGGGTGTTCAGGGTGAGGTAAACATTCCGCCGTGGCGTCAGGGCGCGGGCGTGTTTGACCAGGCCGGCGAGTTCCTCCGGAGTAAAATTGATGGCATTGGCGCGGGCGGAAAATTGGCTTAGTCCAAGGTAAACGGCGTCGGCGCCGTAGTGGAAGGCGGCATGGGCGGAACCGGGCTGGCCGGCCGGGGCGAGAAGTTCGGCCATTCTATGAGGTTCTCCGATAAAATCACGGGCTTAAACTTCTGTTTCCAGGGGCAAATCTTCAAGCTGCACGACTTTTTTCTGCAAAAACGCATATGCGTTACGCAAGGCGTTCAGGAGGTTAAGACGCGCGGTCAGGAGAATTTTCTCCTCTTCGGAAAGGGTCAGGGACATCCTGTTTTTCAGGCGGGTGGACTGGCTGTGCAAAACCCGGCGCATGCCGTCCATGGGGACGCCCAAGGCTTTGTCGACATCCCGGCTGGAATAATGCTTCGCCTGGCGGCGGTAGTCCCCGGGTCGCTGGATTAACTCTTCGTAATTTCCCAGGACGCGTTCAAACTCCTGCAATCCGGCTTCGACATTACTCTTCTCGCGTTCGGTTTTGGCGTATATATCACGGTCGTAAGTTTGCAACAGCCTTTCGGCCGCCAACATCAAAGCCAGTTCTCCGGAGTGGGCGATATCGTTAATAACCGCAGCTTCATCCTTGGAGGCTTGATCATAGGTTCTTTGTATTCTGCTACGGCTTGCCCTTGCATACGCTATACTATTGTTGGCTTCAACAAGCGACAACTGTCGAAGGACTGAATGGTCGTTAATCGTCGGGAGCATCGAGCCACCCCTTTCCCAATTCCGCTTCAACCAATGATAAATCTTTATATCTAGCCACGAAATCCCTGCCGGCGACTTTTTTCATAAGTAAGGCTGTCTCTGGAAGCATACGCACCGAAAACCCGATTTCTTCGGCTTTTTCGTAATCGCCTTTCTGGAAAGCTGCCCTCCACGCATCGACTTGATCGCAAAACTCGTCATCCGAACCTTCGTATGGTTCAGGCGGCCTGACTATCATCCGGGGCTGTTTTTTTTCTGGTTCACTGGCCATTTTTTCTTTTTTACTCATGGCGAAACTCCTTGTCGCTTAAATCCGAGGATTCTTGATGATATTCAACGAATTGATTCTACCCAAACACCCGCTGCACCAAAAGCATGTACAGGACCGTCCCGCCGCCGATACTGAGGAGCACATTGGCGAACCGCCACTGCAGGCCGGCCGTGGCCAGAACGCCCAAGGCTTCCGGCACGCCGCGGGTCCCCTCGAAGATGGACGTCCCCTTGAGGCAGTAGACGAGAAGCATGGCCATCGCGGCGTGGGGCAGCACGCGGCCCAGGTATTCGACCGTCGGGGGCAGCTCCCGCCGGCCGGCGAAAAGGAGGAAGGGGAGAAAACGGCACAGCCAAATGCCCGCCGCCAAAGCCAGGATGGTCCAGAACGTTTCCGCATCGTTAAAATGGCTGATCATGCCTGATCCCCCTCGCCGCCGGGTTTGTCCGGCGCTTCCCGGCGCGTCCGGCCGCTGATTTTACCGCTGATTCTGCCGCTCATTTTCCGGATGCTGTTCGCCACCGCCAGATCCCGCTCCAGGTAATTTTTCCCCAGTAGCAGCGCCGCCGCGATCACCAGCATCGCCGGTATGAGGAAGCGGTCGGGACCCAGGACCACCAGGCAAAGGACCGTTCCGGCCAGGCCAATAAGTGCCGGCAGGTGATGCGTGGTCGAACGCCATTGGCCAATCACCACCACCGTGAAGAGGGCGGTCATGACGAATTCGATGCCTTTGGTGTTGAAGGTCAGGAGAGCGCCGGCGACATTTCCCAGGAGGCTACCGGCCACCCAGTAGGTGTAGTTGACCAGGGAAAGATAGAGGCGGAAGCGGTTCCGGTCGATTCCGGCCGGGAGGTTCAGGTCATTGCAGAGGAGGGAAAAAGTTTCGTCGGTCAGGCAGAAAATGAGCGCCGGCTTCCGCCAGCCGGTCCCGGCGTAGCGGCTGAGCATCCCGAAGCCGTAGAAGATGTGCCGGGCATTGACGATGACCGAGAGGATGAAGGCGTTCAGGGGAGAATAGGGGGAGGTGAGCAGGCTGACGGCGATCATCTGGATGCTCCCCCCATAAACGAGGATGGACATGACGGTGGTCCAGAAGGGTCCGTAGCCGATGCCCCGCATCAACATGCCGTAGGCGATACTGAGGAAAAGGTAACCGGCGAGCACGGGAAGGCTGGCGGCTGCGGCGGTTTTCAGGATGGCGAGCCGCGGCGGAGCGGTGGTCATGGCAGTCCTTTCACGGACGCGAAAAAATAGTCATGGGACAAGCCGGCAGAGCGAAATTCAAACAAACCCCAGCCAGCGGAGTTCGTCAGGACTGACGATTATTTTCTCCCGGGGTATGCCGGAGAATCCACCGGTTGTCGCCATTTCCCGAATTTCCGCAAGCGTTGTACCGTGTAAAATGTCGGTCCAGCCGCAACTCCGGGCCAGCCAGCCCAAAACCTTTTCCGGACCCTCCCCCTTTTCCCGTAACACGGACAAGCGCGTGTCGCCGTGCCGTTTGGCAAGGCGCCGGCCGTCGGGGCCGGCTACGATCGGCAGGTGAAAGAAAGCGGGCGGCCGCCAGTCGAAGGCCCGGTACAGGGCGAGTTGCCGCTGGGTGCTGGCCAACAGATCGTCCCCGCGCACCACTTCCGTGACCCCCATGGCGTGATCGTCCGCGACCACCGCCAGCTGGTAACCGGCCCGGTCGCCACGGGCGATGACGAAGTCGCCGGACCACTCGGACAATACCCCGCCGCCGGGTCCGGCAAAACCGTCGACAAAGGAGATCGCCTCCCCCGGGTTCACTTTGAAGCGCCAGCCGACTCCCCTGCCGTCGGCCCCGACCGGGGCCGGGTCGTAAGCACAGCCGCCACCGGCGGCGGCGAACCTCTCGCGACAGGTCCCGGGATAACGTGTCTCCAGCAAATCCTCGCCGGCGTTCGGCGCCGAAGCGGAGTTCTCCAGATCTTTTCGGGTACAGACGCAAGGGTAAATCAAGCCCCGCGCCTTTAAATCATCGAGAAGGGTTTGGTAAAAAGCCCGGCGCTGGGATTGCACATAAGGATCGCCGCCGGGAGGGAGTTCGTCGTAAGGGGGAAAGGAGGCGGCCGGACCTTCATCCCAGTCGAGACCGAGCCAGGCCAGATCGAGGTAGGCCTGTTTGGCGGCGTGCGGTTTCACTTTCGGGTGGTCGAGGTCTTCCAGGCGAAGGAGGAGTTTTCCCCCGGACAGGCGCGCCCTCAACCAGGCGACAAGAAAGGTGCGGGCGTTACCCAAATGCAAGGCTCGGGTGGGGGCCGGAGCCAAACGGCCGACATAAGGTATTGAGACGGAATCTGTCATGGTTATACTGGGCTTTTGCCTTATCGCCATGCAAACCCCTGAATGACGATTTTGTAAAAAAACGGAAAACCCTTGAATTTCAGGCGAAAACGCTTTTGCCTTGTGGCGATTGGCGGTTTCAACGCCATTTAGCGGACTTCAGAAAAACCATGGACATCAACGACATCCTGCTCGAAAAAACCCACACCCTCTCGGAAGGCCCCGGCGTGTACATCATGCACGACAAGGACGGCACGGAAATCTATGTCGGCAAGGCGAAAAACCTCCGCCGCCGGGTCTCCAGCTATTTTCAGAAACGCGACCGGCAAAGCAAGGATCTGGCTTTGGTGCAGCATATCGCCGACTTCGAGTTTGTGGAAACGGACTCGGAACTGGAAGCGTTCCTCCTCGAAAGCCGGCTCATCAAAGACCTCCAGCCCCGCTACAACGTCCTCCTGAAAAACGGCGACGACTACCCCCTCATCGAAATCACCTGGGGGGACGATTTCCCCATGGTCCGCACCGCCTGGCGCCGGGAGAATCCCGAAAGCCGCTACTTCGGCCCCTTCGTCGGCGCCGGCGACATCAAGGCCGCCCTGGCGGCGCTGCAACGCATTTTCCGCTTCCGGTCCTGTCAACGGCAAATCTCCGCCGACAATCCCCGCCACCTCCGGCAAAGGGGCTGCCTGAATTATCACTTGAAGCGCTGCGCCGGCGCCTGCACCGGCCGCGTCACCAAGGAGGAGTACCGCCGCCGCATATCGGGTTTGTGCCGTTTCCTGTCCGGGCAAAAAAAGGACCTCATCGACGACATGCAGAAGGACATGGAAAAAGCCGCCGCCGAACTCCGCTTCGAGGACGCCGCCGACCTTCGCGACACCATCGACTCCCTTCTCGCCCTCAACCAGCATCCCGGCTTGAACGAGGACCTCACCCCGCTTAATCCGCAAACCGAACCGGAAAAAGGGCTCGAAGCCCTGCAAAAACACCTCGGATTAGCCGAAACGCCCCGCCGCATCGAAGGCATCGACATCGCCAATCTCATGGGCAAGGAAGTCGTCGGCTCACTGGTGAGTTTTCTGGACGGTTCACCTTTCTAGGAAGGCTAGCGTCGCTACCGGAGTAACTCCGTCGACGGCCAGGACGATTTCGCGTCAATTTCCGAAGTGGTCCGCCGCCGTTACGGCAAAATGCTTGAAGCCGGCGAGGTTTTTCCGGATATTATCCTGATTGACGGCGGCAAAGGCCAGCTCGCCGCCGCCGCCGAAGCCCTGAAGGAGGTCGGCGCCAATCCGCAAGTCCTGATGAGCCTGGCCAAAAAAGAGGAAATCCCCTACGTCGCCGGGCGGGCGGAACCCTTGTCCCTGCCCCGGCGTGACGCCGGCCTCCGCCTCCTCCAGCATGTTCGCGACGAAGCCCACCGCTTCGCCCAGCATTACCACCACATCCTCCGCCGGAAAGCCATGTTTGGCGAGAAATAACCCCCCTTCGCGAGGACGCCGGAAAAAGCAAAGTAAAATTCTCACAAGCCTCTTGATTTTCAACTTCTTTCGGAATATGATATGAATTACCGGGAAAAACTGTCAATTTTTGCCTCCGCGGGGGCGGCGGCGGAAATAACGAACCACGGTTTTTCAAGTGAGTTTGATGTATCATTGCATTAAACCCGCCTCCGGTGGCGTTTTGTGGTTGTCATTCGTCGAAGGGCACGGGACTTGTGGCGTAACGCGGGGGGAACGCGTACGCCAAAATTGGTGTACTCGGGCACTATTCCAGATAGTGCCCGAAACGCCGTTCTCTGGGGGAGACGCCGTTGCGGTCCAGTCAGGTCTTTTTTGGTCGAATCACGGTTCAACGTTTCCTGTTCCTTATGGCCGGGACGCTGTTTGGTCTTGGCCGTTTAATATACGCGTTTGCGGGAACGGAACTGAGTGTGGACCACCTGCCCCAGCGGGGCAGGGTGACGGCGATGTTGACCGCGCTTTTTCACCATCACCCCACATTGCGGCCGGACGCGGCCGATCCCTTCTCCCTCGCCAAACGCTTTCCGTCCCTGCCGCCGCATGAACTCCGCGGCCGCGGCGAACGCGCCAAAGTGGTCGAATTCGCACAATCCCTGATTTACGAAGGCGGCTATTATCCACAGGAAATCTATACCCTTCTCGGCTATACCAATATGAACACCGCCCGGGTCGCCCGGCAAATCTCCCTCCTGGACCGTAAATCCACCCGTTCGCCGTCGCCGTGGGAAATCGCCGGCCGGGTCGGCCGCTCGGGCCTGGGCGCCTCCCCGGACAATTGGGCCATGGCGGCCGGTTCGGACGGCGCCGAAGCCATACCGACCCCCGGCACCCTCGCCTACCTCCCCTCCCTCGCCATCGTCTACGCGCTTTACCCCGACGACGGCCTGGAAGCGGCAAATCAGCTCGCCATCTTAAAGGACGACGATATCCGCGCCGCGGCGGCGGCGAAGGCGGCTTACCGTTTATTGGCCGAAGCCCTGGCGGCGAACTGCATCGACAAGGACGCCTGGCTGCGGGAAGCGGCGGCGGCGGCCGGGGACGAGAACGCCCGGCAGGACCTCCGGGCGGTGCGGGTGAAGGATTGGCGTTATCTCCGCGGCGAGGAATGCGCGATGGGCCGGGTGGAGCGGACGTTTTTCGTTTGGTACAAGGGCAAGGGCTACGCGGGGACGCTGGAGGAAGGGGAAAAACTGCTCCGTTCGGCGGAGAGCAGAGCCTATCTGGCGGCCTTGACGGCGGCGACCTACGGCCCGGAAGGGATGCCACCGGAGGTTTTGACCAGCAGCGCTTCGGACCGGGAGCTCTACGATTTGATTAACGATCTTTATAATCTGGCCGGCTGCGAGGCGGTTTTGCGGGTATTGCCGGAGGAATACGAATAAAATAAACGCCGCGCACTGCCGCGATCGTTCGTTCCCTCTCCTCAGTCCTCTCCTCACGTCTCGCGGCGGGGGGGGAGGACTCTCTCTACCGCCGGAGGAAAA
>JAVBRG010000015.1:0-15472 GCA_031548195.1 Planctomycetota bacterium | reverse complement strand
AGACCCAATTCCGCCGCCGGAACCGTCGCCATCGACTTGAAAGTCTCGCGGAACGCGTTCCTGGCCCGGGTCAATTGACTTTCCACCGCTTTTTCGGTTTTGTGAACGGCTTTGGAAATATCACGCACCGAAAGATTCAGGATGTACTTCATCTCCAAAAGCTTCGAGTATTCCTGCGGAATCGAGCCCATGATGGCGCCAACCAGAGTACGCAGATATTCGCTCTCCAAAGCGGCTTCGGGGAGATTGTTGCGGTCCATGTCGGCAAACAGGCTTTCCAGCTCGCCGTCGACCATCGACCAGGATTTTTCGTATTCGTGCGGACGCGTCATCAAGGCGTTGGTCGAGCGGATACGGTTACGCGAAAGCGTAATCAGCCAAGACTCCACAGAGCCTCTGGATGGATTGTATTGCCCCGCTTTTTCGACCGCCTCCATGAACGTGTCGTGAATCACCTCTTCCGAGTGGTGGTGATCCCGGCCCACCCGGTAAAAAACAAATCGATAAAGCCTGGAAAAATAAGTGTCGTAAAACTCTTCCAGGGCTTTTTCGTCGCCCTTGGCGATTCGCTGCAACAGCGCCGCGCCGTCTATTCTCTCACGCTTGGCGGCGGGAGCTTCAGTGAGGGTGTCTATTTCCTCATAATCTTCAATGCCTGTCATCGTGTACCCTCAAGCCAAAAAGGTGGATCCGCGCCGATGAAATTTGGCTTTTCCCCAACACCCCAATATGTGATGTGAATGAACTTCCCCACTTTAGACTTGAAAATCAGCCAATCCCCTCGGCTACGGACTATTCTGTCACGACTCCCAGCCCCTCCTTCGCCATATTCCATTTCTTTCCCCCTTTCGTCAACTTTCAGCAAAAATTTCCCGACGTTGACAGGACGGCATTTTTAATTTAACATATGGATTATTATGGAGTTTCAAGAATTATTGCCTTTAAGGATAATTTTCCGAAACCTTGCGAAATTATTACCTGACCAAGAAGGACGCCGTCATGAACCGCGAGTTTTGGCTGGACGGGTTCAATTTCTTTTATCACTGGGACTCCACCAAGGGTTTACTCCGTCCCGACTCCGGCTTCGACATCGTCAAAGCCATCGAGCGTTCCCTGCGCATCCTGTCCCGGCACCTTGGCCGCAAGGGCGGTTCCACCGTGGTCTACCTGGACGGCGGCCTGGCTCATATTGAAACGCGCCTGGCTGGTTTGCGGGTCCGCTATTGCGGGCCGGGGAAAAAGGCCGACGACCGACTCCTCGCCGATCTGGGCGATTTGGGGGACAACGCCCGATTGGTCACCGCCGTATCCAATGATCGCCAATTGAAGGCGAATTTACGCAGTTACGGCGCTTCCTGCATGGGGGTCGGCGAATTTCTCGCCGTTTTGGAAGGCCGGCGCGGTCCCGGCGGCAAAGGCGGCGGAACGGGTTCGGCAAAAGGGGGAAAGGGAAAAACCCTAAACCCGGCCGCGAAAGGCGAGGAGGCGGAGGTGATGCGGGAAAAGACCCGACATTTATCGCCGGCGGAAGTTCGGGCTTGGCTGGAACATTTCGGTGGGGACGCGGAGGAGTGAACCATGATGAATTTGCCGGTAAGACTGTTCCTTGCCGTTTTCTTGGCGTTTGTTGCCCAAGTGGACATTTCCCGGCATGCCACCGCCGCCGCCGGCGAAATCCAGTCCGAACGCCGCGATTGGATAGTGCATTTCCTCATCCACTTCGGCCGGGGTTCCGGCGCCAATCCGGTCAGCGACGCGCAAATCGACGAGTTCCTGAAAAAAGTGGTCACGCCCTTTTTTCCTGAAGGTTTGACTTCCTGGACCGCCCGGGGACAATGGGCCGATGTGACCGACGGCAAGGTCACCCGGGAGTTGAGCACCGTCGCGGAAGTTCAGGGACCGGACAACAAAGAAACGCGGGACAAGGTAAATTTTGTGGCAAAACAATATATACAGAGGTTTATGCCCGCCGGAGCGTCGGTTTACGCGGTCGAATTGGGGCGTTTGCCGGCGACTTTGTATTATGTGGATAAATACCCCTCCGAAAGGGAGGGCTGGAGCGAAGCGCCCGAACCGGCCGCGGGGGACAAAGGCGGGGACGATCCATCCGGACGGTGACCGGCAGGCGGGCAAGTGAAAACCAATGAGTGGAGCAAAGGGGCCGCTAATGACTTTAAACAGGAATCTCGAGCAAAAACAGGCTTTCCTGAACGATTTTCTAAAAAAACAGGGCCGTCTCGCCGTCGCCTACTCCGGCGGCGTCGATTCGGTGTTTCTGGTCAAGGCCGCCACGCTTGCCCTTTCCCCCGAGAATGTCCTCGCCTTGACTGTCGACGCCGCCAATTTCACCGCCGACGAATTCACCCTGGCGGGCAATCTGGCCCGGGAATGGGGGGTCAGGCAGATTATCCTGCCGTGGGATCCCCTGAGCGTGCCGGAATTTGTCGAGAATGGCCACGAACGCTGCTATTTCTGTAAAAAAGCCTTGTTCGGCCTCCTGTTGGACCGGGCCCGGGCGATGGGTTTTTCCCTGCTTGCCGACGGCGCCAACCTGGATGACGAGACGGACTATCGCCCGGGACAGCGCGCCGCCCGGGAGCTCGGGGTTCTTAGCCCCCTCAAGGAAGCGGGCTTCAACAAAGACGAGATCCACACCCTGCTGCGTCATTACAACGTGCCCGGCTGGGATCGTCCCGCCAACGCTTGTCTGGCTTCCCGCGTGCCGTTTGGGCAAATCATCGACGCGGCGACGCTGGCGCGAATCGCCGCTTCCGAGACGTTTTTCCGTTACCGCGGACTTATGAGCGTGCGGGTGCGCAGCCACGGCGAATTGGCACGGGTCGAATTGTCCTTGGCCGACCGGGATAAATTCATCGCCGCCAATTTGTGGGAAGACGCCGAGCGGCATTTACTGGGTCAGGGCTACCGTTTCGCGGCCATGGATTTTGGCGGGTATAAAAAAGGAAACCTTAATTCATGATTCCGCGCGATACGGAACGCCTTTTTCCCGATTGACATTGGCAGATTTTTTGCTATGTTTTCCCTATCCACAAAATAATATGCAATTATTTTGCCAATAGGAAGGACCCATGTCCACGGGACTATCCACCGGCCTCTCCCTGCAGGCTGTGCAACGCCTGGAAATGACCCTCTCCCCGCAGATGATCCAGTCCATGGAGCTTCTGCAAATGCCGATTATGCAATTGGAACAGCGCATTCGTCAGGAACAGCTCGAAAACCCCACCCTGGAAATCGAGGAAATCGAAAACCTGACCGGGGAAACCAGCGAGGATTATAGCCAAATCGACCAGACGCCCAGGGATGAAGGCGGCGGCATCGAAACGATCCGTGAAGTGAACGAGGAGGCAAACCCGGACACCGATGTCTACGCCGATCACGACACCCCGCCGGGTCTCGAAAGCGCCGATGAAGTCGATTATGACTGGTCGGACATCTACGATGATCGTTCGCCTTCCCGCTCCGTTTCCGGCGACGACGAGGACGTTTACGATCCGATAGCGAATGCCGTGGCCCGCCCGCCGTCCCTGGTCGAGCACCTGCTGACGCAATTGTCGGAAACGCCCATGTCCGACCGCATCCGCCGCCTGGCGGCGGGGATTGTCCAGAAACTGGACGACAACGGCTGGCTGGGGGCGCCATTAGGCGAAACGGTCCCCGAAGGCGAGCTGCCGGCCACGCCGGAGGAACTGGAGGAGGCCCTCGCCGAAGTGCACAAACTCGAACCCGACGGCATCGGGGCCCGCAATCTCAGCGAGTGCCTCCTCCTGCAGCTGGAACGCCATCCGGAGGACGTCACCCTGGCCATCAACATTGTCAGGGATCACCTCGAAGATCTGGGTTCGAACCGCCTGCCGAAAATCGCCAAGGATTTGAAGGTGGACATCGAGGAGGTGAAAGAGGCGGTCGATATCATTCGCGGTTTGAATCCGCGCCCGGGCGCGGGGTACTCCTCCGCACCAGCCGTGGCGGTCCGGCCGGAACTGATTGTCGAGGAGGACGGCGAGGGCGGATTGTCGGTCCGTCTCACCTCCGGCCTCCAGCCCCAGGTTTCCGATTTCTTCACCGCCCTTTTCGACAATTCCCGGCGCGGTAAAATTGTCCGCGAACGTCTCGAAAGGGATCCGGACAAGTCCGAAGCCTTCCAGCAGTTTCGCGAACAGATGCGCCGGACCGGACTCGGCAAGAAATTCCGGGAAAAGTACAATAACGCCCAATGGCTGGTTAAGGCCGTCGCCCAGCGGGAAAAAACCATCCTCTCCGTCGCCACCGAAATCATCAAGGCCCAGGAGGACTACCTTTCCGAACGCAGCGCCGCGCCAGCCCCCTTGTTCATGAAAGACATCGCCGACAAAGTCGGCTACGACATTTCCACCGTCTCCCGGGCGGTGAACGACAAATACATCGACACCCCCCTCGGCATCAAGCCCCTGAAGCACTTCTTCGCCCGCGCCTCCGGCGCCGGGGAAAACGGCGAGGCGTCATCGAACGTCGAAGTGCTGGACAAGATCCGCGCCATGATTGAAGGGGAGGACAAAACCCGGCCGCTGCGCGACAATGAAATCATGGAGCGCCTTTCCTCCGAAGGCATCGTCATCAAACGCCGCAGTATAGTGAATTACCGGGAAAAACTCGGTTACCCCAGCCACAGCCACCGTAAGGAGCACTAAGGCATGCCGGCCGAATATCTCGCGATTGTCCGCGACACCATGCGGCGCCTGGCGGAAGATCCGCAATATCCCCCGCTTTTCGAGGAAATCGCCGTTTTGCTCTCTGCCACTTTCGAGCGGGGCGGCAAGATTCTTTTCGCCGGGAACGGCGGTTCCGCCGCCGACTGCCAGCATTTGGCCGGGGAATTGGTCGTGCGCTTCCGGATGAACCGTAAAGCCCTTCCGGCCATCGCCCTCACCGTCGACACCTCCGTCCTTACCGCTTGTCTTAACGACTTCGGCCCCGAGCCGGTCTTCGCCCGGCAGGTCGAGGCTTTGGGGAGGCCGGGGGACGTTTTCTGGACCTTTTCCACTTCGGGTCAAAGCGCGAACATCCTCGCCGCCGCCCGGGCGGCGAAGGATTTGGGCATGACGGTCCTGGCCTTTTCGGGGGGGGACGGTGGACGCTTGCGGGCGCTGGCCGACTTGTGCTTTCTGGCCCCTTCGGCGGTGACTTCGCACATTCAGGAATGCCATATGGCGGTGGGGCATATGCTCTGTTTACTGATTGAAGAACGCCTCTTCGGCGGAAAGGGAAAAGAGTCATGAGCGAATTAGCGGACCGGGCGGTGTCCTTGCACCAGGCGGGCGCGAACTGCAGTCAGGCGGTGGTGGCGGCCGGGGCGGGGGAGTTCGGCCTCGACCAGGCGACGGCGATGGCCCTGGGGGCGGGGTTCGGCGGCGGTATGCGCAAGGGCGAGGTGTGCGGGGCGGTGACCGGGGCGCTGATGCTGCTCGGTTTGAAACACGGCGCCCGTTCGGCGGAGGATCAGGAACAAAAAAAAGTGGCCAACGAAAAAACCCTGGCCTTTATGACCGAGTTCCAGAAACGGCACGGTTCGTACCTCTGCCGGGAAATCCTCAAAACGCACGGGAAGAAAATTTGCGACCAAATGGTGGCGGGGGCGATGGAACTGTGGGAGGAAATGGATAAGAAACAGTCTTGACGGAAATAGCCCCCGATTACCCGGGGGCTATTTTATTGGCTAGAGCGGTTCTAACAATTCTATGACATTTTGAGCACCGCTCTTTTGCCCTCATTCTTCGTTACTCGTCGCTTACAGCCCGTAGGGGATGCGCGCTCCTCGTGCCTCGATTGAGGGCAAAATAGCAGTGCTCAAAATGCCATATAATTATTAGAACCGCTCTAAAAGGCATTTTCAAGCATGCCTGGTCACGGCATCACTTCCCGACCGCGAACAGGCCCCGGGACAGTTCCTCCCAGTCCACGGCGGCGATGTCTTCGGTGGATATCGGTTCGGCGTCGCGGAAGCGTTCGAACTCGCTGGCGGAGCTGAATTCGACGAATTCGCGGTATGAGAAGGGCATGGACCCGGTTCTGATGTCGACACATTTACGCAGGGGAATGCTGGCCCGCTCGAGGCGGCGACGATTGGCCTGGTGCGCTTCGGCGGCTTCGCCGATGCGGCGGGCGATCATGCGCATTATCTCGGATGAATTTTTAAAACGTTCCGCCAACTCACGCATAATCTCCTGGCGACGTTGTTCGTGTTCGTTCATGACTTTCCCCTTTTGCGAAATTATGCGGTTTATGGCTTTTTAATAGCATCGTTTAATATCGTATCGGTGGATTTGCCCCAGGCGCTTGACGGAAAGACCTCAGCGGTTTTCGGAAAGTATTACCGCACCTTGGTATTCCCGATAATCTTCGCGGCGGCGTCCTGGGTTCAAGACCAGGTTATTTCGGCTAGACCATAGTATACTCGGTGGCGGTTGAATTTTCTTTAGCCTTTTTTTTATCCTTGACAAATAAATTTTTACCTTTTTTCGGAATTAAATGCAATGACTTCATCGCCTCCCGCCCGCCTCTCCGAAATAAATGTTTGGCGGGTGACCATTCCCTTCCGTTTCAACTTCAGTCACCATCTGGCCAGCCGGAATGCCGCCGAGACGCTGCTTGTCGAAATAAAAACCGCCGGCGGTGGCGTCGGTTACGGCCAAGCCCTGCCGCGCGCCTACCTTACCGGCGAAACACTCGACTCGGCGGCGGCGGATATCCAAAAGCGCTGGTGGCCGGCTTTCGCCGCCATGCGCCCGGACGGCAAGATGTCCGTAGCCGATCTGTTGGCGATGTACGGGGACAGCTTTCGCCTAGCCGACGCCTTGCGCCTGAACGCCTCCTACGCGGCGGTGGACATGGCGGCGACGGCAGCCTGGGGAAACGCCGGCGGGGTGATTTTCCCCCAATGGGAAAGACGTTTGCCGCTGGTGGGGGTCGTTTCCGCCATGGGCCCCCGTAAAGCCCATTGGCTAGCCAAAATTCTCTACCTTTGCGGTTACCGGCATTTCAAAGTGAAGGTGGGGGACGACCCGGCGCAGGATCTGGAACGCCTCCGGGCGGTCCGCCGGGCGGTCGGGGGCGGGAGCCGGATTATCCTGGACGCGAACGCCGCCTGGCGGCTGGATGAAGTGGAAAGGCGGGTGGCGGAGCTGGCCGAAGGCAAACCCTGTTTACTGGAAGAACCGCTGCGGGCGGAGGATGCCGGCCGGGCCGATTATCATTATTTGGAAAAAGTGGGACAAATTCCCATAATGGCCGATGAATCATTATGCACTTTAGCCGATGGGAAAAGTCTCCTGAACCGTTCCGGACCCAGCTGGTGGAATGTGCGGCTGGCCAAAAACGGTGGCTTCGCCGGGATCGCCGCTTTGGCGAAGCTGGCCGCAAAGGACGTGCGGCTCTACGGCGGCATTTTGGTCGGTGAAAGCGGCGCCTTGGCGGCGGCCGGCCGGGCAGGGATGTATTTGACCGAAGTGGAGATGGGTGAATATGGATTTTGTCGAATTTTTTTGAAAAGCGACCCGTTTCGTGGTTCACCGGCCGGGTATATGGGGTATTATAATCCACCAAAAATAACTGGAAGTATGGCATTACGCTTCGCTTCGGCGGCGTGGAGAGACTGGTCGGGACCGAAATTAATTTTTTCTAATACCAGCGCTAACAGTTAATTAGCGAAAAAATTCGACATAGGACGCTAGTGGAAAAATATTGTAACGGCTATTTACAAAAATGTCGAGACAGCTATAATGCGAGGTTTGGAAAATTACCACTGGATTTTGTGGTAGTTTATTTCCCCGATTCTGAGATTTCGTCGCGCCAGCTGCGGCGTTAACATTCATTCCTTGCCGTCGCCCGATTTTTCGCATTCGAACGGAAATTTTCCCCCAAGCCCAGGCGCTGGATTTTGCTTTGCTATAAGGACGCCGTCATGTCGACATCACTCATCACGACTATCCTGAAGATCGAGTCGGAGGCCGAAGCCCTTTTGGCCAAGGCCGGCCAAGAGGCGGAAGAAGTGGTGGCCAAGGCCCGGAAACAGGCCAAAACCGCCAGCGAAGCCGCCGCCGAATCGGTTAAGGCGGAAATCGCCCAGATGGAAAAGAAAGCCTCCGAAGACAAGGCGAGAAAATTGCAGGACCTCGCCGCCGGCGGCGCCGCGGCCTTGGCCGACATCACCTCCATCTCCGAAGCCACTTACCAAAAAGGGGTGGACCACATCATGCAGGCCCTCAACAAATAATCAAACCGCGCTATCCTTCGGAGCCGCATCATGATAGAAAACATGACCCACGTCGCAATCGCCGGCAAGGCGGCGGACAAGGACGCCATACTAGCCTGGCTTTACGGCGAAAAAGGCTTCCACCCCATGCCGATTGCCGAGGCGGATGACAGCTGGGCGAAACAATTCAAGGAACTTCCGGACCACAGCCAGAACATCGACGGCGAATTGTCGCGGGTTAATTCCATCGCCGGATTTTGTCAGGAACACCGCACCGTGAAACCGGGTTTTCTGGACGGGATGTTACCGCTGAAAACGGTCGGAACCAAGGTGGAAATCGACAGTGCGGTCGAGGAAGTGGATATCGACCTGCTCTATGGTAAAACCTCTTCGATGCGTCAGGCCATTGAACAGGCGAACGAGAAAATCGCCCGCTTGAAAATGCAGCGGGCGGCGGTGGCCCAGTTCGGTTTTCTGGGTTCGGATTTACCGAAGGTTTCGACCCTGAAAAACCTGAAGATGGAAGTGGTGGCGGTCTCGGGGCAGGGCGGCAAGGCCTTCCTTTTGGATGAACGCATCACCGGCGGGCAGATTATCGCCGAACAGCTTTTTGGCGACCAGACCCACACCTATTACGCTTTGGCGGTTCCGGCCAATCAAGCCGAAGTGTTGCGGGGGCTTATCGACGATCACGGCCTCCAGGTGCATCCGGTTCCCCAAGTGAAAAAGGGGGCGCAGGAGGAAATCGCCGATTTGGATGCGGAAATCGCCAGAACCGAGGGCGAATTGGCCAATCATAATGCCGAAGCCGGCCGTTTTGCCGATGCTTGGCTCAAGAAAACCAGTTTAGCCGCCGGTTATTACGAAAGCGAAAAGAATCTGGCGGTCGCCCGCACCGGCATGGCGGAAAGCGGTCACCTCTTTACCGCCCGGGGTTATGTGAAGTCGGACCACGCCGAACTGTTCAAGCTCCGCCTAGAATCCAAACTCCCCGGGACTGCGGTGTTCGAGTGCGAGCCGCCGGCCGGGGAAGATCCGCCGGTCAGTTTGAAATGGAACAAATGGATTAGTCCGGCGTCGCTTCTCGTGAAGATGTACGGGCTTCCCTCCTACCATGGGGTCGATCCCACCCCTTACGTGGCGTCGATCTTCTTCATCTTCGTGGGGATTTGCCTTGGCGATGCCGCTTACGGGATCGCCTTGATTTTGCTCATGGAATTGTTGAAGCGGAAGTACCGGGATCAGAAACATTTGCAGCAGTTTTTCCAATGCTTCGTCTACTGCGGAATCTCGGCGATTGTCTTCGGCACCTTGACCGGTTCGTGGCTGGGCGACCTGTCGGCTAAAGTACCCGGTATGGGCTGGTTTGACAAATTCCGCACCAGTTTGGCGGTGATTGATCCGATCAAGGATTCGCAACTCGCCCTCTACATCGCCATCGGCATCGGCGTCGTCACCCAAATTTACGGCATGGCCATCCGCGCCTACCGCGATTTCCAGCGGGGCGACAAAATGGCTGCCTGGTCGGACGGCATTTTGTGGATTGCCTTCCTGGTTTTGGCGATAATCGGTGGCTTGAGCGGATCCCGCATCGCGTGGGCCCTGTTTGTGGTGGTCTGCGTGGCCTTGATTCTCACCCAGGGGCGGGATCAGAAGGGCTGGATTGCCAAGATTCTGGTCGGTTTGGTGAGTATTTACGGCATCATGGGGGCGTATGGCGCGAGCGCTTTATTGGGCGATTTAATCAGTTACGCCCGACTCATGGCCTTGGGCCTGACTGGCGCGGCCCTGGGCTCGACCTTCAATATGCTTGGGGACCTCAGCACGAAAATCCCCGCCGTGGGCATTATCGTGGGAATCCTGGTGGTGGTCGGCGGACACTGCATGAACTTTTTCCTGTCGCTCCTCGGGGGGTTCGTGCATTCGGCCCGTCTCATCATGCTGGAATTTTTTGGACGCTTTTACGAAGCGGGCGGAACGCAATTCAAACCTTACGGATTCAATTCGGCCACGGTGGATGTCAAGGAAACACCGGCGGCGAAGGGTGCCAAGGCGATTGACAACTAATTTTTCAAGCGACGGTGTTTGAACGGATCTATTTGCAGATGAGGAGGATTTTTCGGCATGTTGAGCTTTTATTTCCTTGAATCGGGGATTGGCTGGACCGTTTTGGGCGCCATGGCTGCTTTGGTCCTGGGCGGCATCGGCAGCGCGTTGGGCCTTTCCATCGCCGCCGGTCAGGGAGCCGGAGTCCTTTCGGAGAAGCCGAGCCTGTTCGGCAAGGTCTTCCTCCTCATTCTTCTCCCCGGCACCCAAGGTCTGTACGGAATGGTGTTCGCCTTCCTGGTGACGTCGTTCGCGGGTATTCAGGCGAGTTTGGAGAACGCCCAGAAAATGCCGGTCGGCATCGGCGCGGCTTTGGGGATTGTCGGTTTTGCCCTCGGTTTGGTGCTGATGTTCTCTGCCAAATATCAAGGCGAAACCGCCGCCGCCGCCATCAACCTGGTGGCGAAGAAGGAAGACCAGTTCGGCCGCGCCCTCATTCTCCCGGCGCTGGTGGAAACATACGCGGTGTTCGGCCTGCTGGTCGCCATTCTGATGCTCAACTGGCTGCTGGTCGCCGGCAAGACCATCGTCGGTTGAATATCCCGGTAACGGTCCTGTAAAGAAGGATTTATCCGATGAGTCTTGATAACGTCAAAACTACGGTTTTGGAAGAGGCGAAGAAACGCGCCGGCAAATTGCTGGCCGACGCCACCGCCGAAGCCGAGCGGATCTTGTCCGAGGGTAAAGCCGCCGACGAGCGGGCCAGGGCGGAAGCGCTTCGCGAGGTCAAGCTCCGCCTCGACCGGGATACCGTGCGGGAACTGGAACGCTGTCAACACGATAATCGCCTGCAGGTGCTGGCCGCCAAAAACCATGCCATCGAGGAAGTGTTTAAAAAAGTCTCCGGCCGCCTCCGCGATTTGGGAGAGCCGGAGCGGGTGGCGATGGTGGGAAAGTGGTTGGCCGAGCTCCCCCCCGATGTGGGTGGAGTCCTGAGGGTTAAACCGGACATGGTCGCCGCTTTCCAGGCCGACCTCGACAAACTGAACCAGTCGCGCTCCGGCAAGGGCCGTTTCACCGGGGTGGAAGCCGATCCCAAAGTGCTTTCCGGCGCGGTCTTGGAAGCGGACGCCTACCACGTCGACTGCAGCTTCCACCGCCGTATCCACGAACTTCGCGAAACCGCCGCCGGGGAATTGGCCAAGGTGTTGTTTGGGAAATGAAACGAAAGAGCCCAGTCTCATGTTGAAAATCGAAAAACGACCCACGGCATGGACTTTCGTCAGCGGCAAAATCGCCGCTCTCGAGGCGGAATTGCTGCCGCGTTCCTTCTTCGAGGCTATTCTCAAAGCGCCGAACCGGAGCGAAGCGCGGATGGCTTTGGGGAAATCGGTCTACCGGGCGCTGTTTCCGGATGACAAAGCGTTGGACTCGGCCAGCGTCACCCTCGACCAGAAAACCCGGGAATCCCAGGCGGAAATTTTTAAACTCTGCCCGCCGCATCCGCTGGAAAACTTCTTCGGCATCGGCAGCCGTTTCCGCACCTTCCGCACCTTGTTTAACCAGGCCTGCAAACAGAACAATCCGAATCCGGCCGACCTCGACGCCCTGTTTCCGGTTTTCGCGGTGGCGCCGGAGTATGCCGGCGCCTTCAAGGAACACCGGGACCTGATTTTGCGGAAAAACCCTCCCCAGCAGGCGACGCCGCTGGAGCGGTCGATTTACCTCGATTCGGCCGCCTGCTCCCTGATGAAAGGCGTTGCCGATCGGGTCCCGGAACAGCTGGTCAAGGAGTACATGCAGGATCGGGCGCTCCTCACCGCCTGGTCGGGCATATTCCGCTTGCGCTGGAACGGGGTTCCGGCGGAGACGATTCGGAACTGGTACGTGTTCAATAACAGCCTGGATTTGGCCGGTTCCATCCTGCAGAACGAACAAGATCCGAAAGGGGTCGTTTCCGGCCGGCTGTCGGTGCGGTCGGCCCGGGCTTTGGAAGGGGTTGAACCGAACCGGATCAAGGCGGATATCGACAGCGCCGCGGCGGATGTCCTGCGGGAGACCGTTCTTCAATGCCGGCTGGTCCCGTTCGGAGCGGAACGGGCCATGTCATACCTGGTGGCGAACGAAGCGGAAATGGTCAACTTGGACCTGTGCCTTTCGGCGGTGGCGAACAACATCGACCGCGAGGTTACCCTATCCCGCCTCAGGAGGGAATATGCCTAAGGTCATCGTCATCGGGAAACATGCGGCGATACTGCCCTTCCGGTCGGTCGGGGTCGAACCCCTGGACATCGAGCACATCGACGACGCCAAGCAGGCTCTGAGGGCAATTCGCGAAGCCGGGGAAGAGACTTTGGTCATGATCCCCGAGGAAATCGCTTTGGAATGCCGTAATGAAATTGCCTTGCTGCGGCAGGGTACCAATGTGGTGGTGGCGACTTTGCCGGCGACTACGGGTGAAGTGGGGCTACAGCGGGAGCAGGTAAGGCAGTTGGTGGCGCGGTCGTTGGGCGTCGATTTGATGGGGAAGAAATAGAAAGGGCTTTCGCCATGGCCACTGAGCGTTCAAACGGAACGATTGTCAAGGTGTCGGGTCCCCTGGTCGTAGCCAGAGGGCTTAGCGGATCCCGCATGTTCGAAATGGTCAAAGTCGGGGAGCTCGGCCTCTTCGGTGAAATCATTGAAATCCGGGGGGATCAATACTCCATTCAAGTCTACGAAGAGACGGAAAGCATCGCCCCGGGGCAACCGGTGGTCCCGACAGGCGTCCCCCTCTCGGCCGAACTTGGCCCCGGCCTTCTCCAGTCCATTTACGACGGCGTGCAGCGTCCGCTTGACAAACTCATGGCCCGCTACGGCTTGTTCATTGTCCGCGGCGCCGAAGCGCCGGCCCTGGACCGGGAGAAGAAATGGGAATTCACCCCGGTCGCCAAAGTGGGAGACCACGTCACCGGCGGAGACATTCTTGGCACGGTGCCGGAAACGGAACTCATCACCCACCGGGTCATGGTGCCGCCGAACATTTCCGGGACCCTCAAGTCGATTCAATCCGGCAGCTTTCGAGTTGAGGAGACTATCGCGGTAATAGAGGACGTCACCAAAAACGATCACGAAATCCAGATGTTGCAGCGCTGGCCGGTGCGTATTCCCCGTCCCTATGCGACCAAACTTCCGCCCCTGAAGCCGCTCCTTACCGGGCAGCGGATTATCGACACCCTGTTCCCGGTCGCCAAAGGCGGCACCGCCTGCATCCCCGGTCCCTTCGGCAGCGGCAAGACGGTCGTTCAGCACCAATTGGCCAAATGGGCTGACGCCGATATCGTCATCTTTATCGGTTGCGGCGAACGCGGCAATGAAATGACCGACGTGCTCCTCGAATTCCCCGAATTGACCGACCCCAAGACCGGCCGGCCGATCATGGAACGCACCGTCCTGGTCGCGAACACCTCGAACATGCCGGTGGCGGCGCGGGAGGCTTCGGTCTTTACCGGCATCACCATGGCCGAGTATTACCGCGACATGGGTTACTCGGTCGCCTTGATGGGCGACTCCACCAGCCGCTGGGCCGAGGCGATGCGGGAAATGTCCGGCCGACTCGAGGAAATGCCCGGCGACGAAGGCTACCCCGCCTACCTCGCCAGCCGCTTGGCTGCCTTCTACGAACGCGCCGGGATGATTGTCGCCTTGGGGAAGGATCGCCGGGAAAGTTCCGTCACCATTATCGGGGCCGTCTCGCCGGCCGGCGGCGACTTGTCGGAACCGGTCACCCAGGCGACGTTACGCGTTACCAAAGTGTTCTGGGGCCTGGACGATCAGCTCGCTTTCCAGCGGCATTTCCCGGCCATCAACTGGCTGACCAGTTACTCCCTCTACCTTGACGTCACCGACCCCTGGTATGACGAGAACATCAACCCGAAATGGTCGGCCCAGCGGCGGCGCGCCATGGTAATTCTCAAGAAAGAAGCCGATTTGCAAGAATTGGTCCGGCTCGTCGGGATGGATTCACTGAACCCCCAGGACCGGCTCCTGATGGAAGTGGCGCGGTTGATTCGTGAAGACTATTTGAACCAATCCGCTTTCGACGATATCGACACTTTCACTTCACTCAAGAAACAGGCCATGATGCTGGACGCCATTCTTCACTTCGACAAATCGACCCAGGAAAAACTGGGGCTTGGCTACGATTTGTCCTCGATGCTGAACCTGCCGATTATGGAAGACATTTCCCGGGCTAAACTGATTTCCGAAAAAGAGCTGGAGAGCAAATTCGCCGAACTCAAAGATAACATCACTAAAGCCCTCGACAAAGCGGCCCAGAAGGCGCAGTGATTCGCCGGGTTTGCCCAAGCTTTACCCTTATCGATTTCCTGAAAGCGGAGCATAGATATGTCGACAGTTGCAGCCAAGGAATTCCGTACTATTCAGAACATCGTCGGCCCCCTGGTTTTCGTCACCGGCGTGCAAGGGATCGGCTACGGCGAAATCGCCGAAATCATCCTGCCGGACGGCAGTATCCGCCGTGGGAAAGTTCTGGAAACGCAAGAGGATCGGGCGCTTATCCAGGTCTTCGAAGGGACCTCGAACCTCGACCCCGGTTCGGCGCGGGTGCGATTCACCGCCAAAGGGCAGGAGATTGGCCTGTCTCCCGATATGGTCGGCCGGGTTTTCGACGGTTTCGGCCGGCTTACGGACGGCGGGCCGGCCATCATCCCCGACCGATACGAAAACATCAACGGGATTCCCATGAACCCCTTTGCCCGGGATTTCCCCAACGAATTTATCCAGACCGGCATTTCCACCATTGACGTTCTTAACCCGCTGGTGCGCGGACAAAAACTGCCGGTGTTCTCCGGTTCCGGCATGCCCCATAACCGCCTCGCGGCGCAAATCGCCCGTCAGGCCGCTGTCAAAAAATCCGGCGAAAAGTTCGGCGTGGTCTTCGCCGCCATGGGGATCACCTTCGAGGAATCGAACTTCTTTATCGAAGACTTTAAACGCACCGGCGCCCTGGAACGTTCGGTCATGTTCATTAACCTCGCCGACGATCCGGCGATTGAACGCATTTCCATTCCCCGTCTCGCCCTGACCACCGCCGAATACCTCGCTTACGAACTCGGCATGCACATCCTGGTTATCCTTACCGACATGACGAATTACTGCGAGGCGCTCCGGGAAATC